>JBNJEE010000040.1:0-17646 GCA_051745525.1 Methanobacteriota archaeon | reverse complement strand
GGCGACGTAAGGACCACAACGAGGGAGCGAACGTAGTGAGCGACCGAGTGAGGACCGCAGCGAGCGTGCGCCCGCCTCCCGGCTGGGGCTTCGGCGGTGTCGGTGTCGATCGGTCAGTTATAAGTAATTCGCAACTTCGCGGTGAATACCCCAAATTCCCAGCCGGTAGGTTATAAATGGTAGACAGCAGATCGACGGCGGAGACCGCCAAAGCCCCAGTCGCGAGTGCCCCTTTGAGTCCTGCCCCGCCCAGCACAGCACCTCACGCCTCCCCAGCCTCGCCGTTCGCTCCGGGCTCCCTTCGGTCGCCCGTCGCTCACGGCGTCCCTCGCGCGTGCTGACTCGCGGCCGCCGAGGGTGGCCGCTCGCAGGCACGCGCCGACTGCGTTGTTCATTATCACTGATTGTCACCGCCTCTCAGAAGTGTTTAAATATCGTATCGCAGCTGCCGATCTGATTCACCAACTCCTGCTATCGCTCATTGCTACCTCTGTACTGAGCGATCTGTGACTCACTCGTACTGACCGGACCGAGATGGGATATCTCGGTCCCACCGATCGCAAAGCCATTATGTAGAGACGCCCGACCGCGAGCTCGCCGTCCGGATACTACTCGACTCAGAACGTCAGGTGCGAGCTCGACGACGGCCCCGCGTCGTCGTCACCGTCGTCGTCCGGCAACCCCTCGGAGAGGTACGCGAACTCGTCATCGGTCAGGAACACCGCGCCGTCGCGCACCTCGACGTCGATCGAGCGCAGCGTCGTCCCAGCGGCCTCGCCGTTGTCACAGGAGCCCTCGCACGCGTCGAACGCCGAGCCGTGCTTCGGGCAGACGACAGACCCGTCCCGCGTCACGGCGCCGACCCCCTCGCGGTAGAGCCGCTGGTCCTCGTGCGTACAGCGGTTGCTCCACGCGCGGACCGGTTGCCCTTCGCTACCTGAGTCCTCGGCGTCCACTCCGCCGTCCGGCTCGTCCGCGCACGGCACGAGGAACACCTCGCGGTCGGTATCGCCCTCGCGGGCCGTGAACGCCCACGACCCCTGCTCGCGCACGGTCTCGACGGTGGTGAGTCGGTAGCCGCTCACGGCCTCAGTACTTCGCGTCGGCGCCGGTCGTCTCGTAGACGCGGTCCATGATGTCGTCGCGCTCCCGGGTCCAGTTCGCCATCGCGGCGGGGCTCGTCGGGTACTCGTCGTAGTGGCCGATCAGCTCGTCCGCCAACGACTTCGTCTGGTAGAAGTTCCGGATCGTCCCCCAGTAGCCGAAGGACTTGATCGCGGCCTTCACCTTCAGCCCGAAGGACATCGAGGTCGACCCCTCGTATAACGCCTCCGCGAGCTTCTCGCCCGGCAGCGACGCGAGCAGGCCCATCAGGTCGTCGACGTCGACCGCGGTCGCGAGGACGTTGTACACGTCGAGGCCGGCGTAGCGTCCGCCGAAGTGGTCCATCACGCGGGCGTTGTACCGCCAGAGGTTCTCCTCGCTCACGTCGCCGTCCGAGATCGCCTTCACCGCCTGCTCGCCCGCGTACTTGCCCGCGTACGCCGCGCCCGCGATGCCGCCGCCGGTGGTCGGGTTCACGTGGCCGGCGGCGTCGCCGACCGCCATGTACCCCGGCGCGACCGCCGAGTCGTAGGGGCGTCGGGTGGGGAGTGCGGCGCCCAGCTTGTCGCGCACCTCGGCGCCCTCAAACTCGGGGCGGTTTCGGAGGTCCTTCTTGAGCGACTCGACGAGCTGCATCGGCTCCTCGGTCATCTGGAAGCCGAGCCCAGCGTTGATCTCGGTCGCCGTCCGCGGGAAGTACCAGAGGTAGCCCGCGGCGCGGTCGGTCGCTTTGAACACGAGCGCGTCGTCCCACTCGACCGGCTCCGGCACGTCGACGATCTCGCGGTACGCCGAGCAGAACTGCGAGTAGCGGACGTTCGTGTCGAAGGTGGTCCCCTCGAAGTCGGCCTTGTCCTGGAGCAGCGAGAGCGACCCGGCGCCGTCGATGACGACGTCGGCCGCGTACGTGACGGGGTCCCCTTTTCGCACCGCCTTGAGCCCCCGCACACGGCCCGTCTCGTCCTGGACCACGTCGTTGATGACGGTGTCGTAGTGGAAGTCGACGCCCGCGTCCTCGGCGCCCGAGATGATCTGGCGGCCGTACTCCCAGCGGTCGATGACGGCGAGTTCGCCGGGGACCGGGATCTCCAAGATCGTGTCCTCCTGAGGAATCTCGAAGCGGCCGTGGTCGACGCCGGTGTTCGTGAACGCCGGCTCCAGCCGGTCTTTCGGGATCGCCTCCGGGAAGGCGTCGGCACCTTTCAAGGCGTCGCCGCAGGCGATGTGGCCGGCCTCCTCCGCGTCCTTGCGCTCGACGATGACGACGTCGAGCCCCTCGTTCGCGATCGTCGCGGCGGCGTAACAGCCGGCGGTCCCGGCGCCCGCCACGACGACGTCGTACTCGTCGTTATCCATTACCGAACCGTGTCGTGCGCCCGGCAAAACTCTTTGCTCCCATTTCGGTCGGACTCGCGGGGACAGGTTTCGTCGGTCGGCAGCGGTTCTGCCGGCCCAGGCTCGGAGCCGAACTGTTCGGCTCTGCTGCGTAGCGCCCCTGACCCGTCGTTCCGGGCATGAGCCGACTCGGTGACCGGACGGGCGACCGTGCTCGACTCGCCGCCGCGGCTCACTCCTCGGTCTCGTAGTGCTCCCCGGCGGCCTCGGGGATCTGGGTCCGGCCGACCAGCGCGAGGACGATGATCACGACGACGTACGGGATGGTCTGGACCAGCGTGTCCGGGACTGCGTACCCGAGCTGCTGGAGCCGTATCTGCATCGCGTCGAGCCCGGCGAACAGCGCCCCCGCACCGAGTGTCCCGAGGGGGTTGTAGTTGCCGAACAGGTACGCGACGATGGCGATGAACCCCTTCCCCTGAACCATCGTCTCGCCGGCGCCGACGAACTGGCCGATCGACAGCGCCAGCGCCGAGCCGCCGACCCCGGAGAGAGCGCCCGAGAGCAGGACGCCGGCGTAGCGCACCTTCGAGACGGAGACGCCGACCGTGTCGAGCGCCTTCGGGTTCTCGCCGGCCGCCCGGAGGTGTTTCCCGAACGCGGTCCGGTTCAGCAGCCACCACGAGCCGAGGGTCGCGAGGACCACCAGCGTCGCAGAGTACTGCCACCCGACGCGCGCGCCGAGGTTCGGCGTGTTGACGCCGCCGAAAAACACGGTCGACATGAACGGCGCGAGCCCCAGAGCGATGAGCCAGACGGCCAACCCAGCAATAATCTGGTCGGCCTTGAACTCGATACAGACGACCGCGAACACCCCCGCGAGGAACGTCGACGCGGCGATACCGGCGAGGAACGCGACCACGAGTGCCGGGACGCCGAGGACGGCGTTCCCGACGCCGACGACCGACGCGGCGTACACCGACACGAACGCCGAGATGATTAACAGTCCCTCCAGTCCGATGTTGATCACGCCCGACTTCTCCGCGAAGATGCCGCCGAGCCCGGCGAGCACGATGGGCGCCGCGAGCCGCGCAGTCGACGCCCCGGTACTCCGCGAGAAGACGATGCGGGAGAGGTCGCCCGCGACCGACTCGGGGAACGCGAGCCCGAACGCTCCGAGCAGCGCGAGCACCCCGACGGTGCCGACGACAAGCGAGCGCACGTAGCTCGACTCGCTCGCCCCCTCGAGGAGCGACGCTGGCGAGAGCGGGTTACGCATCGGTCTCACCTCCGTCGCCGCCGGTAGGCTCGTCCGGCTCCGCCGACCTCGAGCCGCCCGCACCTCCCGAGCCGCCGACGCCGGCGTACCGGCCGATCATCCGGAAGAACTCCGGCATCGCCACGAACAGGATGATGAGCCCGCGCAACACGGCGACGAGCTCCGTGGGAACGTCGGTCCGGAACCCGATCTCTAGGGCGCCGCCTTTCAGGACGCCGAAGAGGAACGCCGCCGGCAACACGCCGATCGGGTTGTTCCCCGCCAGAATCGAGACGGTGATCCCGTCGAAGCCGAGGTCGGGGATCGAGGCCATCCACCGGCCCTCGGACATCAGCACCCACACCGAGCCGCCGACCCCGCCGAGCGCGCCGGACAGCGTCATCGCCCGCACGGTCGTGAGCTTCGCGTTCACCCCGCCGTACTCGGCCGCGGCGGCCTGGACGCCGCTCGTCCGGAGGTCGTACCCGAGCGACGTGTGCTCGACGAAGTAGTAGAGCCCGCCGATGAAGACGACCCCGCCGAGCAACGCAAGCAGCGAGAAGTCGGTCGACGGCGGGAACAGCACCGACGGGAACTGCGCGTACTCGGGGACGTACCGGGTGGCGACCACCGAGGAACCCTCGGCGCGGAACACCTCCAACACGAGCACGTACGCGACGTTCGCGGCGACGAAGTTGAGCATGATCGTCGTGATCACCTCGTTGGCGTCCGCGTACGCCTTGAGCGCGCCGGGTATCGCGCCCCAGAGCCCGCCGCCGACCGCGCCGGCCGCGGTGCCGACGACGATCAGCACGACCCCGGCGACTGGGCCGGCCGGGAGGAGGGGCGCGAGCGCTAAGACCGTGAGCGCGGTCGCGAGCGCGCCGACGACGAGTTGCCCCTGCGTCCCGATGTTGAACAGGCCGGCGCGGAAGGCGACGGCGACGGAGAGGCCGGTGAAGATCAAAAGCGTCGTCTCAGAGAGCGTCAGCCCGAACGAGAGGTTAAACGGCGTCCATCCGGGGTTGAAAAGCCCGGGATCGCCGACGGCGAACGGGTAGCCGAGCGCGCCGTTGAACAGCACGACGTATACCTCGATCGGGTCGTAACAGAAGCCGATTCCGGTGAACGGCATCGTCCACGCCGCGGTCGAGCACTGCGCGATCCGGCCGGAGACGAGCACGAGCACGAAGCCCACGACGATCGAGAGCAGGATCGCGGCGACGCTGATGAGGAGTCGCTCCGCCACGCTCCGGTCGACGAACGGCCCGACCACGCGGGCGAGGACGGACTCGCCCCGACTCTCCTCTGCGTCGGAATCGCTCACGCGTCCACCCCCTCCTCACCGGCGGTCGCTCCGTCGATCCCCTCGTCCGAGGCGCCGTCAGCGCCGTCAGCGCCGTCGACCGCGGCGTTGTGAAGGGCCGCCCCCTCGACGGAGTCGTCGTCGACCGACTCGCCGGCCATCAGCAGCCCGATCTCCTCTTCGGTCACGGTCGCGGGGTCGACGATCCCAGTGAACTCCCCCTCGTGGATCACTGCGAGGCGGTCGGAGAGCCCCTGTACCTCGTCGAGCTTCGAGGAGACGAGGAGGACCGCCTTCCCCTCGGCGCGAAGTTCGAGCAGCCGGTCGTGGAGGAACTCCGTCGACCCGATGTCGACGCCGCGGGTTGGGTGAGTGGCGACGACGAGCTCCGGGTCGCGCTCGAACTCCCGCCCGACGATGAACTTCTGCTGGTTGCCGCCCGACAGCGACTCGGCCTCCGCCTCGGCGTCCGGCGGTCGGACGTCGTACTGCTCGATGACGGACTCGGCGTGGTCGCGCGCCGCGCCCCAGTCGAGCCGGCCGCCGCGCGCGAACGGCTCGTCGTGTTGGCTCCCGAGGATGCCGTTCTCGGTGAGGTCGTACGACATCACCAGCCCCCGCTCCTGGCGGTCCTCGGGGATAAACGCCATCCCGCGGTCGATCCGGTCGCGGCGCGTCTTCCCGACCATCGACTCGTCGCGGTAGCGGATCTCTCCGGAGGCCGTCTTGCGCAGCCCCGTGACCGCCTCGACGAGCTGGGACTGACCGTTGCCGTCGACGCCCGCGATCCCGAGGATCTCGCCCCCCCGGAGTTCGAAGGAGAGGTCTGAGACCGCCTCGACGCCCCGGTCGTCCTCGACGCTGAGGTCGGTTACCTCCAGCACGCGCTCGCCCGCCTCCTGCGGCGAGGTCGCGGGGTCCATCAGCACCTCCCGGCCGACCATCATCTCCGCGAGCTCCTCGCGCGTCACGTCGGCCGCGGCGACGGTGCCCACGTTGACCCCGTCGCGGAGGACGGTGATGTCGTCGGCCGCCGACAGCGCCTCGCCGAGCTTGTGCGAGATGAAGATGATCGTTTTCCCCTGTTCGGTCAGCTCGTCGAAGACGCCGTACAGCTCGTCGACCTCCTGCGGGGTCAACACCGCGGTCGGCTCGTCCATGATGAGCACGTCCGCGCCGCGGTACAGCGCCTTCAGGATCTCGACCCGCTGCTGTTCGCCGACCGAGATGTCCGCGATCTTCGCGTCCGGGTCCACGTCGAACCCGTAGCGCTCACTCAGTTCGACGACAGCCTCGCGGGCCGCCTCCCTGTCGACGCGAAGCCCGCCCCACGTCGTCGGCTCGTTGCCCAAGACGACGTTCTCCCACACCGTCATCGGGTCGACGAGCATGAAGTGCTGGTGTATCATGCCGACGCCGGCGTCGATCGCGTCCCGCGGCGAGTCGAACGACCGCGGCTCGCCGCCGAGGCGGACGGTCCCCTCGGTCGGCTGGTAGAGGCCGTACAACACGTTCATCAGCGTGGTCTTACCGGCCCCGTTCTCGCCGAGTAGGGCGTGGACGCTCCCGCGCTCCACCGCGAGATCGACGTCGTCGTTCGCGACGACCCCGGGGAATCGCTTCGTGATGCCGTCCAAGTGGACCGCCGGGTTCATTCACCCGTAACTCCGCGCCGGAGCCTAAAAACGCGCGGATTCCGAGCTAACGCGCTCCGTCCTGTCTCTCGTCTGATCAGAGTGGGAAAAAACACCGCCAACCGGGGTTCGGTTTCGAGGCCGCGGTCCGCCGTGCCGCGTTCAGTCGGTCGTCTCCGGGACTTCGATGTTCCCGTCGATGATCTCGTCGCGCGCGTCCGCCACCGCGGCCGTGATCTCCTCGGGCACCTCGTCGCCGATTTCCTGTCCGTAGACGCACTCGACGCCGTTGGAGTCCAGACCGAGCGCCGTGGTGCTCCCGCCCTGGTGGTCGCCGTCGACGACGTTCGAGATCGACTCGTACACCGCGGTGTCGACGCGCTTCACCATCGACGCCAGGATGACGTCGGAGAACGACTCGTTGGAGACCGACTGGTCCTGGTCGACCCCGAAGGCGAACCGGCCTTCCTCTTCGGCGGCCTGGAACACGCCGACGCCCGTCGCGCCCGAGGCGTGGTAGATGACGTCGGCGCCACTCTGGTACATTGACAGCGCCGCCTCCTGTCCGCCCGTCGGGTCGGCGTAGCTGCCGACGTAGCTCGTGGTGACGTCGACGTCCTCGGACGCGTACTCGACCCCGGCCTCGAAGCCGGCCTGGAACCGGCGGATGACCGGGCTGTCGACGCCGCCGACGAACCCGACGGTCGCCGAGTCGGGGTCCGTCTCGCCGGCGCCCGCCGAGAACTCGGTCTCGGTCAGGCGCGCGGCGAGCACGCCCATCAGGAACGAGCCCTCGTGTTCGCGGAACAGGTAGCTCGCGACGTTCGGCTCGTCGACGACGGTGTCCACGATCATGAAGTCCTGGTCGGGGTACTCGGGGGCGGTCTGGGTGAGGGCGTCGCCCTGGTTGAACCCGATGGTACTGACTAGGTCGTACGCGGGGTCAGTCGACCCGGCGTACTGCTGCTGGAACTGCTCGAACTCGCCGCTGCCGTCTGGCTCCGACTCGTCGTACTCGATGCCAAACTCCTCTTCGGCCTGGAGGATCCCCTCCTGGGCCGCGTCGTTGAACGAGTTGTCACCGAGGCCGCCGTCGGAGTAGACGATGCCGACCCGCGCCGGCACGTCGCCGTCGCCCCCGTCGCCCCCGTCGCCGCTCGGGCCGCCGCTACACCCGGCGAGGCCGACGAGGCCCGCTGCGCTTGCCGCCTTGATGAACCGCCGCCGATCGAAGTCGGATACCATCTCACTCGTACCCCCGTCGGAACGCGGCATAAATTCGTCGTTCTCGCGGCGTCGGGGTGGCACGTACGTGAATAGAGGCGGGGTTTTCTGGGGGAATCCTCGGTCAATTCCGGCGTTCCGATCCACGAACCCGAATTTCCCACGGTCGTTCATCGGATCGAATTCTCGGCCGGCAGCGGAACGGCGGCCGAACCGCTCGGGCGCCTACGCGACCGCGTCCTCGACGACGCCCTCGACATCGGCGACGAGGGCGTCGACGTCGTCGCTCTCGGCGTAGACGCGGACGTACGGCTCGGTCCCGGAGGGGCGAACGAGCGTCCATGAGGCGTCGTCGAACTCCAGTCGGACGCCGTGGTCGGTGTCGACCGCGGCCTCGGGGAACGCCTCCGGCAGCGTCGCCTCCAAGCGGTCCATCACGGGCGCCTTCGCGTCGTCGGGGCAGGAGACGCTCACCTTGCGGTACGGGCGCTCGGTGACCGGCTCTCGGAGCGCCTCGAGCCCCTCGTCGGCGACGAGCCGGGCGATCACCGCCGCCGAGGTCACGCCGTCGATCCACCCGCCGAAGGCGACGTGGATGTGCTTCCACGGCTCGGCGGCGAACACGACGCGGGTGTCGTCGCCGCCCGCCCCGTCAGCGGCCGCCGCCTCCCGCACCGCCGCGATACCCTCGTGGAGCGCGCCGAGCCGCACGCGTTCGACGCGGCCGCCGGCGTCGCGGACGCGCTCGTCGATCCGGCCGGAGGCGTTCGGCGTCGTCACGACGACGGGGTCCGCCGCGTCGCTCGTGCGGGTGTACCGCTCCGCGAGCACGGCGAGGACCGTGTCCTCGTGGACGACCTCGCCGTCCGCGTCGACGATCACGATCCGGTCTGCGTCGCCGTCGTGGCCGATGCCGAAGGCGAACCCCTCGGCCTCCCCGTCTCCGTCGCCTCCGGTCTCGGGGGGCCGGCCCGGGTTCTCGACGCCCTCGTTGGCGTCGGCGACGAACGCGCGCAGATCGGCGAGCGTCTCCGGGGTGGGCTTGCTCCCGCGGCCCGGGAAGTGGCCGTCGACGTTCCCGTTGAGCGTGACGACGTCGGCGCCGAGCTCCCGGAGGACGGTCGGGGTCGCGGGCGCGCTCATCCCGTTCCCGCAGTCGACCGCGACCCGGAGGCCGTCGAGGGGCGCGCCGAACCCCGCGGCGTACTCCCGCACGTCGTCGAGGTAGCCGCCGAGCGGGTCGGTCCGGGTCGGCTCGGTCCACTCGTCCCACGGGGCGACCCGCTCCTCGTCGGCGACGCGCGACTCGACGGCGCGCTCCGCGTCGCGGTCGAACTCCGTCCCGTCCCGGAACAGCTTGATCCCGTTGTCGGTCGGCGGGTTGTGCGAGGCGGTGAGCATCACGCCGTAGCGCCCCCGCGAGGCGTGCGCGAGCGCCGGTGTCGGGAGTTGCCCGGCGCGGCGCACGGCGACCCCGCCCGCCGACAGTCCGGCCTCCATCGCGGCCGCGAGCGCCGGTCCGGTCACCCGCCCGTCCCGAGCGAGCACGACGGTCGGCTCGGGGGTCGACTCGGCGGGTAGCTCCTCGCTTCGCGATCGGATCTCGGCGCCCACGGCTCGCCCGACTGCGAGCGCGAGCGCCGGCGTGACGCGCGCTTCGACGCCGCCGCGTATCCCGGCGGTTCCGAACAGGTCCATGTCGACCACCTCGGCGCCCGGCAGTTAGTAGGCGTCGGTTGCGGGCGCGCGTCGGTGGACTGGCGGCCGGTCGTCGTCGGTCGGTCGCGGGCGCGGCGTTTAACTTGGACGCGGCCGCACCGTCGGTCGATGACCGACCGCGTTCGCGCACACGTGTTCGTCTCGGGCCGCGTTCAGGGCGTCTACTACCGAGCGAGTACCCGCGACGCCGCCCGCGGAGCGGGCGTCGACGGCTGGGTCCGAAACCTCGACGACGGCCGGGTTGAGGCCGCCTTCGAGGGTGCCGAGGACGACGTCCGCGACATGGTGGCGTGGTGCGAGACCGGAAGCGAGGCCGCAGACGTCGACGGCGTGGACGTCGAGTACGGCGAGCCGGAGGGCGCCGAGGGGTTCGAGGTTCGGTGGTAGGCGACCGTATTTAAGAATCGCTGCGCAACGGGGTCACCGGATCGCCCGGCGGGTCGCGGACGCCGAGCTCCTCCAGCGCGCGCAACACGACGACCGCCTCGACCACGTCGCGCTCCTCGGTGTAGGGGTCGTCGACAGCGTCGAGGGTCGCCTCAGCCTCACTCGCGAGCCGCGATTCCAGCTCCGTCTGGTCCGTCTCGGCCTTCGTCGCGGACAGCAGCGCCTCGTGGTCCTCGCGGAGGTCCAGGGAGACGTGCGCTGCGTTACACCGCGAGAGGGGATGGGTGTTCATTTCGATGGCGAGGTCGCTCACGAGGTCCCAGTCGTCGGCGCAAAAGCGGAGCGTCACCGTGCCGACCACGTCGCGCCACGCGATCGGCCCGCCGTTCTCCATCAGCCGGAGCGCCCGCGGCGGCACCGCGATCCGGGTGTGGGTGTCGTCCCGGCCGCACAGGCAGCAGGGGGTGTTCTTCAGTCCGGCGTACACACAGATCTGTACGCGCCGGAGAAGCGTGTGCGTTTCGGCGGCGGAACGCGCTCTCGCGGACGCGATACAACGGATGAAGCGCGAGCAACTGCGCCGTTCGCTTATAAATAAACAAGGCGGTGGCGCGTGCCGACGAGCGCCCGACAGGGCGCGAGTCGCACGCGCGAGGGAGTCGGCCGGCCGAAGCGAAGCGGAGGCCGGCCGACGAGGCTGGGGAGGCGTGAGGTGTTGTGCGGTGCTGGGCGGGACTCAAAGGGGCAGCCGCGAGGCGGGCGCAGGCGTTCACGAGAGCGGAGCTCTCGTGAGCCAATCAGAACGCTTTGCGTTCTGATGACGACGCAAGCACCGCAGGAACGAGCGAAGCGAGTGACGAGGAGCGCAGCGAGCGTGCGCCCGCCTCGCGGCTGGGGCTTTGGAAGAGATCACCAGCGATCCGCCGACAACGATTTAAAAGCGAGCGGCTGGGCCGTTGGCGGTGTTCGCCGTCGATCCGACAGCAACGATTTATAAACAGACAGCTACGAGGCCGTGTATCACTTATAAACAATCAGCAATACCGATGCCCAAAGATTACGCGTCACATTCGGCCAGCCACTCGTGAGCCCAGTCGTCGATCTCCTCGAAGACGGGCGCGAGCGACTCGCCTTTATCAGTCAGACTGTAGTACGTCGCCACCGGTGAGTCTTCCTCCAACCGCCGATCCACGAAGCCGGTCTCCTGGAGGTCGTCGAGCACGCGCGAGAGCGTCCGGGCGTTGGCGTCGGTCTCCCGCTTCAGTTCGTTGAACCGCGACTCGCCGTTCAACAGCTCGTGGAGGACGACGAGCCGCCACTGCGATCCGATCTGCTCGATGGAGTCGATGACGGGGCAGGGCGTGTCCGGGGCCGAAGTCGCACTCGGGTCCGAGGACGCGTCCGCGTCGGGCTCTGCGTCGGTCGTGTCCGCCGGTTCGGAGCCGGCGAGGTCCTGCGATGACATCGATGTTACCTACTAACCGTATTGTCCGGGAAGCGATAAATAGGTTACGTCCGTATAGCGGGTTACACGATGTTAGCTGAATTCGTGACGTTACCGCTCCAGCTCGACACCCCATTCGCGGGCGAACTCTTTCTGCTCGGCCGGATCATCTTCGGCGCGACGCTCGCGTTCATGGGCCTCAACCACTTCACCGACCTCGAAACGATGGCCGGCTACGCCGAGTTCAAGGGCCTCCCCGTGCCGCGGTTCTTGGTGATCGCCTCCGGATTCGTCCTGGCCCTCGGTGGGATCGCCGTCGTGGCGGGCGCGTTCCCCGTCCTCGCGGCCGGAAGCCTCGCGTTCTTCCTCCTCGTCTCCGCCGTGACGATGCACGACTTCTGGTCGGTCGAGGACCCCGAAGAGAAGCAGAGCGAGATGACGGGCTTCTTGAAGAACGTCTACGGCGCCGGCGCCGCGCTGGCGTTCCTCGCCGTCGGCGGCAGCGCGTGGCCCTACGCGGTCGGTGTCGGCCTGTTCTAAGCCACACGCGTGAGGTTCCACCCATGAACCGCCAGTACGACTAACTATCTCCCCGGCGACCGTTCACACAGACCATGACCGACGCGCCGCCGACGACCGGACTCCACCACGTCACCAACATCTGCACCGATATGGACGAGACTGTCGTGTTCTACGAGGACGTCCTCGGCTGGCACACGGTCAAGCGGACCCAGAACTACGACGACCCGGGGACGCCGCACTACTACTTCTCGCCGACGCCCGAGGGCGAGCCGGGCACCAACGTCACCTACTTCGAGTACCCGGACTCGCAGGGGACGCCCGGCCCGGGCGCGAGCCACCACTTCGCGTTCGGCGTCGAAGACGAGGCGACGCTCCGCGAGTGGCGGGACCACCTCGAGAGCCACGACGTGCGCGTCTCCGAGGTGAAAGACCGCACCTATTTCAAGAGCGTCTACTTCACCGACCCCGACGGGCTCGTCTTCGAGCTGGCGACGCGGGGGCCGGGGCTCACCCACGACGAGGACGAGCCCGGGAGCGCGGTCATCGACCCGTTCGAGAAAGGCTACGAGAGCTGAGTCGCTCGGGCGTCTCTACGCCCGGACCTCGTTGGGGTCACTCCCCCTCGACGAGCGCCGCGAACCGGTCGAGCGCGCGCCGGCAGACCGGAACGTACGGAGCCGCGAGTAGAGGCACTTCGATCACCGCCCGACACCGGTCCGGCTCCCCCGAGTACCGCTCGACGCGGTGCCCGGTCGCGGGGACCCCGGCGACCGCCCAGTCCCACCGGAGGCGCGTCGCTGCGGTCACCCGGAACGGGACCCAGACGCCAGCGACCCGGACCCGCCCGATCGTCCCGGTCTGGACGTATCGGTCCGCGCTCTCGACGCCGCGGACCGACGGACTCCAGTCGGGCCACCGTCGGGTGTCGCGGAGCGCCTTCGCGGTCGGCTCCGCCGGCGCGTCGACGTCGCGACCGACCACGAGCGTCGCGCCCTTACGGACCACCGGCTCGCCGTGGTCGCGGGCGGAGTCACCGGCCGCGTCTCGGTTTCTGAACACGTCGACTGCTCCGGCGGCCGCACCCCTCATCGCTGCGGTCCGCCGGGTTTATCTGGACGAACGTACGGTTTCTCTCCCTTCAGACGACGGTAACTCTCAGTTCGTCCACCGATCGAACCGGTGCCGCGGTCATCCGATATTAATACCTTATATGGTATCAGGACTCATTATCTCTTTCCACGAAGGGTTAATACGGGGATCCCCGCTATCGCAGGTCAATATGGCAAGCGATCGCAACACCATGAAAGACGTCTCGCACACGGCACCGAACGGCACCTCCGCGGACGCCGTCTGGGAACGAGGACGCGGACCGGTCGAGGAAGAGGAAGAAGAAGAGTAACACGGCGTTTCGATTTCTGCGTCCCGGCGAAGTCACCGACCGACACCCCGACGCGTTCCGGACCGACAGCGGTGCGCCTCTCCGCTTATTGTCGGCATTTGGCCGACACCTTCTTTGACCTCGTTTTTAATACGCCCACGGTCGGAGTTACGCTCGGGGTGGCGGGGATCGCAGCGGTGATCGTGTTGCTGGCGTTCAGCGCGTTCTTCTCGAGCTCGGAGACCGCGATCTTTTCGCTGCCGGTCGAGTGGTTCGAGCGGCAAGCCGGCACGGACGACCCGCGGGGAGCCGTGCTGAAGGAGCTCCACGACGACCCCCACCGGCTCCTGGTGACGCTGCTCGTCGGGAACAACGTCGTCAACATCGCCATCTCGAGCATCGTCACCGTCGTGATCGCCGGGTACCTCCCCTCCGGGGCGGCGATCGTGGCCACGACCCTGCGTACGAGCTTCCTCGTCCTCGTGTTCGGCGAGATCGTCCCCAAGGCGTTCGGCCTCGGGAACGCGGAGACGTGGTCGCTGCGGGTCGCGTCGCCGGTCCGGCTGGTCGAGCGCGCCCTCTCGCCGCTCATCACGCTGTTCGACGGGATCACCCGCCGGATGAGCGCGTACATCAGCGGCGACGCGAGCATCGAGAAGCCGTACACCGATTGACGCGGATGGGGGCGTTCTCGCGGCTGATACCCGCGGGCGTGGCTTTAACCCGGGCGCCGCCGGACCGGAGCGCATGATCGAGGCCTCGGGGCTGCGGAAGACCTACGGCGACTTCGCTGCCGTGGTCGACAGCGACTTCGCCGTCGACGACGGCGAGGTGTTCGGCATCGTGGGGCCGAACGGCGCCGGAAAGACCACGACGCTCAAGGTGATCGCCGGGCTCGTCGATCCGACCGCCGGCGAGGTGACCGTCGCCGGGTTCGACGCCGACGACCCCGAGATGCGCCGGCACCTCGGGTTTCTACCGGAAGAGTCGCCGCTGTACGAGGAGATGACCGCGCTGTCGTACCTCCGCTTCTTCGCCGACCTCTACGACGTGCCCCGGGAGGTTGCGGACGAGCGGATCGGCGCCGCGCTCGACCGCCTCGAACTGGACCACCGCGAGCGCCGCCTCGGCGACGTCTCGAAGGGGATGAAACGCAAGGTCGCCATCGCGCGCTCGCTCGTCAACGACCCGGACGTGCTGGTGTACGACGAGCCCGCCTCCGGGCTTGACCCAGTGACGACGAACTCCGTGCTGGCGTTCACCCGCGAACTGCGCGAGACGGGCAAGACGGTCGTCTTCTCCGCGCACAACCTCTATCACGTCGAGTCAGTCTGCGACCGCGTCGTGGTGATGAACGAGGGTCGGATCGTCGCCCGCGGGAGCGTCGACGGGATCCGCGAGCGACACGGCGAGACGACGTACCGGGTGTTCACCGACGCCGAGCCGACGGCGACGCCCGCGCTCGACGGCCTCGACGCGGAGACAGAGGAGGTTGGCGATCGATTCCGGACAACCGTGCCGAGCATGGACGCGGTCGCCGCAGTCCGCGAGGCCGTCGGCGACGCCGGCGGCGAGGTCGTCGACATCCGGAGCCGCGAGCCGAGCCTCGAGGACGTGTTTCTCGATATCGTCGGCCGACCGATGCCCGGGCGGTACACCGGCGATCTCGGGGACAGCGGTGCCGAAGGCGAACGCGACTCCGACGGCGAGGAGAAGGAGCCGACGAAGACGGCGACTGCGACGGAGGCGACCGAGTGATCGATCGGCTGCGTCGCGTCGGCCGGCGCCTCGCGGTCGGCGTCCGTCGCGTTCTCCGTGTCGCGAGGTGGGAGACAGCCCGCGCGTCCGGCGGCGTCGACCGCCGAACCCTCGCCGCCGGAACCGCGCTCCTCCTCGTCGCGGGCGGCGTCGTCGGCGTCGGTGTGGCGACGGGCGTCGCCGGCCTCGACGTCGATCAGAACGTGTACCGCGTCGGCGTCGACTCCGAGTCGCCATACGCCGACGCGATCGAGGAGGCGCCGTCGCTGCGCCCGGTCCCGGGCGGAACGGCGTCGCTCGGCGACTCGACCGACGCGGTCCTGGTGACGGTGGTACGGCCCGGCGCCGGCGACGACGGGTCGATCGACGCCGGTGACGTCGACGAGGTCGTCGTCCGCGCGAGCGACACGCGGAAGGGCGAGGCGGCGGCCGCATCGGTCCGCGAGGCGGTCGAGGCGCGCAACGAGCGGGTGCTGCGCGCCGAGCCGAACCGGACCGCCGCGTTCCCGGTCACCGTGTCGCTCCGGTACGTCGGCCGGACGACCGGGGTCGACGACGGCGAGACGCTCGGCGGGAGCGACGACGGCTCGAGGGGCGACTCGGACGGGGACAGTGGCGACGAGAGCGGCAATGGGGGTAACGTGACTGACTTCCACGGATCCGGTAGTAGCACTGACGTAGAGGAAACTGGATCTGAGGGGTCCTCTTCAACCGACCCCGAGACCGACACCGGCAGCGATGGCTCGTCCGGAGACGATACCACGAGCGGGGAGACAGACGGGACCGACGGCGACGGAAGCGCGACCGACGGCGTCGATTCCATCGACGACGGCGCGGACGTGGACGACGGCGGCTTCGCCGTGCCGTCGATCGGCGGCGGCGCCTTCGGCGCGAACACCGTCGGCTCGCCCGGGTCGATCGTGCCGCCGTTCCCGTTCACCTCGCTGCTCTTGGCGTTCGCCTTCCTCGTGCCCATGAACTTCCTCATCCAGGCGTACGGCTCCTCGATCCTCGACGAGCGGACGAACCGCCGGGGAGAACCCCTGCTCGTCACGCCGCTGTCGCCGGCCGAGATCGTCGCCGGCAAGACGCTGCCGTACGCCGCGGCCGCCGCAGTCGTCACGAGCCTTATCGCCCTCCTCGTCGGCGGCGGAGCGCTCTCGGTGATCGCGGTGGCGCCGGTCGCGGCGACGTTCCTCGGGGCCACGTTCGTCGGCGCGATGTTCGCGCGCTCGTTCAAGGAACTCACCTTCGTCACGGTGGGCGTGAGTGTCCTCCTGACCACCTACGCGTTTGTCCCGGCGATCTTCACGAACGTGACGCCCGTCGCGCTCGTCTCGCCGCTGACGCTCGTCGTCTTCGACCTCCAGGGCGAGGCTGTCTCGGCCGGCGAGGCCCTCTTCTCGACCGCGCCGATGGCGGTCGGGGCTGCGCTGCTGTTCGGCCTCGGCCTCGGCGTCTACCGCGAGGAGGACATGTTCTCGCAAAAGCCCGTGACGCGGAAGTTCCTCGACGCGCTCGCGGTGCGGCTCTCGCCGATGCCAGCCGGCGGCGCCCTCCCCGGGTCGCCCTTCGACCGCGACCGACTCCGCGCGCTCGGTTCCGTCGCGTTCCTCACCGCCTGTACGATCCCCTTCGTGTTCGTCGCGGAGCTTCTGGCTGTCGCGGTGCTTTTCGCGCTGCCGGTCACCGTGTCGATCCCGGTCCTGCTCGTGACCATCGCGTTCATCGAGGAGGTCGCGAAGAGCGTCGGCCTCTACGCCGGCTTCGAGCGCGGTGTCTTCGAGCGGACCGACGGCGCCGGCGACGGTGAGAACGGAGGGGGAGGCGACGGAACCCTCCGCGTCGCGCTCGCGGTCGGGGTCGCCTCCGGGACCGGGTTCTTCCTCGCAGAGAAGGCGACCGCCGTCGTCCAGGCGGTCGGGCTCACCGACCTCTTCCTCGGCCGCGCCGCCTTCGCCGACGTCGCCGGGTTCTCCGCGCTGCCGCCGCTCGCGCTGGCGGCGCTGTTCTTCGCGCCGCTCGTCCTCCACGTGACCGCGACGAGCGTCGCGAGCGTCGGTGCGAGCCGGGGCCGGACCGCCTACGCCGTGACGCTGACCCTGGCGACGCTGGGACACGCCGCGTACAACGTCGGGGTGGTGAGCCTTGGATAGCCGACTGACAATCGCCGGGCGCGAACTCTCGGGGCTGCGCGCCGAGAAGACGATCCTGCTGGCGATCGGGATTCAGCTGTTCATCGCGATGTTCTCGTCGTTCCTCGTCGTCGGGCTCGTCTCGATGTACGACCCGGGCGCGCTCGACGGCGCGGAGATAGAGGTGGCGGCCGCCGGCGACGCGGTCGCGGACTTGGAGCGCGCCGCCGCGGAGGTCCCGGGTGCCTCGGTCACGCCGTACGACGACGCGGGCGCCGCGCGGAGCGCCTTCGAGCGAAACGCGGCCGACGCGGTGGTGGTCACGAGCCGCACGGACGGCGGGCGAGTGTCGGCCGCCGTCACCGCACCCGACTCCACCGTGGAGACGACGGTGATCGTGGTGCAGCTGCGCGAGCTGTTGCGGACCTACGAGTTGAACGAA
>JBNJEE010000039.1:0-17794 GCA_051745525.1 Methanobacteriota archaeon | reverse complement strand
CCCGTACGACTACGGCTTCATCCCGCAGTCGTACTACGACGACGAGGACCCCTTCGACGTGATGGTGCTCGTCGAGGACCAGACGTTCCCCGGCTGCGTCGTCGAGGCCCGCCCCGTCGCGCTGATGAAGATGGACGACGACGGCGAGCAGGACGACAAGGTGATCGCGGTGCCGACTGAGGACCCCCGGTTCGACCACATCGAGGACCTCGAGGACATCCCCCAGCAGACCCTCGACGAGATAGACGAGTTCTTCGCGACCTACAAGAACCTCGAGGCCGGCAAGGAGGTCGAAACGCTCGGTTGGGAGGACAAGGCGGCGGCGAAGGAGGCGATCGAACACGCGCAGGACCTGTACGACGAGCAGTTCGCCTAACGACGGAATAACTGAGGCACATCCGTCGCCCGCGGCCGGATACGTTATGCCTATGGGTAATTTTTAGGGCGGGAGTCGCGTACGATCGCGTAGAGCCATGAGCGCCACCACGCCCTCCGTCGGCATCGACCACCCGACGGTTGTTCCCGCGAACTTCGACCCGGACGACGCGACGACCGAGACGGTCGCCGACGAGGCCGACGCGAGCGGCGACGCGTAGGGGCGGTCCCCTTCTCAGGCGCGCTCGACGATCGAGGAGAGTTGGGTCGCCTCGTCTCGGAGCGACGCGAACGCGTCGTCGACCCAGTCGACGACCGTCTCCTCGGTCGATTCGAGCACGCACCGCGGGTTGTTCCGCTCGTCGTACGCGGTCACACACGCGACGTCGTCACACCGGACCAGCCCGTACTCGATCGGGTCGGCGCTCACGTACACCTCGGCGTCGTCGTCGTTCAGCGCGCGGTCGGTCGCCGGGCCGAACTCCGCGATCGACGCGTTGACCACGTCGCGGTCGATGATCAGCTCCACGCTCGCGCCGTCGTCTAACGCCGCGGCCGCCGCGTCGTTGAACTGCTGGAGGACGACGGGGGAGACGGCGCGGATATCGCCGCCGCGGCTCTCCCGGAGGAGTTCCGTGAGCCGGTCGACGACAGCGAGGGGGTTCTGGTCGGACGCGACCGTGAGGTCGCTGTCCGGGATCCCCTCTGCGGGGAAGTCGACGCCGGCACGCTCGACGGTCTCGGCGAACCGCCCGTAGCGGTCGGCTCGTTCCACCTCGGTCAGGAGCGCCTCGTACGCGTCGTGGACGCGCTCCCCGGTCGGCGTCACGCCGTAGTCGCCGTCGCGTTTCACGACCCAGTCTCGCTCGCGGAACCCCGCGAGGATCCGCTGGACCGTCGTTCTGGTGGCGTCGACCGCGTCGGTCAGATCGGCCGGGCGCCGCGGCTGCTCGCGCAGCGCCCGGAGTATCGCGACCCGAACGGGCGAGCCGGCGAGGTACTGTGCGCCGTCGTGTCCCTCCTCCGCCGTCATCGTATGACCCGTGTGTACGGGTACCGCCCTGTTAACCGTACCGCGTCGCGGAGGCGGGCCCGCGACAGCCCCGCGCGACGCTCCCCGACCGCGTCAGTCCCGGTACCGGAACGACACGACGGTGCCGACGGTGTCCTCGCCGGCGATGCGCTCCGTGGTCACCGTCACGGTCGCGAGCGCGTCCGCGCCGAGCGCCTCCTCTATCACCGCCCGCAGCGCGTCGGGGTCGGCGCCCTCCTGTATCACCGGCACGCGGACCTGCCGGCGGTTGACCGCGACGTCGCCGAGGTCGTACTCCGTGTGCTCGAACGCCTCCCGGATCGCGGCTTCGATGTCGGTCATGGCACCGTCCGTTCCGCGCCGGACGGTGAAAAAACGCGGTCCTCGGCCGGCGTCGCGAGCGCGATTGGGGGCAGTCGTCTATAAGCGTAGCAATAGCTGATTTCTGGCTGTTCAATGGTTCTGACTATTTAATACACCGTAAAAACATTTCAAATATATCTATCACTCAACCGCAGAACAATCTTAATATTTATTTATCCTGATACTTTCTGAGTATGCACGAAAGTGTGGCAGACTACGTGGCAGAGCACCCGAAGATGGCCGGCGTCCTGTTCACCGCCCTCCTGCTGCTGACGCAGGCGGCGCCCGCGGCGGCGAACGTTGCTGCTTCTAATCCTGGGCCCTAATCAACTGTCATACTACCACTCCACGCCAGTTCATTTTCATAAAACACAGGGATCAACTCTTTATCCATTAAATCTAGCAACTCGCTCTTTGATATTGACTCGCAGTCTACAAGAGCAGGAACATAATAATTACAATTTATAACGTCTGTATTTAGAGTTGCGAGCGACCCCGATTTATGGTGGCCATTTGGATAAAATTCTGCTGACAGATCAAATCTATCCTCTGATTTTTTTTCAATATTAAATACAACCGCCAAACCACTCCGACTCTGACAGATCGTCGTCCCTCCATCGCCGACGACGATGTACTGGTGGCCCGTGATCAACTCGCGCTTCGCCACGTGGAGCGCGGTCCGGAGGTTGAACCCGCTGTTCATCAAGCGGGCGATGATCCGGCCGAGCGTCGTCGCGGGCGAGTTCGCCACGTCGGAGAGGGTGACGATGCCGCCGCGCGAGCCGCGGTGGACCAGGGCCTCTCCCTGCTGGTAGGACTGGCAGGCGTTGAGGAGGAAGGCGCTGACGCCGATCTCGAGGTCCTCGTCGGTTAAATCGAGGTAGCTCTCGGCGCACTGCATCCCGCGGTCGTCGACGTGGCCGATGTAGTGGAGGAAGTCGACGTCGGACTCGAGGGTCTCGCGCATCTCCTCGCGGGTGAGGTCGTGGCGCACCTCGATGTCGAACTGGACCATGTCGCGGAGCCCGTACAGGTCGGCGACGTTCCCCTCCTCGCGCATCTGGTCGTCGTTACAGACCACGAGGACGGAGATGCGCGACTGCTCGACCCGCCCGGCCTCCAGCCGGCGGTGGTACGCGTCGAGCGTCGCCTTGTTGGCGTCGAGCGGGACGCCGTCGCCCACCCACGCGTGCTCGACGGTGTCGACCGGCTTCGGCCGGAGGAAGTCGGTCTGCGCCGGGACGGCGCCGCGGTCCGTGGAGGCGTCCGCGCCGCGGGTGGCTTTCGGGCTCGTGACGCCTGCGCTCGCGCCGCGCACGAACTCGCCGTCGTCGAGGGCACCGCCGCTGTCGGGGTCGACGGCACTGTCGAGACCGACGCCGCCGACCGGGATCTCCCGCCTCGTGGCCGCCGACGGGTTTCGGTCCGCACCGCCGAGGAAGCCGACGCCGACGCCCCCGTCGTCGTCCACCGGCGTGACGGTCTCGGGCGAGCGAACGATCGACAGCTCGCCGGCGACGAACGGGAGCATCTCCACGTTCTCGGGGTTGGGACGCACGTCCGTCGTCAGCGTCCACTGCGGCAGCTCCGGCTCGACGTCCGCGAACGGGACCTCGAGGTACTCGCCGAGCCGCTCCGCGAGCGGGAGGTCGTACAGCCGCCCCCAGTCGAGGCCGAGGTCGGTGGTCTCGCGCTCGTGGAGGTCGACCGGGTAGAAGCCCTCCGTGCGGGCGAGACAGTCCATGTGGAACGACTGCCTGAGCACCCGCGCGGTCCGCGCCTCGAACCCGGGCTCAAGGGGGTAAGACCACCCGTCGCCCTCGATCCGCGGCTCGTCGCCCGGGACGACGTCGGCCGCGAAGTAGTACGCCAGCGAGACGACGGGGTAGAGGTAGCGGTACTCCGGCGGGACGACGATCCGGACGCCGCCGTCGACCGGCTCGACCCGCTCGGGAACGCGGAACTCCTCGCCGGGCTCGATCAGCGGCGGGTGGCCCCGCAGGGTCGGGAACGACCGCTCCGGGCTCGTCGTCTGGAGCGCGGAGCCGAGCAGCGAGACGGCGTCCATCAGCGACGCCGGGTCCGTGGGAGTGGTGATCGTCCCCGCCGGCGTCTGGTGGAGCGACCGGAAGCCGAGCCGGACGGTGCCCGGCGTTTCGAGGTCTATCCGGGTGGTCCGGTCGGTCGTCGAGACGGAGAAGCCGGAGTCGAACGCGAGGTACAGCTTCGTCGGCGCCGGGTTGATCCCGACGTGGTACGTCCCGTCCGGCATCGCGTAACAGTCGCCGTGCGTGAGGAGCGTCCCGTCGCCGGCCCGCGTCTCGACGACCGCGACGCGCGGGATCTCGATCGATCCGGTCTCGACCGCGACG
This sequence comes from Methanobacteriota archaeon, assembly GCA_051745525.1. GTDB lineage: Archaea > Halobacteriota > Halobacteria > Halobacteriales > Haloferacaceae > Halorubrum. The sequence goes on along the minus strand of JBNJEE010000039.1, from coordinate 13,651 downwards.
CTGGCGTCGACCGGGAAGTAGTGATCGGACTCGGGACGCGGTCGCGGGTCGACGAGGCGGTCGGTGTACACCTCGAACTGGGTGTTCTCGATGTGGTCGGTGACGGTGATCCCGTCGGCCTCGCGCAGCGGGTCGATGTCGATACTCATGGGGACTCGCCGCGGTCGTCGAGACGCACGGGGACCGGTGCCGCGGCGGTTGTGGGTACCACTCATTGAGCGATAGCGGAGATAAAGCTTGTGTCGGTCGGATCGCCGCGGACCGAACGGATAAAGTTCCGGCCGCCCCACCTCCGCGTAATGATAACGCTGGGAACGGCCCGCGCCTCTCCGGGCGAGACGGACACGGGCCGTCTCGAGGCGGGGGAGATGCGGGACGGGAGCCCCGTCCGGCTGCCGGTCGCCGTCGTCAACGGCGCCGCCGACGGGCCGACGCTGTACGTACAGGCGGTGAGCGACGGCGATGAGCTGAACGGGTTAGGCGTCGTCAGCCGCGTCGTTCCGCGGCTCGACCCGGCCGAGCTGTCCGGTTCGGTCCTCGTCGTCGGCATCGTGAATCACTTCGCGTTCCAGGCCGCGGAACACCGGAACCCGGTCGACGACCGCAAGATGAACCGCGGCTACCCCGGCGACGCCGACGGGACGACGAGCGAGCGGATCGCCTACGAGACGTTCCAGACCGCCAAGCGCGCCGACTACATCCTCGACCTCCACCAGGGGTCGACGAGCCGGATGATAAACGAGACGCGCGTACGCTGCGGCGTCCGCCACCGCCTCCACGGGGAGTGTCTGGAGCTCGCGAAGGCGTTCGGCTGCGGGCACGTCCTCGATATCAAGGGCCCTGACGGCCAACTCGCCCGGGCCGGTCCGGAACACGGCATCCCCACAGTCGACCCCGAGCTCGGCGGCTGCGTCGGCTGGGACGAGGAGTCGATCCGCTACGGCGTCGAGGGCGTGTTCAACGTGCTCCGCCACTACGGGTTCCTCGACGGCGACGCGCCCCTCGAACCGCAGGCCCGCGCCCGCGGCTTCGACCAGTACGGGTCGCCCGCCGGCGGCCTTGTCCGCTTCGAGCGCGAACTCGGCGAGCGCGTCTCGGCCGGCGACGTCCTCTTCGAGGTGACCGACACGTTCGGCGCCCTGGAGGGCCGCGTGACCGCCGACGCCGACGGGATATTCTGGCGCACCCGCCGGCTCCCGCAGGTGGCGGCCGGCGAGTACGTCTGCTCGATCGGCACCAACGTCGACGAGTACTGATGGGGGACTCCGACGGCTCGGGGTCGGCGGCGACCGGTCCCCGCCGGCTCCGCTGTCCCGAGTGCGGCGAGACGTACCGCGACCGCTGGCGCTGTCGGTGCGGCGCCCCGCTCGACTTCGCCGACCCGCCGACGCCAGCGGGTGCGGCGCCCGACCTCGAATCATTCCACGCGCGCGACGGCCTGTGGGCGTTCGCCGACCTGCTCGCGGTCGGCGACGACCCCCGCGACCGCGTGACGCTCGGCGAGGGGATGACGCCGCTCGTCGACGCTGACGAGGGGCGCAAACCGGCCGGGGACGGGAGAACCGACCTCCCTCCCTGGAACGCGTCGTTCAAGCTGGAGTACATCTTCCCGACGGGATCGTTCAAAGACCGCGGCGCGACCGCGACGCTGACCCGGGCCCGCGAACTGGGCGTCGAGCGCGTCGTCGAGGACTCCTCCGGCAACGCGGGCGCGGCGGTCGCGACCTACGCCGCCCGCGCCGGGGTCCCGGCCGAGATATACGTCCCCGCCGACGCCAAGGCGTCGAAGCTCCGGGCCATTCGACGCGCCGGCGCCGAGCCGGTCCGGGTCGATGGGAGCCGTCGGGACGTGACGGACGCGTGCGTCGCGGCGCTCGGCGGTGAGGCGGATGGAAACTTTCAGACCGACGCCTGGTACGCCAGCCACGCCTGGAACCCGGCGTTCTTCGAGGGGACCGCCACGGTCGCGTACGAGATCGCCATCCGACGCGACTGGAACGCCCCCGACGCGGTCGTGACCCCGCTGGGGCACGGGACGCTCTTCCTCGGCGCCTACCGCGGATTTAGACGGCTCGAACGGGCCGGCTGGATCGACGCCGTCCCCCGGCTCTACGGCGCGCAGGCGGCCGGCGTCGCGCCGATCGTCAGGGCAATCCACGGCCCGGAGGCGGCCGGTTCGGAGGGAACGGTCAACGACGCGGCCGACGGGATCCAGATCGCCGAGCCGGTCCGCGACCACGAGATACGAGAGGCGATCGACGCGACCGGCGGCGACGCCCTCGCGGTCACCGAGGCGGCCGCGACGCGCGAACTCGACCGCCTCCACGCCGCGGGCTTCTACACAGAGCCGACCTGCGCGGTCGCGCCCGCCGCGCTGCGCACCCTCCGCGAACGCGGCGAGATCGGTCCCGACGAGGACGTGGTCGTGCCGCTGACCGGGAGCGGATTAAAAGGCTAAGCCGAGGAGCCGGCGACCGCGAGCGAGACGGACCCGTCTTCACCGTTACCCCTTTTCAGTCGGGGCGCGTCCGACCGCGTATGGAGGTGCTCGTCTACGGCGCGGGCGCGCTCGGGAGCCTCGTGGGCGGGCTGCTGGCGCGCGAGCACGACGTGACGCTCGTCGGGCGCGACCCGCATATGCGGGAGATTCGCGAGGACGGGCTCCGGATTGACGGCGAGGTCAACGTCCGCGTCGCGCCGCGCGCGCTCACGGACGGCACGCACCGGACCGCCGACCTCGCCGTAGTCACCACCAAGGCGTACGACACCGACGCGGCCGCCCGAGCGCTCGCAACCGGCGAGTACGACGCGGTCTGCTCGCTCCAGAACGGGCTCACCGAGGAGCGGCTGGTCGCCGCGCTCGACGCCACGGTCCTCGCCGGCACGGCGAGCTACGGCGCCCGGTTCGCCGAGCCGGGCCGCGTTACCTGTACCGGCGTCGGCGAGGTCGTCGTCGGGGCGCTCTCCGGCGGCGCGAGCCCGACGGCCGCGCGGGTCGGCGCCGCCTTCGAGGCGGCGGGCGTCGAGACGGTCGTGGCCGCGGACATGCCGGCGCGCCGCTTCGAGAAGCTCGCGGTCAACGCCGGGATCAACGGCCCGTCGGCGCTCGCGCGGACCGAGAACGGGGCGACGCTCGACGGGCCCGCGGGTGCGGTTGCCCGCGAGGCCGCGCGCGAGACGGCCGGCGTCGCCCGGGCGGTCGGCGTCGATCTCGCCGAGGGCCGCGCGGTCGACGCCGTCGAGCGCGTCGCCGCCGCCACCGCCGCGAACCGGTCGTCCATGTACGAGGACGTCGCGAACGGGCGCCGCACCGAGGTCGACGCCGTCTACGGCGCGGTCGTCGACCGGGCGGACCGCCACGGGGTCTCGGCGCCGACCTGTCGGACGATCGCGTCGCTGATCCGCGGTTGGGAGGCGGAGCGGGGACTTCGGGAGTAACGGCGGTTTAAAAAGGAAAACAGAGCGAAAGCGGGTCCGTCAGCGACCGGCGCGGCTCAACACCACTCCTCGAGGACGGTCGCGTCGGTCTCGTCGACCGACACCCACGCGTCCTCCCGCGAGACGTCCGCGATGACGAACTCCGGCCGCGACGACGAAGAGTCGATAGACGCCATCACGTCCGGCGCGTCAGCAGCGTCGAGCGCCGGGTCCGTCGGCAGCGCCGTCCGACGGCGGTCCGGGTCCGGCTCGTCCCAAGGAGTGGAACTCCGTGACATGGTTGTGAATAGTTCACAGTACGTATAAGAGTTGCGAACCGGATCGAAGTTCCCCGTCGGATCGGAGATTTCCCGGACTCGTCGCCGACGCATCTCTCGAAAAACCGCCGCTCAAACGATGATACGCCGAAACGTGTCGGGTTTCTCATCGGCTCGGCAGTCCCTCGATCCGTCGGTTCGTCGGCTCGTCCGTCCGTCGGTTCGTCGGCCGGCCACCGCACCGGGCCTCCGTCGCCGCCCGGTGGTTCGTCGCCGCACACCTTCGCAGTATACAAGAGGTGGCACGCTGAAAGACGGGCATGAACGTCGCAGACGCCATGACGCCCCGCTCGGAGCTCGTCGTCGTCGAGATCCCCGGGAGCCGGAACGACGTGTTGGAGTACATCCAAGAGCACGGGTTTTCGTCGGTCCCGGTCGTGAAAGACGCCGACGGCGACGAGGTGTACCGCGGGCTCGTCACGCGCGACGACCTGATCGAGCAGCCGGACGAGGACCAGCTCGCGCTGCTGATGCGCGAGGTCCCGACCGCGGGGGCCGACGACGACATCATCGACGCCGCCCGGACGATGGTCGCTGAGGAGTCGCGGCGGCTCCCCGTGGTCGACGGCGACGAGCTCGTCGGCATCCTCACCGTCACCGACGTGGTGCGGGCCATCGCCCGCGGCGAGGTCGACGGCGAGACGCGCGTGGGCGAGCTGGCGACCCCCGAGGTTAACGCGACCCACACCGAGACGCCGCTGCCGGTCGCCGAGCGCGAGATCGCGCTCTCCGGGGTCCCGTACGCGGTCGTCCTCGACGACGCCGCCGCGATCGCCGGGATGCTCACCGAGGTCGACATCCTCGAGGTCGCCCGCGTCGTTGAGGGCGAGGCGAGCACGGGCGACTCGATCGCCGAGCAGGACTCCGAGTGGTCCTGGGAGGGGATCAAGGCGACCGGCGCGCGCTACCTCCCGACTCGGAACGTCGAGATCCCCGCGGAGGCGGTCCGCCACTTCATGACCGCGGACCTGATCACGGTCAACGCCACGCGGACAGCCAAAGAGGTTGCCCAGGAGCTCATCAGCAACGACATCGAGCAGGTTCCGCTCGTCTCGGGCACGGACTTAGACGGGATCGTCCGCGACGTCGACCTGCTGGAGGGGCTGTAGATGGTCGCGGACGCGCTCGCCGAACTCGCGAAGCGCCGCGGGTTCTTTTTCGGCTCGAACGGCGCGTACGGCGGCACCGCCGGCTTCTACACGTTCGGCCCGCAGGGGGCCGCCCTCAAGCGGAACGTCGAGGACGCGTGGCGCGACCGGTTCACCCTCCGCGAGGGGAACCGCGAGATTGAGGCGCCGACAGTGATGCCCGAGGCCGTCTTCGAGGCCTCCGGTCACTTGGAGGGGTTCGACGACATGCTCGTCGAGTGCCCCGAGTGCGGCGAGTCCCACCGCGCCGACCACCTCGTCGAGGACGCCACGGAGGTCGAGGACGCCGAGGCGCTGCCCGGCGAGGAGGTCGAGGCCCTCATCGCCGACAACGAGATCGCCTGCCCCGCCTGCGGCACGCCGTTGGCTGGAGAGCCGGTGGAGGCGTTCAACCTCATGTTCGCGACCGACATCGGCCCCGGCGACGCCCAGCCGGGGTACCTCCGCCCGGAGACCGCGCAGGGGATCTTCGTCGAGTTCCCGCGCCTGAAGGAGTACGCCCGCGGGAACCTCCCGTTCGGCATCACCCAGATCGGCCCCGCTTACCGCAACGAGATCTCGCCGCGCGGGGGGCTGCTCCGCCTCCGCGAGTTCACGCAGGCCGAGCTCGAGCAGTTCATCGACCCCGAGGAGGACGAGCCGCCGCTCGACCGCGTGCGTGACGTCGAGGTCCGGCTGTACCCCGCGACCGAGCAGGAGGCCGACGACGGCGACTACCTGACCACGACCGTCGGCGAGGCGGTCGACGAGGGCGTCATCGGCTCCCCGTGGGTCGGCTACTACCTCGGCGTCGCGCAGGAGTGGTACGAGCGCGTCGGCGTCGACCTCGACCGCTTCCGGTTCCGCCAGCACCTCGCCGGCGAGCGCGCACACTACGCGGCCGACTGCTGGGACGCGGAGAGCGAGGTCGACGGCGACTGGATCGAGATCGCCGGCTTCGCGTACCGCGGCGACTACGACCTCTCGAAGCACGACGAGTACGGCGACGACGCGTTCACCGTGTTCAAGCGCTACGACGAGCCGAAGACGGTCGAGCGCGCGACTGTCGACCCCGACATGTCCGTCCTCGGGCCCGAGTTCGGCGGCGACGCCGCCGCGGTCGCCGAGGCACTCGAGACCCTCGCCGAGCGCGACCCGGAGGCCTTCGACGGCGAGACGGTCGAGGTGACCGTCGGCGAGGGCGACGACGCGGAGACCCACGCGGTCGACGTCGACGTCGCGGACTTCTCTATCGAGGAGGTGACCGAGAGCGGCGAGCACATCACGCCCCACGTCGTCGAGCCGTCGTTCGGCGTCGGCCGCACCGTCCAGACGCTGCTCGCGCACGCCTACAGCGAGGACGAGGTCGACGGCGAGTCGCGGACGTACCTCTCGCTCGAACCCGAGGTCGCACCGCAGGACGCCGCCGTCTTCCCGCTGGTGACGAACGACGACCGCCTCACCGCGCTCGCCGACGAGGTCGCGGCCGACCTGCGGGCCGCGGGGCTCGCGGTCGCGTACGACGACTCCGGCTCGATCGGGCGCCGCTACCGCCGGCAGGACGAGGTCGGCACGCCGTTCTGCGTCACCGTCGACCGTGACGGGATCGAGGGCGACGGCCCCGACACCGTCACGCTCCGCGAGCGCGACTCCGCGGCGCAGGTCCGGATCCCGGTCGCGGACCTCGCCGAGGAGCTGACCGCGCTGCGCGAGGGCGAGCTGTTCGCGTCGGTCGCCGACCGCTACGACGCGGTCGACACCGACGTCGAGACCGAGGGGAACTGAGGGCGTGACGCTCCCGGCCGCGGCGTGGCGAGAGCGCGTGGAGTTCGAGCGACGCTTGGTCCACGCCAGCGGCACCCTCTACCCGGTCCCGTTTCTGTTGGGCTGGATCTCCTGGGAGACGACCGAGTGGCTGCTGATCGGCAGCGTCGCGATCGCCGGCGCCCTCGAAGCGCTACGGCTCTCCGGCTCCGCGGGGCCGCTCGACCCCCTGTACGACGCGCTCGTCCGCGACTACGAGGCCGACGGGATCGCGGGCTACGCGCTGTATCAGATCGGGATGGCCGTGGCTGCGCTCTGCTTCGCACCGGTGTTCGCCGTGCCCGCGATGTGGATGCTCTCCATCGGCGACCCGATCAGCGGTGGCCTCGGCGAGAACGCCGCCACGGAGCCGAAGCGGCTCCCCGTGGTGGCGGCGATGGTGTTCGTCTGCTTTGGGATCGCCGTCCCGTACGCGATCCCCGAGTTCGGTCCTGACATCGGCATTATCATCGCGCTCGCGGGCGCGGTCCCCGCGGCGATCGCCGACGGGCTCCCGCCGCTCATCCGCGGCGTCGCCGTCGACGACAACCTCACCATCCCGCCGGCCGCCGCGAGCGGGATGTTCCTCGCCGCGGCGCTGATCGCGTAATAGGGCTCACCGAACGCGTCCAACCGCGGAGCGCGACGACGCAGTCGCTCGTCGAACGGGGCAGAGAGAAGCGCCGAGGCGGAGATTTGAACTCCGGTGTCCGAATGGACAGTAGATTTCGAATCTACCGCCTTGGCCAGGCTAGGCTACCTCGGCTCGGTTCGACGTTGGCCGGTTCCGCTGTTATGCGTTTCGATCGCGTTCGCGTCGCGGTCCCCGGATCTCTCCCCGTCGGCGTCGCCGTCTCCGGGTGTCTCCTCGCAGGCGTCGCCGTTCCCGATGCCGGTAACGCTTTTCGGGCCGGCTCCCGTGCGGGCGGTATGGACGTCCCCGAAGCGGCCGACGCCTGCGCCCGCGTCGTCGACGAGGTCGGCGGCGCGGTCGTCGCCGACCGCGAGTTCCTCGACCGCGTCACGCTCGGCATCCTTGCCCGCGGTCACGTCCTCTTAGAGGACGTGCCCGGCACCGGCAAGACCCTCTCGGCGCGCTCGTTCGCGACCGCGCTCGGCCTGGAGTTCTCCCGGATCCAGTTCACCCCGGACCTCCTGCCCGCCGACGTCACCGGCACCAACGTGTTCGACGAGCGCGACGGCTCCTTCTCGTTTTCCCCGGGCCCGATCTTCGCGAACGTCGTCCTCGCCGACGAGATCAACCGCGCGCCGCCGAAGACGCAGGCGGCGCTGCTGGAGGCGATGGAGGAGGGACAGGTGACCGTCGACGGCGAAACCCACGACCTGCCGAGCCCCTTCTACGTGATCGCGACGCAGAACCCGGTCGAAAGCGAGGGGGCGTTCCCGCTCCCGGAGGCCCAGCTCGACCGGTTCACGATCAAGACCTCCATCGGCTACCCCGACGAGGACGGGGAGCTGGAGCTGCTCCGGCGGCGCGCCGGCCGCGTCGAGCAGTCGCCGACGGTCGACCGCGTCCTCGATCCCGACGCCGTGGCGGCGCTGCGGGAGGTGCCGGAGTCCGTCCGGGTCGACGACGACCTGCTGCGCTACGCGGCGGCGCTCGCGCGAGCGACGCGCGAGGACCGCCGCGTCGAGGCCGGCGTCTCCCCTCGCGGCACGCAGCGGCTCTTCGAGACGGCCCGGGCCGCGGCCGTCATCGCCGGCCGCGAGTTCGTCACCCCCGACGACGTGAAGCGCGTCGCGGAGCCGACGCTCGCCCATCGGCTCGTATTGACGCCGGACGCGGCCGTCAACGACGTCGACGAGCGCGACGTGATCGCCGACGTGCTTGACCGCGTCGCGGTGCCGACGGTGGACGCGCCGGAGGCCTGAGGCCGACTTTAAAAAAGGAGCCGTGAACTACTCGGCGTCCCGCTCCGCCAGCAGCTCCGTCGCCGTGAGCAGCGACTCCAGTTCGATGTCGTGGTCGGCGAGCAGCTCGGACGCGCCTTCCTCGCGGTCGACGACGACCAGCACGCGGTCCACGGTCGCGCCCGCCTCGCGGAGCGCCTCGACCGCGTCGACGGCCGACTGCCCGGTCGTGGCGATGTCCTCGATCACGACGACCTCCTCGCCCTCGTCGAGGCGGCCCTCGATCCGGTTGCCCGTGCCGTACTCCTTCGCCTGCTTGCGCGCGATGACGTACGGGCGGCCCAGCTCCGCGGCCGTGACGGCCACCAGCGGGACGGCTCCGAGGGCGACGCCCGCCAGCTTCGCCTCCGTGTCGGCGAGGCGGTCGGCGAACGCCTCGCTCACGAGCCCGAGCGCGTCGGGGTCGGTCTCGAAGAGGTACTTGTCGACGTAGTAGTCGCTCGTGCCGCCGTGCGACAGCTCGAACTCGCCGAACCGGACGGCGTCGGCCGCGGTGAGCGCCGCGATCAGCTCGCGTCGTCGGTCGTCGTCGGTCATACGCGGAGGAGGGCCACCACCGACAATAAACGGGTCGGAACGCGGCGGCGGCTACCGCTCCGCCTCGCCGGCGAGCCCCGAACCGCGTCGCTCCGCCGCCGGGAGGACGAGCGCGACGGTCGTCCCCTCGCCGTCGAGCCCGGGGCCGAACCGGATCTCGCCGCCGTACGCCTCCACGACCCAGGCCGCGATCCACAGCCCGACGCCGGTGTTGTGCCGGAGCTGCGTCACCTCGCGATCCCCGGTAATCACCTCCCGAACCGCGGTCGGGATCCCCGGCCCGTCGTCGGCGACGCGAACCGCCACGGCCCCGGCGTCCGGGTCGCGCTCGGCGGTCACCGCGACGCGCGGGGCGTCGCCGCCGTGTTCGACGGCGTTCTCCACGAGGTGGTCGACCGCGATCGAGAGGCGGTCGTCGCCGCGCACCGCGGTCCCGTCCGGCACGTCGGCGGTGATCCGCGCGTCGGGGCGGTCGGTCGCGTGCCTCGACGCGATCTCTTCGACGACCGCGCCCACGTCGATCGCCTCCGGCTCGGTCGCGTACCCCTCCTCGACGACCCGCCGGAGGGTGGCGGCCCCCTCGGCGACGCCGCTCAGCCGCTTGCCCGTGGCCTCGATCCGTCGGGCGTACTGGCGGATCCGCTCGTCGTCGGTCCGGTCGGCGATCTCGCCGGCGAAGCCGAACACGACGTTCAGCTCGTTGCGCAGGTTGTGTCTGAGGATCCGGTTGACGATCCGCACGTACTGCTCGCGGCGCTTCCGGTCGGTGATGTCGGTGTAGATGCCGAACGCCCGGCGGGTCCCCTCGGTCTCGTAGCTGAACCCCCGGAAGAGGAACTCCCGCGGTCCGTCGACCGTCTGCCGCCGGATCTCTTCGGTCGCGAACCCGCGTTCGCGGACCAGTGAATCGAGGTCGGAAGCGCCGGTCCCGCCGCGGTCTTCGCGCTCTCCGATCCGATCGTCGTGGATGTCCAACGCGTCGATCGTCCGGCCGCGGAGCGCCGCTTCGTCCGCGCCGAACTGCGCCTCGAACGCGGGGTTGAGCCCGTCTATCACCGTCTCCTCGGCCCCGAGGACGACCTCGATCACCGGGTCCGGGATCCGGTCGAACAGCCGCCGGAAGCGGTCGCGCTCGGTCGACAGCTCGCTCCGCGTCCGCCGGAGGTCGGTCGTGTCGGACAGCGACCCGACGACGCCGGCGCCGTGGTCGGACAGCCGCGACAGGCGCAGTTCGCCGTGGCGCGGCCGCCGATCGCCGTCGCCGTGGGCGGTCAGTTCGACCGTCCGAGTCGGCTCCGGCGCCCCGCCCGCCTTGGTCGCGGCGTCGGTGAGCGCCCCGACCGCGTCGGCCACCCGGGGAGCGTCGGCGTCGTCGACGAGCGCGTCGAGGCACCGGCCGGCGACGTCGTCGAGGTCGTCGGCGCCGAACCACGCGAGGAACGGCGCGGTGGCGTAGGTGACGGCGCCGTCGCCGTCGAGCACGCACACCATGTCGTCGACGTTCTTGAGCGCGTCCTCGTAGGTGCGGAGCCGGCGGCGGCGGTCGGTGGCGTCCATCGCGGCGACCGCGTTCGTCGCCAGCAGCTCGAGGACGGAAACGTCGCCCTCGTCGAAGGCGTCTGGCTCGACGGCGCCGACGACGAACGCGCCGTGATCGCCGAGCGGGACGGTCGCGAACGACCGCATCCCGTGGTAGTCGCGGTCGTCGCCCAGCGCGGCGACGTCGTCGCACACCCACGGCTCGCCGCGCTCGTACACCGTCCCGGTGACGCCCTCGCCGGGCGGTCGCGGCCCGCGGTCGGCGAACCGCTCGCCGACGCCGTCGCTCATGGCGACCAGTCGGAGGCGCTCCGTCTCTGGGTCGTACAGCCGCACGCCGCTGATCTCGTACCCGAGCACGTCGTCCGCGGCCTCGATCAGCCGGTCCGCGACGGCCTCCCTGTCGTCGGCGCGCTGGATCCGCTCGACCGTGACGAGGAGCCGTTCGAGGATGCGCTCGCGACGCTTCCGGTCCGAGGCGTCCGCGAAGAAGACAGAGAGCCCGTCCGCGGAGGGGTACGCGGTCACCTCGACCCACAGGTCGAGCGGCTCGTAGCGGTCTTCGAACGAGACTGGCTCCTGCGTCTCCATCGCCTGCCGGTAGTACCGCTCGTACGCCTCCCCCAACGCGTCCGGGAACTCCGCCCAGACGTCCGCGCCGAGGAGCTCCGCCGGGTCGCGTTCGAGCAGCGCCGCCGCCCGCTCGTTGACGTAGGTGAACCGCCACTCCTCGTCGAGCGCGAAGAACGCGTCGTCGACCCGTTCGAGCGTCTCCTCGAACCGCTCGATCGCCGCCTCGCGCTCCTCGCGGGCGACTCGCCGCTCGATCGCGCGTCCGAGCCAGTCGGCGAGCAGCTCCACGAACAGGTGTTCGGACTCGTCAAACGGGCGGTCGCGGCGCTCCGGGTCGAGGAAACAGAGGCTTCCGAACACTTGGTCGTCGACGACGACGCTTCCGCCGACGTAACTGCCGAATCCGAACTGCTCGTAGGCCGGGTCGTCGTCCAGCCCCGCGGCCTCGGGGTCCGTGAACGCGAAGACGTCGTCGCTCCGCACCGTCCGCTTGCAGTACGTCAGCTCCAGCGGGACCGACCGGTCCGCGTCGGGGTCGCTCTCGAAGAGCGAGTCCAGCATCCCCGTCCCGTCGCTGTACTGCCGGATTTCGAGGCTGTCACCGTCGATCCGCGAGGAGTACCCGATCGAGAGTTCGAGCCGGTCTCGGCCCAGCTCCAGCAGCGCGTCGAGCTTCTCCTCGAGGTCGGTCGCCCGGTCCGAGACGATCCGGATGAACGGTTCGAGGACCGACGCCGCGTCGGCGTCGCGTCCGAGCGCGCGGTCTCCGTCGGCCCGCTCCGCCAGCCGGTCCGCGAGCGTCTCGCCGTCGGCCGCGAGCCGCCGCCCGGAGACGTACTCGACCCCGAGGCGGCTCGCGTCGATCGCGGCGTCGGGGCGGTCCCGTACCGAGTAGGCGAGCACGCTCGCGTCCGGGTAGCGGTCGCTGACCGCGCGGAGGCCGTCGAGCGCCGTCGCTCCGCCGCTCACCACGAGGTCGGCGTTCGCGGTCCCCGCCCCGCTCGGGCCGGACGCGTCGGGGTCGTCTCGGTCCCCCTCGTCGCGAAGCCGGACGACGACCCGGCGCGGGTCGTCGTCTGCCTCCCGCTCTTCGCCCGCGCCGCTCTCGACGTCGCCCGCTCGGCGGACGCGCGTCGCCTCTGGAAGCTCTCCCCAGGCGGCGTCGACGGGCTCGCCGACGTGAAGCGTCCGTTCAGCGGACATCCGTGACAGAGGGGGTCCGCAGCGGTCGTCCGCGACGAGGGTGGTCCGCGGCGGTCATTCCCGTCGCGGTCTCCCCGTCTCTCGCACTCGGTCGGGCGTCCGACGGCGCCCGTTCGCACCGTCCGGGACGGCGCTTCCACAGCTCATCGGTTCGCTCATCGAGGCTATTACGCACGGCGCCCTCATAATCGTTGCTTCCGAGATTCGAAGCCCGGATTTTGACTCGGCCGCGCGTTCGACGGCCGTTGTCCCGACACGATTTAGGCGGCCCGCTCACAACTGACCCGTAATGAGCACGCAGGCCGCGACGGCGGACCGGACAGTCGTGATCGGGCTGGAGGTCCACGTCCAGCTCGAGACCGACACGAAGATCTTCTGCGGCTGTTCGACGGAGCCCGAGGAGGACGAGGATCCGAACACGCGCACCTGCCCGACCTGCCTCGGGCTGCCGGGCGCGCTCCCCGTCCTCAACGAGGCCGCCGTCGAGGCCGCCGTGAAGGTGGGGAAGGCGATCGACGCCGACATCCCCGAGACCACCACGTTCCACCGGAAGAACTACTACTACCCCGACCTCCCGAAGAACTTCCAGCTCACCCAGTACGACGCGCCGATCTGCCAGTCCGGGGAGCTGGAGGTGCGCGTCGACGGCGACCCCCGCACGATCGGGATCACCCGCGCGCACTTAGAGGAGGACCCCGGGAGCCTCCAGCACGCCGGCGGCTCCATCGAGTCCGCGACCCACACGCTGGTGAACTACAACCGCGCGGGGACGCCCCTGATGGAGATCGTCACGGAGCCGGACTTCCGCTCGCCGGCCGAGACGCGCGCGTTCCTCGCCAAGCTGGAGGAGGTCTTGGAGTACCTCGGCGTCTTCGACCCCGGCCGCGACGGGAGCTTACGCGTCGACGCCAACGTCTCGCTGGTCCCCGCAGAGCACGTCGCCGACGACGGGACGATAGCCGAGGAGGCCCTCGAGGACGTGAACCGCGCAGAGGTGAAGAACATCTCCAGCCACAAGGGCGCCGAGCAGGCGCTCGCCTACGAGGTCACCCGTCAGGAGAACGTCCTCCGGCGCGGCCGCGAGATCGAACAGGAGACCCGCCACTGGGACGAGGACCGCGGCGTCACCGTCGGGATGCGCTCGAAGGAGGCCGAGAAGGACTACCGCTACTTCCGCGAGGG
>JBNJEE010000038.1:0-17922 GCA_051745525.1 Methanobacteriota archaeon | reverse complement strand
GACGCCGGACGATGCCGACAGCCGAAAGACGCCGGACGACGCCGGACGATGCCGACAGCCGAAAGACGCGCTACGGACTACTACTCCTGCGCGTCCACGACAGCGACGCTGGCCAGGTTGACGATGTCTTTCACCTCGTCGCCGCGCTGGAGGACGTGGACAGGCTCGTCCATGCCGACGAGCATCGGGCCGATGGCCTCGGCGCCGCCGAGCCGCTGGAGCAGCTTGTACCCGATGTTCCCGGCCTCGAGGTTCGGGAACACGAGGACGTTAGCAGCTTCGTCGAGCTGGGAGAACTCGTAGGTCCCGTTGAGGATGTCGTCGACGACGGCGGTGTCGGCCTGCATCTCTCCATCGACCGGGAAGTCGACCGCGTCGTCGGACTGGAGGATGTCGACCGCGTCGCGCGGCTTCCGCGTCCCCTCGTTGTCGACGCTCCCGAAATTGGAGTACGACAGCATCGCCGCGCGCGGCTCGACGTTGAACCGGCGGGCGAGGTCGGCCGTGTGTCGCGTGACCTCGGCGAGCGTCTCCGCGTCCGGATCCTGATTGACGGTCGTGTCGGCACAGAAGATGACCCGGTTCTTGAACGTGAGCATGTACACGCCGGCGACGGTGTCGGTGTCGGCCGCAGACCCGACGATCTGGAGCGGCGGCCGAAGCGCGGACGGATAGTGGTGGGTGAGCCCGGTAAGCATCGCGTCGACGTCGCCGGTTTCGACCATCACGCTCCCGAGATAGTTGGTGTCGCGTTTGACGAGGTCGTCCGCCTCGCGCTTCGTGATCCCCTTCCGCTTCCGGAGTTCGTACAGCCGGTCCCCGTACCCGGAGACGTCCCGGTCGTCGGGGTCGACCACTTCGGGCCGGAACGAGAGGCCGAGTTCGGCCGCGGTCTGCGAGATCGTGTCGGCGTCACCGAGCAGCACCGGCTCCGCGATCCCCTGCTCGGAGAGCTGGTAGGCCGCGCGGATCATCTTCTCGTCGGTGCCCTCCGCGAGCGCGATCCGCTTTGGGTCGCTCTTTGCCTTGTTCAACACGACCCGCATCATCTCGCGAGACTTCCCGAGCCGCGCCTCGAGGCGCTCTCTGTACTTTTCTAAGTCGATCTCGGTCCGAGCACAGCCCGACTCCATCGCCGCCTCCGCGACGCGCGGCGCGATCTCGAACAGCACCCGAGGATCGAGCGGCTTCGGGATGACGTAGTCGGGGCCGAACTGGAGCGGGTCGTCGCCGTACGCCTTCACGACCGCGTCGGGGACGTCCTTGCGCGCGAGGTCGGCGAGCGCCTCCGCGGCGGCCGCCTTCATCTCCTCGTTGATCTCCGTCGCGCGCACGTCGAGCGCACCGCGAAACAGGAACGGGAACCCGAGGACGTTGTTCACCATGTTCGGGTAGTCGGACCGGCCCGTCGCCATGATCACCGTGTCGTCGCGCGCGTCCTTCGCGTCCTCGTAGGTGATCTCCGGGTCGGGGTTCGCCATCGCGAAGATGATCGGGTCGGCGGCCATCGAGCGGACCATCTCCTGTGAGACGATGCCACCCACCGAGAGCCCGACGAACACGTCGGCCCCTTCCATGGCATCCGCGAGGTCGCCGCCCTTGACCGGAGTCGCGAACTGGCTTTTGTACTCGTTGACCTCGCCGGCCTCGACGCGCTCCTCGGTGATGATCCCGGAGGAGTCGCACATCGTGATGTTCTCTTTGCGCGCGCCGAGCGAGACGTAGAACCGGGCCGTCGCGATGGCCGACGCGCCAGCGCCGGAGAAGACGATGTCGAGCTCCGAGAGGTCCTTCCCCGAGATGTCGACCGCGTTCATCAGCGCCGCGCCGGAGATGATCGCGGTGCCGTGCTGGTCGTCGTGGAACACCGGGACGTCCATCTCCTCGCGGAGCCGTTCCTCGATTTTGAAACACTCGGGGGCCTTGATGTCCTCGAGGTTGATCCCGCCGAACGTGGGCTCCATCGCCTTCACGGCCTCGCAAAACGGGTCGACGGAGTCGATGTCAAGCTCGATGTCGAAGACGTCGATGTCCGCGAAGCGCTTGAACAGCACTCCCTTCCCCTCCATGACGGGCTTCGACGCGGCGGCGCCGATATCGCCGAGCCCGAGGACGGCCGACCCGTTCGAGACGACGGCGACGAGGTTCCCCTTGTCCGTGTACTCGAAGACGGACTCGGGGTCGGCCGCGATGTCGCGACACGGCGCCGCGACGCCCGGTGAGTACGCCAGCGAGAGGTCTCGCTGCGTGTTCGTTGGCTTCGTCGTCTCGATCGCGATCTTCCCGGGCGGTTCCTGTCGGTGGTACTCCCGCGCGTCGTCGTCTAGTCCCATGTCTGCCTCCATTCGTGAACGGAGTAAAAAGCTATCCGATGGTGTCGAAGATACAATTCGACGTTCGACGATCATTCACCGACCTCGACACGGTCTCGAGAGCCCCCAACGCCGCGCGACGACGGGCGATCACTCCCCGAGCGATTTCGAGTCGTCGCTCGCGACGAGCCTCGGCGACAGCAGCGCCAGGTCGGAATCGATTCCGGCGAGCGTCGAGAGTTCGTAGGCGGTCAGATACGTCCGCGCCACGAGCCGGACCGGGAGCGTCACGACCACGACGGCGACGGCGGCACAGACCAGCACGGTCACGAGAACGACCGCCCCAGCGGACGTCCCGACCAGCGCCTCGACTCCGCCGAGCGGAACCGCCGCAACTACGAGCGCGACGAGTCCGACCGCGGCGACGACGCCCCCGGCGAACGCGACGGTGACGGCCTGAACGATCCCGACCCCCGCCGCGACGACGGTGTGAACCGCAAGGTAGGCGACGACCTCGTCCCACGACCCGCGGAGCGACCGCCAAACCGCTCGCCACCCGGCAATCACGCCCGCATCGCGGGCGACCATCGCCGGCGCGACGAACTCGAACGTGAGCCGGGACGCGACGGCCCCGATCAGCGCGGCGCCGCCAGCGAATACCCCGAGCCCGCCGAGCGCTGCGGTCTGGACCGTCGCGCCCCCGGGGAAACCGCCGACTGACACTCCCGCCGCGCGCAACGCCGCGGGATCAACGGCGACGACGAGCGCGAGCGCAAGCACGGGGATTCCGGTCGCGACCACCAGAATCGTCGAGAAGGCGAACAGTCCCAACGCCTGCCGGAACCGATCGCGGAACGGCCGCCAGAGCGCGACCTCGTCCGTCGCGAGCGCATCGTAGAAGACGAGCCGGAAGGCAAATGAACACGCGATGAGGGCGAGCCCGACGAGCAGCGCGCCGAGAGTGATTCCGGCCAGCAGCGCGGCGTCGAGCCCGGTGAGACGCTCGACGGCCGTACTCACGCCGCGTTCGATGCCCGCCGGCACCGACTCGGATTCGATCGGGGCGAACTCGCTCCAGGCGCCGACTCCGACCGCGCCGGCCGCTCTGGTCGCGCCGGCCGCTCTGGTCGCGCCGACCGCTCTGGTCGCGCCGACCGCTCCGGTCGCGCCGATCACTCCGGCCGCGGCGCCGAACAGGGACGAGCCGGCGCCCGACACTCCAGCGCCCGACACTCCGGCGCCCCCACCCGCCATCACGAGCGCGAGGAACGCGAGCGTCGCCCACCGCACCGCATCGAAGGGGAAGAGGAACCGACGTGTGGCGTCGACGGCGCGGTCAAGCGCGTCGACGGCGTGCCAGCTCATACCACCCGTTGCCCGGCGGGTGTGAAATAGGCTGGCACCGGAGCCGACAAGGGACGGGCCGCCCGCCCCGCGACCGCTCGTCCGGAGAGCTCGGACCGCCGACCCGCAGTCGTTTAGGGCCGACGCGACGAATCGCGTAGTATGAAAGTCCGCGGCGAACGCGAGTGCCAGTCCTGCGGCGCGCGGTGGTCGTACTACCAGACGGGTTCCGTCGCGTGTCCGAGCTGCGGCGACCTGCGCAGCGTCGGCGTCGACGCCCGCACCGCGCACACCGACGCGCCGGTCTCGCTCGACCTCGCCGCCCACCGCGAGCGGTTCGGGGACGCCCCCGGGACGCTTCCTCGGTCGGGAGTCGACGAACTCCAGTCCGACCTCCGGGAGTACTGTCGGAAACGCGGGTTCATCGACGGCGGTCGGCTCGCCCTCCTCGACGGGACCTACCTCGCGGCCCGCGAACTGCTGGAGGCGGTCGACTGCTTCGAGCGACTGCGCGATCCGACCGGCCCCGACCGCGAGTACCTCCTCGCGCTGCTCGCCGGCGCCGAGGACGGGAACCGACCGCCGGCGAACGAGGTCCCGACCGCGCTCCGCGAAGCCCGGGGGATGGCGGCCGTACGCGCGGTCGAGGCGTACCGCAGCGACGCGCTCGACTTCCTCGACGAGCTCGAAGCCGGCGCCGAACAGGATCCCGCTGAAAACAGCGACGACGGGAGCAGCGACGACGAGAGCATCAACGACGAGAGCAACGACGACGCCCCGACGGTCAGCGTCGACGGCGAGGCGCCGGAAGCCAGGGTCGGCCCGGCCCGCGACGCCTTCGAGCGCCTCCGCGACCGCGTCACGCGCGTCGACGCGCTCGGCGGCGACGTGCCGCCCGCGGCCGTGGACGCCCTCTTCGAGGCGGCCGACGCGCTCGGAGCGTACGTCCGGACCGGCGACGAGACGGCGCTGACGACCGCCAGCGACCTGTTCGACGAGGCGAACGTCGACGACCTCGACCCGACAGGTCGCTGATCTCTATCGACGTTCCCCCAGCCGATCCTCGAGCGGTCACTCGGCCTCGGGCGCGACCACCGCGTTCGAGAGCGTCCCGACGCCCTCGTAGGTGATATCGACGCGCTCGCCGGGCTCGACGAGGCCGGGATTCGCGGGGCTGCCGAACGCGATACAGTCACCAGGCTCGAAGGTGAACCGCTTCGAGAGGTATGAGACGACCTCGCGCGGGCCGAACAACATGAGCTCGGTGTTCGCGTCCTGCCGCTGCTCGCCGCCCACGGTCGTCTCGATGTCGAGGCTCGTCGGGTCCACGTCGGTCTCGATCCACGGCCCGAGCGGCGCCGACCCGTCGAACGCCTTCCGCGCGGTCCGCCCCTGCTGGTCGAGCGCGTCGACGTCGTTCATCACCGTGTAGCCGCGCACGACGCTCTGCACCTCCTCGGGGTCGAGGTCGCGGCACCGCTCGTCGATCACGGCGACCAGCTCGCCGGCGTACGTCAGTTCGTCGGTCCACTCCGGGTACCGAACCGGCTCGCCGTGCGCGAGCAGGCTCGCCGGGGGTTTGACGAAGAAGTCCGGCTCCTCGGGGCGCTCGTAGTCCATCTGGTCGAGCGTCTCGGCGTAGTTCCGACCGACGCAGTACAGCGCGCTGGGCTCGCACGGCGGGAGTAGTCGCCCGTCGCGACCGACCTCATAGCGGCCGTCGTCGGCGACGACCTCGCCGTCGACGTAGCGGCCGGCCACGGGACCGTCCGGGGTGAGCAGTCGAGCGAGTCGCATGCGAGAACGTCCGCGCTGCGGTCCGAAAAGGCGTCGATGACGGCAGGACTCGGGTCAGTCGCCGCCCGTATCGGCGTTGCCGCCGCCGTCCGCGCCCGCATCACGGTCGTCGTCCACGCCCGCATCACGGTCGTCGTCCGCGCCCGCATCATGGTCGTCGTCCACGCCCGCATCACGGTCGCCGACCCTCTCCTCGTCGACGCCGATGACGACGCCCGACCGGATCTCCAGCGCGGTGTCGAACTCCTCCCGGCGACCGCTTCCGGACCCGATCCGCTCGACCGCGGCCTCGTGCGCGCGAACGACGGCGTCGCGCTCGCGCTCGGTAAGCCCGACGCGGTCGGCCACCCCATTCCAGTGATCCGGCTCAACGAGAAACGTCTCGCGGTCCCGTTCAACCGCCACCCGCTCGTATCGCCGCCGATATGCGTCGATTCTGGGGCCGAGATCGGCTTGGACGCGCGCGAGCAGCGCCGGCACGCGCGCGGCCGGCACGCTCGCGAGCGCGGCCGTTTTCACCAGCGCGGTGCCCTCGATCGGATACGGCCCGGTCTCCCGGTCGGCGTCGTCGGACATCATCCGCCGGCGCGCATGGCCTTCTGTCGGTACTTCGGGAGGAGATCGGCGAGGACGTCGGGGTCGCCCGCGAACTCGGCGGTCACCTCCGTGAGTTCGATCGCAGCCGCCGCGGTCACCTTCTCGGCGCTGAGGCTCACTCGCCAGCCGTCGCCGTCAACGCGGGTCGCGTCCGCGGGGTCGTCGGTCCCCACGAGCTCTCCGCCCAGATTGTGGAGGTAGTGGGCCGCGAGACGGCGAGAGATACCTCGGTACGCCACCGTCTCGCGCTCCCACCCCTCCTCCGCGGGCGGGGAACCCGACGAGCCCCCGTCCGCGTCGCCGCCGGCCTCCTCGGCCGCCGCAGAACCGTCGTCGCTCATGTTCCGCCGGCGACCGGCGGGAACACCGAGAGCCGGTCGCCGTCCGCCATCGGCGTGTCGAGTCCGTCGAGGTGGAGCACCTCGCGGCCGTTCTTCAGGACGTTGATCTGCGGGGCGAGGTCGCCGTCGACGATCAGTCGGCTCTCCATCCCCTCGTACTCGGACTCCAGTTCGCGCAGCACGTCGCCGACGGTGGAGCCGTCGGCGAACTCCGCGTTCACCGTCTTCCCGCCGGCGGCCTCGCGAAACGTCGCGAAGAACCGCAGTTCCAGTTCCATACCCGTACGTCGTGTCGCGGCGGCTTAAAAGCGGCCGGCCGCGGAAGGCGGCCCAGGCGGCACCGGAAGGCGGTCCAGGCAGCCGCTCATAAAAGGGACGGCTTGCCAACTACAGATCGGACAGCCGGATCCCGTCCTCGACCAGCCGGAAGTTTCGCTCGCGGTCGAGGTCGTCCGCGAGCCACTCGTGGTCGTACAGCTGGCCGATCAGTTCGAGGTAGAGGTTCCGCCATGCGATGGCGTAGATTGGTGACTGGCCCCACGCACGCAGCTCCGGAACGAACTCGTGATACGTGCTTGCCTGCGATTCCATGCGCTCGACCGCGTCGGCGACGACCTCGGCCGCCTCGTCCGGGTCCACCTCGTCGATCGCGTCGTTCAGCCGCGACTGGATCCCCGCGATGGCGCGTCGCATGTCGCGTTCGGCGGTCCCCTCCTCCTCCGGAAGCGACTCGACGACGCCTCTCGGTACGCCGAGTTCGATCTCTGGCATGCGATCACCTCGGGAGAGCGCAGGCAAAAAACCCGCTCACCCGGCAACGGCGAGCGCGGCGGAGCGGTCTCCCTCCGAACCGCTGGTCGACGCCGACCGCGACCGAACGTCGCGGCTCGCCGCGCCCCGCTCCGAGAGCCACCGCCCGGTCGCGTTTCCGATCGCCGCCCGGCTCGCGTCCGGCGCCAGCGACGCGGGATCGTCTCCGGACTGCGGTCCGTACGCCCCGAACCCGGCGTGGTTGACGCCCTCAATCTCGACCACCCGGGCGTCCGCGGGGAGGTTGGAGCGCGAGGCGCGCTCGCGCTCGGCGTCGATCACGCCGTCGGCGCCTCCGAGGACCGAGAGCACGGCGAGCCCGGTCTCGGAGACGTCGCGGTCGCAGTAGGCGGCGTGGAGGACGAGCGCGTCGTACGCCTCGGCGTTCCCGGCGGCGTGCCGACAGGCCATGGCGCCGCCAAGCGAGTGGCCGCCGACCGCCCACGCGCCCACCTCGGGGTAGCGCTCGCGGACGCGGTCGGCGCGGGCCGGCGCGAGGACGGCGAGGTTGAGCGGCATGTGCACGACGACGACGAGCACGTCTCGGTCGGACGCGGAGACTATCTCTGCGGCGGTCGGCACGTAGCTCTCATGTGCCACCCGCCCGCCCGGGTAGTAAACGAGCCCGACGGTCGACGCCGTCACCGGTCCGTCGCGGACCGCCGTCCCGACCGGCGTCCGGTCCACGGAGACGTTGGGGTCGGCCTCGACGGCCGCGACCGCGTCCGCCTCCGGCCCCATCCCGAAGGCGAAGTACGCGGCGCCGCCGGCGATGACAAGCGCGACGAGGAGGGCGGCCACACCGCCGGCGAGCAGGAGCGTCCGGCGCGCGGGCAGCCGGCTCGCGATCCCGTCGAGCGCTCCCCTCACGGCGTCGGCGCGGCCTTCTGGAGGGCGGTCTCGGCGATGTTCCCGCCGTAGTCGGCCGAGCGGAGGACGGAATCGACAACGAGCCCGAGCAACTGCGCGCGCGTCGGGTCGAGTTCGCGGAGCAGTTCGTCGATGGCGCGGACACGCTCGTCGATCGCGCGCACGCCAGTTCGCGCCTCGTTGGCCTGCCGCGTCGCCGCCTCGGTGTCGTCGTCGAACAGCGCCTCCATCGCCGTATCGATTACGTCGACTGCGTCGCCGTGGAGGTCGCTCACCGCCTCGACGACCTCCTCGGGCAGCGGCTCGTCGATGTTCAGCGTCAGGTGTGCGATCTTCGTCGCGTGGTCGCCGATCCGCTCTAGTTGGCGCGCGCTGGAGTGGTAGTCGAAACACTCCTCGCGGGGAAGTCCCAGCTCCTCGGCGGCCTTCGGCGTCCGCAAGGTCGCGCGGAAGATCCGCGAGACGACGAGCCATAGCCGGTCGAGGTCGTCGTCGCGACCGATCACGTCGCGCGCGAGGTCGTGATCGTGCTCCGCGAGCGCGGTGATCGCGTCGTCGAGCATCGACAGCGAGATGAGCCGCATCCGCGTGACCGCGTTGTGGATCGAAAGCTCCGAGGAGTCGAGCAGGTCCTGGACGATGACGCGGTCGCGAGTCTCCTCTAACACCTCTAGGCCGACGAGGCTCTGAACCGCGTCGCGGATCGACGAGCGCTGCTCGGTGGTGATCTCCCCGGCCTCTAGTTCGATGACGTCGAAGCCGCTGACGTACATCGTCGTCACCGCGCGCCGGAGCGCCTGCCCGGTAAGGTCGGTGATGTCTAAGGTCCCACGCGTCCGCTCCGCCTCGGACCGCGGCGTGAGAAACAACGAGTCGCCGTCGGGGTGGAACTCGATCTCCGTCCCGGCCTCGACGTCGTTGTCGGTCGCCCACGTCTTCGGAATCGAGACCGTGTACGTCGAACCGCCGGTGACCTGGACCTTCCGGGTTTCCATACCGCACCCTCCGGAGCGGATCACCTTAATTTTGATCAAAATATATACTCTCGTATCATTACATCTCTCTCCGGAATAACCGACTACCGACGGCTAGTGCGTTGGGGGATCCGACAGCAGAACGCAGAGAGCGGTTTAAACGATTAGATTATATAGTGGTATATATTTTTGGACTCTCTCGCCGGGCACTCGTTCACACCACCCGGTTACGCAGGTCGTCGCCGGCGTCCAGCCGGGCGATGTTGTCGGCGAGGATGTCCGCCACGCGCTCGTAGTACTCGGGCGTGTGTCCGGCGTTGTGCGGCGTGATCGTCGCGTTCGACAGCCCCCACAACGGGTGGTCCTCGGGGAGGGGCTCCGGGTCCGTGACGTCCAGCGCCGCGCCGCGGATGCGGTTGTTCCGGAGCTCCGTCACCAGAGCGTCGGTGTCGACGATCGGCCCGCGCGCGATATTCACTAACACCGCGTCGGGCCGCATCGTCCGCAGCGTGTCGGCGTCGACGAGCCCCCGCGTCGTCTCCGTGAGCGGACACGCCAGCACAACGTACTCCGCGTCGGTGACGGCCTCGTGGAACTCGTCGAACCCGTACACCTCGTCGGTCGGGCCGCCCTTCTCGGGCGAGTAGCGCACGCCGACCGTGTCGACGTCGAACGATTCCAGCCGGTCGACGACGGCCCGCCCGATCGCGCCCAGCCCGACCACGGCCACGGTCGACCCGTACACCTCCGTCGTCTCGTACGTGCGCCACTCGCGCCGGGACTGCTGGCGGTAGGCGCGATGGAATTGCCGCGCGTGCGCGATCATCGACCCGACGACGTGTTCGGCGATGTTCGGCCCGTGGACGCCCGAGGCGTTCGTCACGGCGACCCCGTGGTCGTCGAGCAGGTCGCACGGCAGGTGACCGGTCCCGGCGAACACGCAGGCGAAGAGCTCAATCTCCTCGGCGGCGGCGAGCAACTCCTCGTCGATGGTGAGTCCGACGGCGACTCGCGCCGTCCGGATCAGGTCGCGCTCCTCGGCCGGCGTCTGCGCGCGTGCGACCTCGACGTCCGGGAGTCGCCCCCGGATCGCCGCCGCCAGTTCGTTGGGGCCCAGTCCGTGGATCGTCTGGCGAAGCACGAGAACGTCAGGATCGCTCATGGTGGCAGTCTCGGCGGAACCGATAAAAATGGTGTCAGTCGAGCGGCGGCGGACGCGGCTACCCGCACCGGACAGGACCACCGAACCGGACGCGACCCCTCGAACCGCGTGAGGGATCTACGACAGCGCGGCGTCGAACGCCGCCTGAAGGTCCGCCTTCATGTCGTCGACGTGTTCGATCCCCACGGACACCCGGATGAGACCGTCGGTGAGGCCCGCTGAGAGCCGCTCCTCGCGCGGGATGGCCGCGTGGGTCATCGCCGCCGGCTGCTCGATGAGGCTCTCGACGCCGCCGAGCGACTCCGCGAGCGTGAACACCTCGGTCTCGCTCACGACCGTCGACGCCTCTTCGAGGGTGCCGTCCAGCTCGAACGAAAGCATGCCGCCGAAGTCGTCCATCTGCTCTGCCGCCAGCTCGTGGTCCGGGTGCGACTCCAGCCCGGGGTAGTAGACGCGCTCGACGGTGTCGTGGCCCTCCAACCACTCGGCGAGCGCCATCGCGTTCTCGCAGTGGCGGTCCATCCGGACCGGGAGCGTCTTCGTCCCGCGGAGGACGAGGAACGCGTCGAACGGCCCGGGGGTCGCGCCGACCGAGTTCTGGTAGAAGCCGAGCCGCTCGTCGAACTCCTCGTCGTCGACGATCAGGGCGCCGCCGATGGTGTCCGAGTGTCCGCCGAGGTACTTCGTCAGCGACTGGCAGACGATGTCGGCGCCGTGTTCGAGCGGACGCTGGAGGTACGGGGTCGCGAACGTGTTGTCGACCGCGCAGAGGGCGTCGCTCTCGTGGGCGATATCGGCGAGTGCGCCGATGTCGTTAACGTTCATCAGGGGGTTCGTCGGCGTCTCGATCCAGACCAGCTCGGTCTCCTCGCGCAACGCCGCCCGGACCGCGTCGTGGTCGGTCGTGTCGACGAACGTCGTGTCGACGTCGTATTCGTCGTACACCTGCGTCAGGATTCGGTGGGTGCCGCCGTACACGTCGTCGCCCGCGACGACGTGGTCGCCCGCGGACAGGAGGTTGAGGACGGTGTTGATCGCACCCATTCCGGAGGAGAAACAGCGCGCGTGGCTGCCCGACTCCAACGAGGCGAGGTTCGCCTCGAGATCGCTGCGCGTCGGGTTCCCGGTCCGGCTGTACTCGTACCCGCGGTGGTCGCCGGGCGCGTCTTGCTCGTAGGTGGAGTTCGCGTGGATCGGCGTCATCAACGCGCCCGTCTCCGGGTCGGGCTCCTGTCCGGCGTGGATCGCGCGGGTCTCGAACCGGCGGTCGTCGTCGTCGCCGGCGTCGGGTCGGTCGCTCATACCCGACTCTCGGTCGCCGACGGCCGTGATTCTTCCCCTTCGGACCGACCGGAGAACGAGACGCGTCGCTCGCGGTGTGAATGGATGCTCGGTCAGGGATTTGAACCCTGGTCGTCGGCTGACTTCCGAACCGGCGCCGAGGCGCCGCGTCCGCCGAAAGGCCAACATGATTGGCCGGACTACACCAACCGAGCGCGAACGGTGCTAGCGCCGGGGACAATTTAACTCTTCTTAACTCCCCCCGGCGTGGGAGTATAGCGCACGCGGACTCGCCGAGACGGAGCGCGGCGGAGTGCGACGGGCGGGCGTTACTCGTCGACGTCGACCTTCTCGATCTCGACGGCCTCGCGGGGGTCGTCGTTGCGGCCGGTCGGCACGCCGCCGATCTCCTCGACGACGTCCATCCCGTCGATGACCTGCCCGAAGACGGCGTGTTTACCGTCGAGGTGCGGGGTCGCGTCCAGCGTGATGAAGAACTGCGAGCCGTTCGTGTTCGGGCCGGAGTTCGCCATCGAGAGGATGCCGGGCCCGTCGTGGGTGAGATCGTCGTGGAACTCGTCGTCGAACTGGTAGCCGGGGCCGCCGCGACCGTTCTCCATCGGGTCGCCGCCCTGGATCATGAAGTCGTCGATGACGCGGTGGAAGACGATCCCCTCGTACAGCGAGTCGCCGCGCACCTCGCCGGTCTTGGGGTCCTCCCACGTGTTCGTCTCCGGCGCGGGCTCGGCGTCCGCGGCCGGATCGTGGCGCGCTAAGCCGAGGAAGTTCTCGACCGTCTTCGGGGCGCGCTCGGCGAACAGCTCGACGACGATGTCGCCGTGGTTGGTCTGGAGCGTCACCTGCGGGTTGTCGGAGTCGGAAACCTCTCGTGCCATGTTCCCGAGGAGGAGCGCGCGTCGGAAAACCCTACCCATCCGAGTGGGGCACCCGCCGAGCGCGAACACCGGTCTTATAAACGAAGGCGGCCGACCAATCGGTATGAGTTCGACCCCGGTCGTGACCCTCGCCGCGCTCGTCGTCGGGGTGACGGTCGGCGCGCTGTTCGCGTTCCTCCGCGTCCCGATCCCCGCGCCGCCGGAGCTGCCGGGCGTGGTGGCGATAGTCGGGATCTACCTCGGGTTCAAGCTCGTCGGCTACGCCGGCGTCGGCTTCGATCTGCTCGACGCGCTCGGCCTGTAGCGCCCCCGACCCGTCCGCGCCGACGGCCGGTATCGTTTTCCGCCGGGCGCGAGCAGTATCGCGCATGTACGACGACATCCTCCTGCCCGTCGCGCCCGGCGGCGAGGCGAACGACGCGATCCCGCACGCGGCCAGCCTCGCCGAGCGCTACGACGCGACGGTCCACGTCGTCTCGGCCGCCGACACCGCGGCCGACACGCTCGCGGGACCGCAGTCGGGGGCGTTCTCCGACCGCCTCGCGGACGCCGCCGCGGAGCGCGTCGAGGCGGTCACCGCCGAACTGGAGGCGGCGGGCGTCGAGGCGGTCGGCGACGTCGTCCGCGGCGAGCCGCTGGACGTGATCGAGAACGCGATCGACGATGGTGCCGACATCGTCGTCATGCCGAGCCACACCCGACGGGGGATCCGACGCCTCCTGCTCGGGAGCGTCACCGAGAAGGTCGTCCGCGTCGCCTCGGTGCCGGTCGTGACCGTGCCGATGGCCGACCCGGAGGCGGAGCGGCAGGCGGCCGCAACGCAGAATTCGAGCGACGACGACGCAGACGACGCGGCCGACGTGGACGACGCGGACGGTCCCCAGTGACGAACGAGCCGAACGGGCCAGACGGGCGCGAGACGGTCACACGCGCCTTCCGCGTCGCCTACGACGGTCGTGAGTACGCCGGCTTCCAGCGGCAGCCGCACGCCAGCACGGTCGCGGACGAACTTCTCGAAGGGCTCGCGGAACACGGCCTCGTCGAGCGCGGCAACGGGTCAACCCACGCCACGCCACCGGGCTACGCGGCGGCCGGCCGGACCGACGCCGGCGTCTCCGCGGTGGCCCAGACCGTCGCCTTCGAGGCGCCGACCTGGCTCACGCCGCGCGCCTTCAACGGGCACCTGCCGGGGTCGGTCCGCGTGTGGGCCGCCGCCGACGTCGCGGACGGGTTCCACGCGACCCACGACGCAGTCCGCCGCACCTACCGGTACCACCTCTACGCGCCCGCGAGCGACGGCGACGGCGCGGACGGGACAGCCGGGGCCGGCGGAAACGAGACTACCGAGGCCGCCGAGTCCGCACGGCGAGATCCGGAACACGCCGTCGACGACGACCGCTTTCGGGCGGCGCTCGTGCGGTTCGACGGCGAGCACAACCTCCACAACCTGACGACCGACGAGACGGGGACGGTCCGCGACCTCGACGCGCGGGCGACCCGCGAGGGCGACGCGCTCGTCGTCGAACTCTCGGCGGACGGGTTCCCGCGCGCGCTCGTTCGGCGAGTCGTTGCCGCGGCCCGCGCCGTCGGGCGCGGAACGGCCGACCTCGCGTGGATCGACCGGCTGCTCGCCGCCGAGCCGATATCGGGCGAGCAGGGGGTCGGGCCCGCGCCCCCGGAGCCGCTCGTGCTGTGGGACGTGGCCTACCCCGACGTGACGTTCGACGTCGACCGCGAGGCCGCGGAGAGCGCGCGCGTCGCCTTCGGTGAGCGACACCGAGACGCGCGCCACGCCGCGGCAGCGACCGGCGCGGTCCGCGACAGGCTGCGCTCCGCGGTCGGGAAGGAGTGAATCGGGTTTCCGGACCGCCCTCCCTCAGGCGGCCGAGCCGCCCGTCGGCGTTTCCATGCCGTCGACGCGGACCAGGAGGATGTTGCCGTCGACGTTGGTCGCGTCCACCGTGCCGGAAAGGCGGAGCCCGGTCGCCGGGGTCGGCCCGACGGTCACGCGGTCGCCCGTGTCGAAGGGGCCGACCGGGCCCCGGATCACGAGTTCCGCGCGGCACAGCTCCGGGTTCGCGACGCTCGACAGGTCGATCTCCGAGACGGTGACGTCCTCGACGGGGTCGCCCTCGCGCTCGACCGGCGTCGTCGCGGCGTCGTCCAAGCGCTCGATGCCGAGCGTGTCGTACGCCTCATCCGTCGGGACGTAGCCGCCGTCCGGCCCGGCGACGCCCTCGACGAGACCGAGCGTGCTGAGGGATCCCATCCGGTTCCGGACCGTTCCCGGGTTGCGATCGATGGCGTCCGCGATCTCGCGCCCCTGTACCGGCGTCTCCCGACCCTCGGAGAGGTTCACCAGCGCGGTGAGCACCCGGTCCTGACTCGAACTCAACTGAATATCGGACATGGACGAATCGAACCATATCTTCCTAATAAATGTTCGCTTATAACATCATTATATGCTTGGAGTTGTTCTCTTGGCCCCCACTTTTTGAAATACCTGTAAGGATTAGAGATATTTCCTCCGAGACACGCACTCTTATCTTCGGCGAGAAAGCCATTTACAAGATAACTGAGTTATCTGAGATAGAATTACATATCCATTAGCTTTCATCGCGTATTCAGCCTGTATCTAGGAATAACTCTATCAATTCCTTAAACGATCTACACCGCAGGTATTTATCAACGCGACCAGAAGCGCCGGGCGACAGATGACGATTCAACGCAACGCTCGTGATCACCCGCAGAGACGCGCCCACTCTCGGCGACAGTTCCCCGGGGAGGCGCCCCGACGGCGCGCGCGGCCGACCGGTCGGCCGGGAGGCGTAAATGGCTGACCGCGAGTCGACGTTCGACTCCGACGGGGTCGCTCCCGCCGGGCGGTCGGCGACCCGGTCCGCGTCGGACGGCGACCGAGACGCCGCCCGGCCCCGCACCCGCTCACTGCTCCCGGACCGGGACCCCGCGCGCGAACGCGATCGCGTCCGGTCGTTCGTCGCCGACCGGGTCGACGCTGCGGGAGCCGAGGGCGTGGTGGTGAACATGAGCGGCGGGCTCGACTCGACGGTGACTGCCGCGCTCGCGGTCGAGGCGCTCGGCGCCGACCGCGTGTACGGACTGATCCTGCCGTGTAACAAGGTCGGCGCACCGCACGCCCGCGACGCCGAGGCGCTCGCCGAGGCGCTGGGGATCGACCACGACACGGTCCACCTCCAGCCGCTGTTCGCGCAGTTCGGCGCCGTCGTCCCCGACCGCTTCGACCTCCACGACGAGCCGGTCCGCTCGGGGAACGCCGTCGCGCGGCTCCGGATGGCCGTCGCCTACCTCGCCGCCAACGCGACGAACCGCCTGGTCTGTGGCACCACGAACCGGAGCGAACTCCTCTTGGGCTACCTCACGAAGCACGGGGACGGCGCCGCCGACCTGTTCCCGCTGGGCCACCTCTACAAGACCGACGTCCGGGCGCTCGCCGCCGAGCTCGGCGTGCCGGAGTTCGTCGTCGAGAAGCCGCCAAGCGCCGGGTTCCTGCCGGGTCAGCGCGACGTGGACGACTTGGGCGCCCCCTACGAGGTTGTCGACCCCGTCCTCCACCTCGGGGTCGACGGCGGCCTCGACCCGGAGTCGGTCGTCGAGCGGATCGAGGCCGCGCTTGCCGACGGCGAGGCCGACGCAAGCGATCCGGGCGACGCGGCCGATCCGGGCGACGCCGGAAACGAGAGGGACGAACTCGCCGAAATCGACAGGGATATTTCCGCGGTCGACCGCGAACTCGTCGCGGACCTGCTCGGGCGCCACCGCGCGTCGGCGCACAAGCGGCTCCCGCCGCCGACCCCGGACGCAGACGTGGAGTGACCGAGCGGGATATTTCGATGCTGGACCGATCGTTCAGTCCCAGTCGCTCGGCCAGAGGTCGGCCGCGCGCATCCCCGTCTCGAAGTCGGCCTCGCGGAACGCGGCCGCGAGTTCGTCGCGGTCGAGCCGCGGGAGGTCGCGCTCGGACGCCGCGAACTCGGCGACGAGCAGCGCGATCAGCATCGCGTGTTCGCGGACGTTCCGGTCGTCGACCTTGTCGCGGGTGTCCGCGTGGGTGTGACCCCACCCCCGCCCGCGGTCGCCCGAGTCGCTGTGGAGTTGGAGCGCCGGCACGCCGCGGCGCACGAACGGCCACTGGTCGGAGAACGGGTGCGGCTGCGCGTCGACCTCGATCGGCTGGCGCGTCGCGGTCGACACCGCCTCCGCGACCGACGCGGCCGCCGTCGAGGCGTGCGCGAGCGCGACCAGATCGCGGAACCGCCCCGCGCCGTCGACGTTGACGACGCCCTTCACGCGGTCGAGGTCGAGCCGGTCCGCGAGGTGCTCCGCGCCGAGCAGCCCGACCTCCTCAGCGCCGACCGCGACGACGTCGACCCCGACCGGGAGGTCGGCGTCGGCGAGAATCCCGGCTGCGGTCGCGACCGTCGCGATCCCGCAGCCGTTATCGAGCGCGCCCTCCGCGATGTCGTGGGCGTCGTAGTGGGCGAGCAGGAGGACGCGCTCGTCGGTGTCCGGCCCGGCGCGCCCGATCACGTTGCGGCTCTCGCCCGGCGTCGTCGACGCCTCGACCGATAGCTCCGCCTGCGCGACGTCATCTGCGAGGATTCCGTTCCCGCCTCCGATAGCGTACTCGCGGAGCCACGCGCCGGTCTCCTTCGAGACGCCGACGGCGACGGCCTCGGCCTCCTCGCCGAACGTGAGCGACCCGGTGGGCGGCAGCTGTCCGTCGAGGTGGTTGACGAAGACGAACCCGACCGCGCCCGCGTCGACCGCGTAGCCGAACTTCTCCATGCGGTGGACGAACCGGCCGCCTTCGGGGGTTGTCGTCGAGGCCACCGCGATCCGCCCCTCCACGTCGCGCTCGTCGATCTCTGTCGGGGTGCCGTAGCCGACGTCGACGAGCTCGCCGGCGACGCTCCCCGACGGCGAGTACGGGAGCGCCAGCGCCTCGAACGAGCGCGTGGCCGGTTCGCCGTCTCGGCCCGAGACGGTCACGTCGAGCGACGCCGACCCGCGCTCCCAGGCCGGGAGGTCGAACGGCTCCGTGCGCACGTCCGCGAGCCCCGCGCGCTCGAAGGCGTCGGCGACGAGGCCCGCGGCCCGGCGCTCGCCCTCGCTGCCGGCCATGCGGCTCCCGATCGCCGTGAGGTCGGTGAGGAAGCGCCACGGCTCGGCGTCGGTCCACGTCGCCCCGAGCGCGGGCGCGAGGTTGCTTGCCCGCTCGCGTACGCGGTCCACGGCCGCGCTTGCGTCGGATCGCGTCGCGTCTGCTGCGTCGTCGGTCATGGGCGTGCCTCCGTCGGTGACGGCTTAAGGGTGTGGCTCGCGGCACTCGCTCCGGGGTACGGGTCGCGCCCGCCGAAACGCTACGTTAAAGTGAAGCGGTCGGGTACGTCAGTTCGGGCACCGTTGGTCCAGTGGTAGGACATTAGCTTCCCAAGCTAATAGCCCGGGTTCAATTCCCGGACGGTGCATTTTCTACCTGACTCCGTCAGGTAGCGT
>JBNJEE010000160.1:0-5501 GCA_051745525.1 Methanobacteriota archaeon | reverse complement strand
GTCGTCCGTCGAGTCGGTAGTAATCGTTTATAAGTAAGCGGCTGGGGCTTTGGAGGTGTCGTCCGTCGACTCAGTGACAGCTGTTTATAAACGGACGGCTGGGGCTTTGGAGGGTTTCACCATACAGTCGCGGATCGGGTACTATCGAACCAAACCGCGGCATCCGTCAACGTCGTACACGTATCGAGGCGACACGCCTTACCCCGCGGACCCAGTAAGAGACGCATATGGCCTCCGAGGCGTGCGACGTCTGCGAGCGGTCCGTGCGGATCGCCGGCGGGATCGGCGACCTGTGGAACTTCGCGTTCGAGTCGACGCAGGGACTCACGCTCGAACTCACCGACGGCTCGGAGTTCTTCCTCTGTTTCGACTGCATGGAGAAACTGCCCGACGACCACGAGCCGACCGCCGAGGACGTCGCCGACCTCCGAGAGCGCACCGACCCGGTCGAGGAGGACGGCAACCACTTCTGGCACTGGGGCTGAGGGGAGCAGTTCGGTGACTTCTTCAGCTATTTAAGAAAGGAGCCGGCGCGTCAGTCCGCCTTCCCGTCCTCGCCCGCGTCCGACTCCTCATCGAGTTCGGGCGTCGACGGCTCCGGCTCGACGCCGGTCTCGGCGGGCGTCGCGGTCACGTCGGCGACGTCGTTATCCCGCGCGCCGCTCCCGAACAGCCGGTCGACGAGGCCGCGGTCGCTGCGCTTCTCCGCGAGCAGCACGGAGCACTCCACGTCGTTGAGCACGTCCAACACGAGCGAGCCGCGGACCAGCCGCGAGAGCAGCCCCTTCTGGGTCGCGCCGATGATGAGCATCGTCGCGTCGCGGGCGGCGCGCTCGATGCTATCCTCGACGTCGCCGGTCTCGATCCGGAGCGTCGCGTCCGAGAGGTCGTGGTCGTCGGCCCACTTTGCGAGGAACGCGCGACCCTCCTCCTCACCGCCCTCGGCGACGTGGAGCAGCGTCACCTCGCCGTCGAACTCGGTCTGGAGCATCTTCGCGACGGCGCCGGAGAGATCCGAGGCCGGACCGCCGGCGGTCGGGACCAGAATCCGCGAGGGGTCGAAGCCGCGGTCGCGGAAGACGAGGAAGTCGGAGGGGAGCGAATACGCCAGCTCGTCGACGGCGGACTCGGCGCGCCCGGGCGCCCCGTGGGAGTCCTCGCCCCAGCCCATCACGGTCATGTCGGCGCCGTAGGTGCGCGCGGCGTCGAACACCTCCTCGAACACGCGGTGCGATAAGACGACGTGGGTCTCCACGTCGACGCCAAACGTCTCCGCGTCCTCGCGGGCCTGGTCCAGCAGGCCGTGGGCCGCCTCGTGGGCGCCGCGGTCGCGCGCGGCCTCGAGCGAGGTCTGATCGGGGACGTTCGCGATGTTGACCGCGACGACCGTCCCGTTCCGCTGCGTGGCGATGGCCGAGGCGAGCGTGATCAGGTGCTCTTCGGTCTTGGGATTCGCGAGCGGCACCATCACGCGGTAGTCGTCGCCGCTCGGCTGGACGGCGGTCGCCGCCGAGACGGCCTGCTCGGGCAGGTCCTCGGAGCGGTCGAGGATCCACGTGCCTAACACGCCGCGGGACTCCACCTTCCCGCGGGCGTACAGCAGGTACCAGAGGACAGCGAAGGCGACGAGCCCGAACGAGATCAGGATGATCGTGGGCTCGATGTAGATTATCAGCGCGAACGACGAGATCGTGCCGATGATCGGGACGACGGGGTAGAAGGGGACCTCGAAGTCGGGGTCGTACCCTTCGACCTCCGACTCGCGCATCACGATCAGCGCGAGGTTGAGCAGCCCGTAGACGATGAGGTGGAGGACGGAGCCCATCGTCGACAGCGACTCGACGCCGCCGGCAACGAGGAACACGAGGATGAGCGCGCCGGTGAGCGCGATCGACTTGTAGGGAGTGCCGAACCGCTCGTGGATCTCGTTGAGCTTCGGGGTGACGATCTTCTCGCGGCCCATCGCGAAGTTGATCCGCGACGAGGAGAGGATCGACGCGTTCGCGGAGGAGGCGGTCGCGAGCAGCCCGCCAATCAACAGCATGGCGGCCCCGATCCCGCCCAGCGAATAGCCGAACGCCTCGTACTGCCCGAACAGGAGCCGCGCGGCGTCGACGACCGCGGTCTCGTTGTTCGCGACAAGGTCGTTCGGCACCGCCGCGAGCAGCACGAGGAGGAACATCGCGTACACGACCGTGACGATGACGACGGAGCCGAGGACCGCGAGCGGGAGGTTCCGCCCGGGGTTCTTGATCTCCTCGGCGACGGAAGTGATCTGGACGAAGCCCAGATAGGAGACGAAGATGATCCCCGTCACCGGTAACACCTCGCTCACCGTGCCCGGCGGCGCGAGCGGCCGCAGCGACTCCATCTCGGCGTTCAGCAGGCCGACAACGGTGAAGACGGCGAGGATGCCTAAAAGCGACATCACGATGACGATCTGGAGCCCCCCGGTCTCTTTCGCGCCGAAGTAGTTGACCGCGATAAAGAGCAGCGCGCCCGCGAGGCCGATCACCTGCGCCGCCTCCAGCGTCACCGGACCGAGGCCGATCGGGCCGAGCCCGACGAGGGCGTTGACGTACTCGCCGAAGCCGTACATGTAGAAGGCCGACGCGAACGCTAGTCCGAGCCAGTTCGCCCACCCCGCGACGGAGCCGAACATGGGCCCGAGCGCGCGGTTGACGTAGAAGTACGCCCCGCCGGACTTCGGCATCGCGGTCCCCAGTTCAGAGGCCGACAGCGCGGTGAACAAGGCGATCACGCCGCCGAGGACAAAGGTGAACGCCGCAAGCGGCCCGGCGCGAGCGACCGCAGTGCCGGGAAGTACGAAGATTCCCGCGCCGATCATCGTCCCGATCCCGATGGTGAGCGCCGCGAGCGGGCCGAGGTCCTTCGCGAGCTCCTCGTCGCCGCTCACAGCGGGCCACCTCCGGCGGTTGTTACTCGGCGGACGTCTGTCATACCGGTGCTCTTTGGCCCGCTCGTATAAACCCGGCTGATCCGGGCGACGACACCGTCTCCCGAAGACGAAGACGTCCGGCGCGGGCCGACGGAATCGTTCCTCCCGGGCGCGGGCGCGACCCGCCGGCCGCGATTTTTCGAGCGTATCACAAGGAACATACCCGCACGCGCCCCCCTAGCAACCATCAGGTGGATCCCGTGACGACAAAACGCGAATACCGCGACGACTACGACGACAAGACGCTGTACATCCCCGGCCCGACCGAGGTCCGCGACGACGTCATCGAGGCGATGGCCGAACCGATGTTCGGCCACCGGATGGACCGGATGACCGACCTGTACACCACCATCGTCGAGGACACGAAGGAGTTCCTCGGCACCGACAACGAGGTCGTGATCCTCACCGGCTCCGGCACGGCGTTCTGGGAGGCGACGACGCTCAACCTCGTCGACGAGCGCGTCCTCGTCCCGACCTGCGGCGCGTTCAGCGAGCGCTACGCCAACGTCGCCGAGCGCCTCGGCAAGGACGTCGACCGCCTAGAGTACGAGTGGGGCGAGGCGGTCAAGCCCGAGGACGTCCGCGAGGCGATCGAGGCCGCAGACGGGGCGTACGACATGGTCGCCGGCGTGATGAACGAGTCCTCGACCGGCGTCCGGAACCCGATCGAGGAGATCGGCGACGTCCTCGCGGAGTACCCGGACACCTACTTCGCCGTCGACGCCGTCTCCTCGCTCGGCGGCGACTACGTCGACATCGACGAACACGGCATCGACGTCATCTTCGCGTCCACCCAGAAGGCGTTCGCGATGCCGCCGGGACTCGCCGTCTGCGTCGTGAGCGACGACGCCTACGACCGCGAGGTCGAGAAGGGCGACTCCTCGTGGTACGGCGGCTTCCGCCGCACCATCGACTACTACGACCGGAAGGGCCAGACCCACTCGACGCCCGCGATCCCGATCATGTTGGCGTACCGCAAGCAGATGAAGCACATGCTGGAGGAGGGTCACCGCGCCCGCGACGAGCGCCACCGCGAGATGATGGCGTACGTCCACGACTGGGCCGACGAGCACTTCGCGATGTTCCCCGAAGAAGGGTACGAGTCCCAGACGGTCGCCTGCATCGAGAACACCCAAGACATCGACGTGGCCGCGACAATCGAGGAAGTGAACGAGGAGTACGACATGGCCTTCTCGAACGGCTACGGCGACCTCGGCGAGGAGACGTTCCGGATCGGCCACATGGGCGAACACACCGTCGAGAGCGTGAAAGAGCTCACCGACGCCATCGAGGACGTCGCCGGACTCTGACCGAGTTCCCGCCACCACGGCTCCGGTCCCCGCCCGACTTCAGCCCTCGTCGCGGTCGGCGACGAGTTCGATCCGGTAGATCCGGCCGCCCGCGTCCGTCCGCTCCGCGTCCACGACGACGAACGCGTGGTCGCCGACGTCGACGATGTCGCCCGTGGCGAGCGGTTCGACCGGTTCGTCGGCCGCGCCCGGTTCGCTCTCCGCCTCGCCGCCGACGGCCTCCGCGCCGACGCCGAGCGCGGCTTCTCCCCGGTCGATCGCGCGCCGCCAGAAGGCGTCCGAGGGTGGCCGCGGCCCCACCCGCGACGCCAGGTCGCTCCGCGTGAGTCGTCTCATTGGGCGCAACTCGTCGCACGCGCCCTTAGACGGTTCGGAATCCGGGCGACACCGGAGTGGCGTCGAGCCGTCAGAGCCAGAGCAGCTGCGCGTGCCGCGTCCCCTCGAACTCCAGGACCGTCTCCTCGTCGACGAGCCCCGCCTCGACGGCGACGCCGACCGCCTCGGTGCCGACGATGTTCGCGACCTGCGCGCGCTGCAGCCCCGCGATAACCTCCTCGGCGGTCGCCTCGACGGCGTCGTCGCCGCCGTAGAACTCCTCTGTCACGGTGAGCGTCACCGGCCCGTCCTCGTACGTCTCGCCGAGGCAGTCGGGGTCACAGACGGAGACGAGCCGTCCCTCGGCGGTCTCGCGCTCGCGGAGGAGCATTCAGAAGCCCTCGGGCCCCTCGCCCTGAAGCTCTCGCTCCGGCCCTTCGGTCTCGCCGCCCTGCCCGCCGCGGCCGCCCTGCCCGCCGGGGGCACCGCGGCCGCCCCGCCCGCCGGGAGCGCCTCGCCCGCCGCGACCGCCCTGCCCGCCGGGAGCGCCTCGCCCGCCGCGACCGCCCTGCGGAGCCTGCCCGCCCGGGCCGGGCGCCTGGCCGGTCTGCTCTTCGATCAACTGTTCTTCCGTCTCGCGGCGGAGCTCCTCGGCCCGATCGGCGACCTCCTCGGCCTGTTCGTGTTCGCCCGCCTCTTCGAGGGCCCGCGCCTTCTCCTCTAAGACGCCGGCGTCGCGGTAGCCGAGGCGGATCGCGTTGTCGAAGCACGTGACCGCGTCCTCGGCGAGTCCGCGCTCGACCAGCAGGAACCCCCGATTGTACCACGCTTCCGCGAAGCGCGGGTCGGTCTCGACGGCGCGCTCGGCGTGTTCGAGCGCCTGCTCGCCCCGGCCAGACTCCCAGAGCGCGTACGCG
>JBNJEE010000037.1:0-18003 GCA_051745525.1 Methanobacteriota archaeon | reverse complement strand
CCTTCGGGCTGCTCGCCTGCGTGATGGCGCTCGGGCTGGCGACGCTGACGGCAAACCGGGTGCTCGGGTCGGGGTACTGAGCCGAGGTCTGTTTAAAACAGCGGCGCCGCGCGCGAGTCCTTAGAGCCGGTCGTCTTCGATGCTTCCCGGGTCCTCCGCGGTGTCGAACATGTTGTTCTCGGCGCCGTCGAGCATCTCGTCGCGGGGGTCGTCGTCGACGACGGTCACGTTGTACGCCTCGATACCGGACGCGATGAGGTCCTCGGCGGCCTGCTCCTCGGAGACGAACTCCTCGTCTGCCAGCTGCTGAAACTCCGCGTACACGTCGTCCGAGAGGTTCAGCTCGAAAGTGGGCATACCCATCGTTCCGACCGGACGCTTTTAAATCGTTCCCTCCCCGGAGTGACGGCTCGGTGCGATCCAGCGGGGAGTCACAGGTCCCGCCAGGCGCCGAGGAACCGTTGGACCGCGGTGAGGTGGCCGACGACGGCGAACAGCGCGAGCAGGAGGCCGACGACGTTCAGCCCGGCGGCGATCGGCGCGGAGTGGATCGCCGCGACGACGCCGACGACCCCCGCCAGCGCGAGGCGGTCGGCCCGGCCGAGGAGCCCGCCGTACTCGCGCCCGATGCCGACCGCCTGGATCTGCGTGCCGAGGTAGGAGGTGAGGAGGACGCCAGTGACCGCGGCGAAGCCGAGCGCGTACGCCTCGATTCCGACCGTGAACCCCGCGATGATCGCCACGTCCGCGTAGCGGTCGAGGACGTGGTCGAGGAAGTCGCCGCCGTCGGAGGCGACCCCCTGGTGGCGCGCGAGCGCGCCGTCGACCACGTCGAGCCAGCCGTTGAGGAGGACGAGCAGCGCCCCGGCCGCGTAGAGCGGACTCGACCCGACGGCGAAGGCGGCGGCGGCCGCCACCGCGACGAGGAACGCGATCACGCTCACCTGGTCGGGGGAGAGGCCGATCCGGTCGGCCGCCGACACCCACGGGCCGAGGAGGCGGTCCGCCACGGA
Source organism: Methanobacteriota archaeon (assembly GCA_051745525.1). Taxonomy (GTDB): domain Archaea; phylum Halobacteriota; class Halobacteria; order Halobacteriales; family Haloferacaceae; genus Halorubrum. Next base: position 16,990 of record JBNJEE010000037.1, on the reverse strand, counting down.
CCGGTACTGGTCGAGAGTCATCTACCCGAGGGTCGCGGGCGGCTCATATATAATCGATGAAGTCCACGGTGCCGGCGCTCGGCTCGCGTTCGCCCTCGATCGCCGCGCGGATCGCGTCGGCGACCGCCTCGGGGTCGCGCTCGGTCGCGTCGATCTCGTAGACGTTCTCGACGCCGTGTTCGTCGACCGCCTCCGTGAGGATCACGTCGAGCGCCTCGCTCTCGGCGTTCTCGGCGGCGGTCTCCGGTGATTCTCCGCGCTCGACGAGACGTGACTCGATCGTCTCGGGACGGCAGCGCAACACGACCACGCGGTCGACGTCGAACCGGTGCGCGAGGTGCGAGTCGAGGACGCCGGACCAGTCGCCGAGGTCCTCGCGGACCGCGTCGAGGTCGGCCACGAGCGTGTCGCGGTCGTCGTCGCGCTCGGTCCAGAGGTCGTCGTCCGACTTGATCCGGTCGTTGAGGTGGATCACGTCGTACTCGCCTTCGATCAGCGCCGTCGCGGTCGTCTTGCCGGTCCCTGGAGTGCCTGTGACCGCGACGCGGTCGGCGCGGCCGCGGTTCGCGTCGTCAGCGGCTTCTTCCGTCACGCGCGGATACCCAGCCCGAGGTCGGCTAGCGCCTCGTTGAGCAGGGCGACCGCCTCGCGGGTCTCCTCGCGGGTGCCCGTCGAGATCCGGACGTGTTCCGGGAGGCCGAAGGAGGTGCAGTCACGGATGATCACGCCGCGCTCCTGGGCCGCCTCGGCGACGCGCTCGCCGTCGCCGACCGCGGCGAGGACGAAGTTGCCCGCGGAGTCGACGGCCGGCGCGTCGAGCTCGTCGGCGATGTACTCACGGGCCCACCGCGCGGTCTCGACCGACTCCTCGACGTGTTCGTCGTCGTCGAGCGCGGCGAGCGCGGCACGGCAGGCGAGCTCGTTGGCCGCGAACGGCGTGTTGACGCGGGCGTACGCCTCGCCCCACGCCTCGGGCACGACGCTGTAGCCAATCCGGAGCCCGGCGAGCCCGTACGCCTTCGAGAAGGTGCGGAGGACCGCCACGTCGTCGCGCTCGTCGGCGAGCGGGATCGCGCTGTCGACGTCCGAGAACTCGCCGTACGCCTCGTCGACGACGACGAGCGTCTCCTCGGCGGTCGCGTTCGCGATCGCCTCGACCTCGTCGAGGGACATGGTCGAGCCGGAGGGGTTGTGCGGCGAGGTGACGTAGACGATCCGTTCGCCCCCGTAGGCGGACAGCACCGTTTCCGCGTCCTGCGCGAAGCCGTCGGCCGGCGAGAGGTCGTACTTGCTCACATCGCCGTGGTGGTACCGCGAGGACATCGCGTAGTAGGCGAAGCCGGGGCTCGGCACCAGCACCTCGTCGCCGGGCGCTAACGCGGCCCGCGAGAGGTAGTCGATCGAGCCGTCAGCGCCGGGCGACACCCACACCTGCTCGTCGTCGACGCCCCACTCGTCGGCGATCTTCGCGGTGAGGTCCGTGTGCGAAGACTTCGGGTACTGGTTCACCCGGTCGGCGTGCTCGCGGATCGCCTCGACGGCTGCCGGGCTCGGGCCGTGCGGGTTCTCGTTCGAGGAGAGCTTGATGAGGTCGTCGGGGTCGAGCCCGCGGTCGCGGGCGACCTCCTCGACGCCCCGGCCCGGGACGTACTCGGAGTGGTCCGAGAGATCGCGTGGTCGCATGCCCGGGAGTCGGAGTCGGTCGGGCTTAAGCGTGGTCTTGGCGGCCGCCGGTCACGACGGCGGGACGGCGCCGTTCAACCGCCGCGCCGCCTCGGCGACGACGTCGGGCCGGCCCGCGAGGTCGACGGCGACCGTCTCGCTCTCGTACTCGACGGACGCGACGACGCCCCGGTCGTACGCCCACGAGAGCGCGGCCTGCGCGTCGCCGCCGTTCGACGCCGAGACGGACGCCGTCGCCGTCGGGAGCGCCTCCGCCACCGCGTCCGCGAGGTCGGCCAGTCCCGTCCCGTCGCGAGCGCTGACCGGGATCGGCGACCGGAGCGCGTCGACGACCGGGGCGTCTCTGGGGTCGAGCCCGTCGACGGCGGCCTCGTACGCCGCAACCGCGGCCGCGAGCCCGTCCGACCCGACCTCGTCAGCCTTCGACAGGAGGGGGACGACGTGGCCCTCCGCCGTCTCGATCGCCGACAGCGACGCCCGAAGCTTCCGGCGGAGGTCCGCGGGGTCGTCGCTCGCGTCGACGACGAGGAGCGCGCAGTCGGCGGCCCGGATCGACTCGATGGTCGCGCGGAACGAGCGCACCGACTCGTGCGGCAGCCCGTCGAGGAACCCGACCGTGTCGGTGAGTAGGGTGCGCCGGTCGCCGATCGTCGCCCGCCGCGTCGTCGTCGAGAGCGTCTCGAAGGGCCGGTCGGCGACCGCGAGTGGGCCGGTCTCGTCTCTGGACTCCCACTCGCCCCCGAACTCGGCCTCGTCGACCTCGTCGGCGAGCCGGCGGGATAGGGTCGACTTCCCGGCATTGGTGTAGCCCGCGAGGGCGATCAGGTCGAACCCGGCGGCGCGGCGCTCCGCGCGGCGCGCGGCCCGGTCGTCCGCTATCTCGTCGAGGGCGCGCTCCGCCGACTCGATCCGCTTTTCCACGTCGAGGACGCGGCTGTCGCCCTCCGGCTGGAGCCGCACGTCCTCACTCGCGTCGCGGGCGACCGCCTCGCGGAGCCGCGGGAGCTCGTAGCGGAGCCGCGCCAGCTCCAGTTGTCGGTCGGCGGCCCGGGAGTCCGCGGCGTCCGCGAACAGCTCCAAGGCGAGTCGTGGGCGGTCGATCACCGCGGTCCCGGTCGGCAGCAGGTCGCCGAGCGAGAACGTCTGTCCCGGCGAGAGCCCGCCGTCGTAGACGACCGCCTCGGCGTCGGCGTTGGCCGCGAGGCGCATCAGCTCCTCGGCCTTCCCGCGCCCGAGGTCGTAGGTCGGGTCCTCACGGCGCCGCTGCGTCACCTCGCCGACGACCGCGTAGCCGGCCGCGGCGGCGAGTTCGTGGATCTCGGTCGTGTCCGGCGGCTCACCGTCGGACCGGGCCGCGATGACGACTCTGGTCGCGTCGGCGGGCGCGGCTGCGGGTTCGCTCGGTTCTGGTCCGCTCGATGCGTCGCGTTCGTTCGTCGTCTCGTCGTCTCGTGACATTCGGTCGGGCGCTCGCGTCGGCCCGGAGAGGGGAGCGTCTCGCTCCGCGTGCGGTCTCGTCGGCGCGGCCGATCGGTCCGGAACCGACCCGCAGCGCCGCGACGGTAGCGTCAGGAACCGGCGACGAACGAACTGGTCTCCATACCCCGAATCCGGGGGCTGATATATAAGCGTTCACCGGAAACGAGGTGTGGTACCGAACCCCAAAAATAGTCGGGCGGGCGGGAATCTCGGCCGTTCAGGGCACGCGAACGTCGTGTTCCAGCGTTCCGACGCCCTCGACCTCGACCTCGACGCTGTCGCCGTCAGAGAGGGCGCCGACCCCCTCGGGCGTCCCCGTCGCGATGACGTCGCCCGGTTCGAGCGTGAGGTACGTCGTGATCTCCTCGATCAGCGTCGGCACGTCAAAGATCATGTGCTCGCGGTCGCTCGACTGCTTCGTCTCGCCGTTGACGCGGAGTTCGACGCTCGCGTCGGTCGGTACCTCGTCGGGCGTGGCGAGGACCGGCCCCAGCGGCGCGGCGCCGTCGAACGCCTTTCCGCGCACCCAGTTCTGCTCGCGGTTCTGGTCGTCGCGGTTCGACACGTCGTTCAGACAGGTGAACCCCGCAACGACGTCCATCGCGTTTTCGGCGTCGACAGCCTTACACTGCTCGCCGATCACGACCGCGAGCTCCGCCTCCCAGTCGATCCGGTCCTTGCCGGCCGGGACGGTCACCGTGTCGCCGTGGCTCGCCACCGCGTTCGGCGGCTTCAAGAAGAGCAGCGGGCGGTCGGGGACGTCGTTGCCGAGCTCGGCGGCGTGGTCGGCGTAGTTGCGGCCGATACAGACGATCTTCGAGGGCTCGCTCGGTGCGAGCACGTCGATTGCGGGGTCCGAGAGCGCGTACTCCTCGCCGCCGAAGGCGACGGTGTCGGCGTCGGGGTCGTACTCGCCTTCGCGGATCGATCCGGCCGGGTCGCGGAACCGTGCGCGGTACATACGCCGGCGAACGGGCGGCCCCCCGAAAAGCGTTCCCGGAGAGGCAAGGAACGACCGAACGGCGGATCGCCGCCGGCTCACTCGGCGGCGTCGGCCGACTCGCGGACCCCGTCGGTCGTCTCTCCGCCGTCCGCGGCGTCGCTCGCACCGTCCGCGCTGCCCTCGTCCGCGAGGTCGCCGAGGGAGCGCGCGCCCACGCGGTCGCCGAACACCTCCGAGCGCGCGCAGTCGACGCAGTAGTGGTTGTGCCGGATCGAGCGGGTGCGAACCGGGACGCCCGCGACGACCGTCTCGTCGCGGCGTCGCCTGACGAGCCCGCGATCGAACGCCTCGCCGCAGACGACGCAGGGGTCGTCGACGGACTCGGGCGGCCTGACGGTCCGGTGGTCGACCGTCCGCTGCCGGCCGAACTCGGTGACCCCGTGGCGGCGGTCGAGGCGCCGGCGGACGGGCGGGGCCACGCCGAGGCCGAGCCCGATGAACGCGAGTCCGATCAGGGCGGCGGGCGGGGAACCGCTCGTCGCGGCGAAGTAGCCGATCAGGCCGCCGATCAGCAGCAGCAGCGCGATGAGAATATACCCGGCGACGGTTTCCGTCCGGCTCTCTCCCGCGGCGCTCGACGGCGCGCGCGCCGAGGTTTCGTCGCCGCGAACGAGCCGACGGCGCTCGGCCAGCTTCGAGTAGTGCCACCAGCCGTACAGGAGGTTGCCGATGCCGCTGGTGAAGATGAACAGAAGGATGTGGACGCCGACGGATCCGATACCGCGGTCGACGAGGACGACCCGGTCGCCGTCGTCCCGTTCGATGTCCCATCCCGCGTCGAGGTGGTCCTGAACTCGGCGACGGAAGGCGCGCGAGTTCTCTCGCGGGGGCGACGCCGAACGCGACGGGGAGGCGTCCGGGCCGCTCGATCGCCCGTTTGGGCCCTTCGACGCTCGCCCGACGCGACCCGATCGCTCGGACGCGCCGTCGCCGCCGCCCGACCGCGACGCGCCGCAGTTCGAACAGAACCGGTCGTCGTCGTCGAACGCCTCGCCGCACTCGACGCAGTACGCGGGGTCGGCGGTGTCGCCGACGTCGGCGCCGCAGTCGGGGCAGAAGCTCGCCCCGGCCGGCACCGCCTCGCCGCAGGACGGGCAGGCGGCCGGGGGGCCGCCGGAGTCGCTGGTCTCGGAGGGCATCCATTCGAAGTTCGCGTTCGTCCCTGTTAATGGCTTTCGCCGGCGGGCAACGCGATCCGCGGCGTCGAGTTTTATTACGGATCGCCGAGACGTATCGGACGTACCATGGAACTCACCTGGCACGGCCACTCCACGTGGCACGTCGTCGTCGACGACACGGAGCTGCTCATCGACCCGTTCTTCGACAACCCGAAGACCGACGTCGACCCCGAGGAGCTCGACCCCGACTACCTCCTCTTGACCCACGGGCACTCGGACCACATCGCCGACGCGGACCGCTACGAGGGAGCGACGGTGGTCGCGACCCCGGAGCTGACTTCCTACGTACAGGAGAACTTCGGTCACGAACACACGCTTCCGGCCGGCGGGATGAACATCGGCGGCACCGTCGAGTGCGGCGACGCGTGGGTGACGATGGTCCGCGCGGACCACTCGAACGGCATCGACAACGGGTACGGCACCTCGGCCGGCATGCCGGCCGGGTTCGTGATCGGCGACAAGAAGCCGACCCAGGAGTCGGACGCCGACTGCACCACGTTCTACCACGCCGGCGACACGGGCCTGATGTCCGAGATGGTCGACGTTATCGCACCGTACCTCGAACCGGACGCCGCAGCCTTACCCGTCGGCGACCACTTCACGATGGGGCCCGCGGGCGCCGGCATCGCCGCCGACTGGGTGGGCGCCGACGTCGTCTTCCCGATGCACTACGACTCCTTCGGACCGATCGAGATCGAGACGCAGGAGTTCGTCAACGAGGTGAAAGCCGCGGGCGCCGCCGCCGAGCCGGTCGTCCTCGACGGCGACGAGACCTACACGCTGGAGTAGCGCGAAGCCCTCGCGGACGCCTCCGTCGACGACCCGGGCAACGACCTCGTTTTTAAATCGACGATGCGACCGGTGAGCGATATCCGCGTTTGGCGGTCAGATCGACACCGGCGTCGGCGCGTCCGCCACGTGCCGATGCCGGTAACCTTTATTCTCGCGAGACCGAACGGACAGTCGACTATGGCAGATATCGAGACGTCCACCGTTTCCGAGGAAGGGTACGCAAGCACCAGTCAGGTCGGCGAGTTCGACCTCCAGATCGACGCGACAGACGAGACGGGGCCGAACCCGAACGCCACGCTCGTCGCGACGTACGCCTCCTGTTACCTCCCGGCGCTCCGCGTCGGCGGGAGCCAGCGCGGCGAGGAGGACCTCGGCACGATCCAGATCGACGCGAGCGCCGAGCTCGACGACCACGACGACCTAGAATCGATCGCCTTCGACGTCCACGTCGAGGCCGACCTCGACGACGAGACCGCCGCCGATATCGCCGAGCGCGCCGAGGGCATCTGCCACGTTCACAGCGCGCTCCGTGAGGAGCTCCACGCCGACGTCAGCGTCTACACCGGCGCGTTCTGAGTCGACCCGCTCCGTCGACCGCCGGGCTCTCCCGCTTCTTCGCGGTCGTTCCCAACCGCTCAGTCCCGCTGCTCGACCGCCTCGCCCGACGCCGACTCCTGTGTCGACGGGTCCGGTCGGTCGACCCCGGTGAACTCGAACCGGGCCCCGCCGCGCTGCCCCTCCGTTACGTCGACCGCCCAGCCGTGCGCCTCGGCGATGCGCCGGACGATTGAAAGCCCGAAGCCGGTGCCGGTTTCGGAGGTGGTGTAGCCGCTCTCGAACACCTTGTCTCGTTCCTCGGCGTCGATCCCGGGCCCGTCGTCGTCGACATAGAAGCCGTCCGAGAGGTCGCCGACGACGACGCGCTCCGCGCCGTGTTCGGCCGCGTTCCTGAACAGGTTTCCGAGGAGCTGTCGGACCCGTCCGGGGTCGGCGAGGAGCTCGCCGTCGGCCTCGATCCCGATTTCGATCGGCGGGACCCCCTCCGCGGGTTCGCTCGGGCCGTCGCCGCCGAACGGGTCCTCGCCGCTCGTCGACCCGAACGCGTCGTCGCTGTAGCGGGCGGCCAGATCGCCGAGGTGGACCCGCTTGAACGACCCGACCGCCTCGCCCTGCTTGGCGAGCGTGAGCACGTCCTCGATCAGCCGCTCCATCTCATCGAGCGCGCGCTCGCAGCGGTCGAAGTACGAGTCGGTCCCGGTTTCGCGGGCGAGCCGCAGGTAGCCGGAGAGGACGTTGAGCGGGTTCCGGAGGTCGTGGGAGACGATGCTCGCAAACTCGTCGAGTCGCTCGTTCTCTCGCTCTATCCGGCGCTCGTACGCCTTGCGCTCGGAGATGTCGCGGCTGCTCGCGAGGAACCGGTCTTCGCCCTGGACGTCGATCCGCCTTACGTGGACTTCGACGGGGAACGTCGAGCCGTCGGCGCGGGCAAACATTGCCTCCAGCCGGACCGTCTCGTCCGTCTCTAGCTCGTTCCAGTGCCGCACGCCCGCCTCCCGGTCGAGTTCGGTGTCGACCTCCCAGACGTCCATGCCGACGATCTCCTCGCGGTCGTACCCGAGCGTGTCGGTCATCGCTCGGTTGGCGTCGACGATCTCGCCCGCCTCGTCGTGGATGTCGATCATGTCCGGGGAGCGCTCGAACAGCGCCTCGAGCCGCGCGGAGGTGCGTTCGAGCCGCTGCTGCCGCCGGCGCTTGTCGGTCACGTCGCGGGAGATCCCCAGCACCCCGTCGAACTCGCCGTCGATGACGAGCCGGGTGAGGGCGAAGTCGATGATGGCGTCCGGCTTCCTCGGGAGGTCGAGCTCGGTCGTCCCGGTCAGCGAGCCGCGGTCGCCGGCGACGAGCGCGGCAAACGGGTCGCCGTCGGCACCCTTCCGAACTCGGTCGATGAGGCGGCTCTGCTCGCCGACGAGTGCCTCGGGATCAGTGTCATACACCTCGGCGAGGTGATCGTTCGCGAGTGTAAACCGGCCGTCCGTGTCGTACACGCAGACGGACTCGGGCAGCTCGTCGACAATCCGATGGTACCGTTCGAGCTCGCGCTCGCGCGTCTTCTCCTCGGTGACGTCGATGTGGATGCCGACGGCGCGGCGCGGGTCCCCCTCGTCGGTCCGCTCGACCACCCGGCCGCGGTCGCGGATCCACTTCCACTCGCCGGCCTTCGTCCGCACCCGATAGTCGCACTGGTAGAGGTCTGTCTCGCCGGCGAAGTGTGCCTCGATGGCACCCCACGCCGAGCTGAGATCGTCCGGGTGAACGCGGTCCTCCCACGAGGCGAGCTCGAAGGCGATCTCCGATGTGTCGTAGCCGAGCATCGCCGCCCACCGCTCGTCGAATCGGACCTCGTCCGTCTGGACGTTCCAGTCCCAGACGCTGACGTTGGCCCCCTCAACGGCCAGCTGGAGCCGCTCGGAGAGCTCTCGGAGCTCCCGCTCCCGTTCCCGCTCCTCCGTCACGTCCCGGACGTACAGCGCGAGCCCGTCGGGCGTGGGGTAGGCGTTCACGACGAAGTCGGCGCCGAGCCGGTCGACGTGTTCCTCGAACCGCACCGGCTCGCCGGTCTCGGCGGCCTCACGGAGGGCACTCTCGCCGTCGGTACCGGACGTCCCCGGGAACAGGTGCCAGATCCGCTCGCCCAGCAACTCCTCCGCGTCGAGGCCGATCATCTCGACCGCCCGGGCGTTGAGGTACTGTACCCGCCAGCCGGCGTCGACCTCGCAGTACGCGTCGGAGACGCGCTCTAAGTGTTGCTCGGCCCGACGCTCGCTTCGCGTCTGCGACACTACCCTGTCGATCGCGGCCGCGAGCCGCGCGTACTGGTCGGACGCCGCCCCCTTGCGGAGGTACTCGTCGACGCCCGCGGAGATCGCCTCGCTGGCGACCGCCTCGGACCCCTCGCCGGTGAACAGCACGAACGGGAGGTCTCCGTGTCGCTCGCGGACGGTCTCGAGCAGTTCGATGCCGTCGGTTTCGGACATCTCGTAGTCGGAGACGACGCAGTCGAACGTGGAGGCGGACAGCGCGTCGAGCCCGGCCGCCGCGCTCTCGACAGGCGTCGCCTCGAACCGGTCGTCGCGCGACTCCAGAAGCGAGGCCGCCACCTCCGCGTATCCCGGCTCGTCGTCGACGACGAGCACGCGGACGGCTGCCCGCCCGTTCGCGTCCGCCCCGACGGCTTCGGTCCCTCCGCTCATCCGAATTGATGATTTATATCCGACATGATAACCGTTTCGCTCGGGATCACCTGACGACCGTCGAGACGGCGATACCGGAGCCGACGGGGAGTATCGCCGTCTCCACGGCGTCGTCCGAGCGGACGGTACCCACGTATTCGCCGATGCCTCGCGTCTCCGCGTCCACCGCGTCGTCCGGGAGCGGTTCGCCCGCCTCGAAGTGCGCGACGAGGGTCCCGAAGTCGATGGGGCCGCGCGTGACGTTGTCGGCGACGATCACGCCGCCGGACCGGACCTTCGGGAGGACCGTCCGGTAGGCGTCGGCGTACCGACCCTTCTGGTGATCGATCAGAACCACGTCGAAGGGGCCGTCGTAGCAGGCTATCGTCTCCATCGCGTCCCCCACCTCGAAGGTGACGTGGTCGGCGTAGCCGCCGTCAGCGGCGAACGCGACGCCGCGTTCCGCCTCGTCGGCGTCGAACTCGGTGCAAACCACGCTCCCGGCGCCGCCGCGGAGGAACCACGTGGCGGAGTAGCCGAACCCGGAGCCGAACTCGAAGACACGGTCCGCGTCCGTCAGGCGCGCGAGCAGGCGCAGGACCGCTCCTGCCTCGGGGCCGATGATCGGGAACCCCCACTCGTCGGCGAGGTCGGCCATCTCCGCCTGGGTCTCGGTGTGGTCTGGCGCCGTCGCCGTCAGAAACCGACGCGCGGGGTCCGTGAGCACGTCCATACCGGTGCCTCGGACGCGTGACACTTAAATCGGGACGGCGGACCGACTGCCCGGCTGCTGCCACCCCGATCGCTGCCCCCCCCCCAATCGCCGACGCGGGCCTGAAAACTGTTAAGTCCCGCTCGGTCGACCGATTCAATAATGTACGACCCTGAGGAACTCGCCGCGATCCGGGAGGCCAAGGAGTCGTGGGAGGACGGTACCTACGGCGAGACGGTCGACCGGTTCGGCGAGCGCGAGGAGACGTTCACCACCGACACCGGGGGCCAGGAGGTCGACCCCCTGTACACCCCTGCGGACGTCGAGGTGGACTACCGCGAGGACCTCGGCTACCCCGGCGAGGAGCCGTACACCCGGGGCGTCTACTCGACGATGCACCGGGGGCGGCTGTGGACGATGCGCCAGTACGCCGGGATGGGAACCGCCGCGGAGACGAACGAGCGCTTCCAGTACCTCATCGACGAGGGTTCGTCGGGCCTCTCGATGGCGTTCGACCTCCCGACCCAGATGGGGTACGACTCCGACGCCGCGATGGCCGAGGGCGAGGTCGGGCGCTCGGGCGTCGCCATCGACACCTTAGACGACTTCGAGACGGTGTTCGACGGCATCCCGCTCGACGAGGTGTCCACGTCGATGACGATCAACGCCCCCGCCGCGGTGCTGCTCGCGATGTACGTCGCGATGGGCGACGAGCAGGGCGTCCCGCGCGAGCAGCTCCGCGGAACGATCCAGAACGACATCATGAAGGAGTACATCGCGCGGAACCTCTACATCTACCCGCCGAAGCAGTCGATGCGGCTCATCACCGACATCTTCGAGTTCTGCGCGGCCGAGGCCCCTTCGTTCAACACTATCTCCATCTCGGGGTACCACATCCGGGAGGCGGGCTCGACCGCGGCCCAGGAGATCGCCTTCACCCTCGGCGACGGCATCGAGTACGTCGAGGCCGCGCTCGACGCCGGACTCAACGTCGACGAGTTCGCACCCCAGCTCTCCTTCTTTTTTAACGCCCACAACAACATCTTCGAGGAGGCCGCGAAGTTCCGCGCCGCCCGCCGGATGTGGGCGCAGATCATGGACGAACGGTTCGGCGCGGAAAACCCCAAATCGAAGCAGCTGAAGTTCCACACCCAGACCGGCGGCTCGACGCTCACCGCCCAGCAGATCGAGAACAACGTCGTCCGCGTCTCGTACCAGGCGCTCGCGGCGGTCCTCGGCGGCACCCAGAGCCTCCACACGAACGGGAAAGACGAGGCGCTCGCCCTCCCGACAGAGAAGTCCGTCCGCACCGCGCTCCGCACCCAGCAGATCCTCGCCCACGAGTCTGGCGCGGCCGACACGATCGACCCGCTCGCGGGCTCGTACTACGTCGAGGACCTCACCGACGGGATCGAGGCGGAGGCGTTCGAGATCTTAGAAGAGGTCGACCGCCGCGGCGGCATGTTAGAGGCCGTCGAGAGCGGGTGGGTCCAGCGGCAGATTCAGGACGTCGCCTTCGAGCGCCAACAGGAGATCGAGGCTGGCGAGCGGATCATCGTCGGCGTCAACGAGTTCGAGGTCGACGAGGAGCCGGAGATGGACTTAGAAGAGGTCGACCCGGAACAGGAGCAGAACCAGCGCGACCGCCTGAACGAGGTGAAAGCCGAGCGCGACGACGACGCGGTCGACGACGCGCTCGCGGGGCTCCGCGAGGCCGCACAGGGATCCGAGAACGTAATGCCTCACGTCGTCGACGCGGTGAAGGCGTACGCGACGGTTCAGGAGATATCCGACGTGCTTCGCGACGAGTTCGGCGAGTACAAGCCGGGGCGGTAGGTCGGGTCACGACGCGCTCCGTTCGTGGACGGCTCAGTTCGCGCCGCGGACCACGTGCCCGTACTTCAGCAGCGCGACGAACACCGCGCCGCCGAAGGCGTTACCGAGCGTCGCCAGCGCGAGAAACGCGGCGTAGTCGCCGATCGTGATCGTGGGGGAAACGATCAGCCCGAACAGCACCTCGACGTTGCCCGCGATCGAGTGCGGGAGGTGGAGCAGGCCGATCGTGCCGGTGACTATCAACACGAGCAGGATGCGGGCGGTCGTGTCCTGAGCCGCCGTCACGAGCCACGCCAGCAGCCCCATCAGCCACCCGGCGAAGACGCCCCCGACGAACAGCCACGGGAGGTCGTGGTCGACGAGCTTCAGGGCGATGGTCTCGAACGAACTCGGGTCGACGACGCCGAGTTCGGGCATCAGTAGTGTCACGAGGAGGGTGAAGAACAGCCCGCCGACGACGTTGCCGACGTACACGAGCCCCCAGAGCCGCCCCAGCTGTCGGGCCGAGGCCTGCCCGTCGATCACCGGGATCACGGCCAGCGTCGTGTGTTCCGTGAACAGCTCGGAGCGGCCCAGGATGACGAACATGAAGCCGATAGAGTAGACGCTCGCCAGCAAGAGCTCGGTCGAGAGGTCGCCGAAGGTCCCGGGCGAGAGGGTCAACACGACGGCCATCATCAGCGGGCCGAAGCCGATGTCGAGCCCCGCTGACAGCCCCGAGAGCAGCAGGCCGGACCGCTCCCGGTTCATCTCGTGGAGCCCGGTCTCGAGCAGCGAACCGAGGATGTTCCGTGACGACATCTGCTCCGTCGCCGCGTCGGTCTGTGAGTCGCTCACTGGTCTGGGCGCAGTTCTCCCGCGGCTCACCCAAACCTTTGGATATCGGCGGGACCGGAGTGGGAATCGCGCCGCCCTCGGTCGTTATAAGTCGACGGCGCCGGAACCGAGACGTATGCGCTTCGACCACGTGGGCGTCGCTACGCGCGACGCCACCGCCCTCGCCGACCTGTTCGGCGGTCTGCTTGACGCACCGGTCGCCCACGAGGAAACGTTCGACGACATGCGAATCGTCTTCCTCGAACTCGACGGCGGCGGCTACTTCGAGCTGCTCGAGCCGGACGCCGGCGGAACGATCGCGGACTACCTCGACCGCAAGGGGCCCGGGGTCCACCACGTCGCGCTCGCGGTCGACGACCTCTCGGCCGCGCTCGACCACGCGCGCGACCTCGGCATCGACCTCGTCGACGAGGAGCCCCGCCCCGGCGCGTGGGGCCACGAGGTGGCGTTCTGTCACCCGCGGTCGACGGGCGGCGTGCTCGTCGAGTTCGTCGAACACTGAGGGCGTCGGCGCACGCCGGAACCTACCGGCTCACTCCTCGTCGGACTTGGCCGCGACCGCCGGGTCGTGCGTCTCGTACCAGTCGAGGATCTTCTCCAGCCGGTGGATAGCGCGGTCGGGATCGCCGATGTTGTGGTGTTCGTCGGGGTAGACGACCAGTTCGGCGTCGATCCCCTGCTTCCGTGCGGCGACGTACAGCTGTTCCGACTGCGAGGGTGGGCACCGCCAGTCCTCGCCGCCGGCCATCACCAGGAGGGGCGTCTCGATGTTGCCGGCGTCCAGCACCGCCGTCGACGCGTCGTACGCCTCGGGGTTCTCCCACGGGAGCCCGAACTCGGCCTCCAACCAGACGTGGGTGTCGTCCGTCCCGAACGCCGAGCGGAGGTCGTAGATGCCGTGTTCCGGCGCCGCGGCGGTGAGCAGGCCAGGCTCCTGCGTGACGAGGAACCCCTGCGCGATGCCGCCGTACGAGAAGCCGTGCCCGAACACGCGGTCGGGGTCGATCCAGCCGCGCTCCGCGAGCGACGCGACGCCCGCCGCGATGTCGTCGACCTCGGCGGTGCCCCATTTCCCGCTCAGCTCCGCGGTGAACTCGCGGCCCCGGGAGGTGCCGCCGCGGTAGTTCGGCCGGAAGACGAGGTACCCCCTGCTCGTCAGGGCGGCGTGGTCGAAGCTGAAGACGGGCTCGTCGTACGACATCGGGCCACCGTGGATCGCCACCACCAGCGGGTGGTCGCCGTCCTCGGGGTCGACGTCGGGGTCGTGATAGAGCACGCCGTCGAGCGTCCAGCCCTCGGACTCCCACTCGACGCGCTCAGCGGTCGGCATCGCGAACTCGTCGACGAGCGACTCGTTGACGCGGGTGAGCCGCCGGAAGGAGTCTGGTTCGGCGGTCGCGTCGAGGTCGTCGACGTCGATCGCGTACAGGTCAGTCCCGGACTCCGGCTCCGAGAGGACCGTCACCGCGGTCGAGCCGTCGTCGGCGACGTCGAACCCGGCCATGGAGCGGTCGCGGCCCTGCGCCTCGAAGACGCGCTCGGCGGTCCCGTCGGTCTCGACGCGAGCCAAGCGAGTGCTGCTCTCGTCGGCGATCCGGACGTACAGCGCGCCGTCGACCCACACTGGCCCGCCGCCGCGGGCGACCGTTCGGTCGAGGTCGGCCGTGAGCGAAGCGATTTCCGCTCCGCTTTCACCCACGAGGTACACCTCCGCCGGGGCAGGCGGGTCGTCCGGGTCGCTGGCGACCGTCGCGATCCCGTCGCCGTGGGGACGCCACGCCGGCGCGCAGTGGGAGAGGTCGCCGCCCGTGAGCCGCTCGGCGTCGCCGCCGTCGGGCGAGACGGCGTAGAGGTCCCGGACGGTGGTGTCGTCGGGGTGGTCGAGCCGACAGGACGTGAACGCGATCCGGCCGTCAGGACCCCACGTCGGGTCCATGCCGGCGAGGTCCTCGAAGGCGCCGCCGCCGTACGCGTCGTCGAGGCGTCGGGGGTCGCGCTCGGGGTCGTCGAGATCGACGACGAAGAGATAGCGCGTCACGTCGTCGGTCCACCCGGCGCCGTTCACCTTGTGCTGGAGCCGGGTCGTCTCGATCGGGCCGCCCTCCTCGCGCACCTGATCGAGGTACCCGGACTCCTCGTCGGTCGGGTCGCGCGACTCGATCACCAGCCGGTCGCCGTCGGGCGACCAGTCGAAGCCGGCGACGCCCTCGTCGCGTTCGGTGACCTGGTGTGCGTCGCCGCCCAGCGCGAGGTCGAACATCCACACCTGCGGTTTCGGCTCCTCGTCGCCGTTTCCGCGGGGTTTGTCGTCCTCCGCTTTGTCGTCCTCGCCGTCCGATTCGCTCTCCGCTTCCTCCCTGTCCGTCTGCTCCTCGTCCCGGTCCTGCCACCCGACCCGATTCTCGGCGTCGCGCTCGCGAGCGGCCACGAACGCGAGGCGGTCGCCGTCCGGTCCCCACGTCGGCGCGGAGGCGCCAGACGCGCTCGTCAGGCGGTGCGGCTCGCGTGAGCCGTCGGTCGGGGCGACGAACAGCGAGGCGACCGCCTCGTCGGCGGCCTGGTCGTACTCGGTCGCGGTGAAGGCGACGCGGTCGCCGGTCGGGGAGACGGCGACCTCGCCGACCTGCGTCAGGTCGTAGTAGGCGTCGAGCGGCAGTTCAGACATGAACACATCCAGCGGCGGACGGAGGATATACGTTCGGGCCGCGGAAGGCCGCTCGAGCCGCGACGGGCGATTTAAATACGTCCGGAGCCACCTCGCTCCGTGTTCCGCGACTGCTCGCACCCGATCGCGACGGGGATGCCGACCTACCCGGGCGACCCCGGCGTGACCCTCGCGCCCGACGCGACCCACGAGGCCGACGGCTACGCGACGAGCGAACTCCGGGCCGGAACCCACGCCGGAACCCACGTTGACGCGCCGAGGCACACGCTCCCTGGGGGTGAGGCGATTGACGAGCGGGGCGTCGGGCGGTTCGCGTTCGACGCCCGCCTCGTCGACGTTCAGCCGTCGGAGCCGCGAGACCCGATCGCGCCAGACACGCTGCCCGAGCCGAGCAAACTCGACGCCGACGTCGATATCCTCGTCCTCCGGACCGGCTGGGAGTCGCACTGGGGGACCGACCGGTATCGAGACCACCCGTACCTGACCGCTGCGGGCGCCGAGCGCTGTCGAGCGGCGGGCGTCGGGGTCGGCCTCGACACCTTCGGGCCGGACCCGACGCCCGCTGTCGACGCGGAGTCGGACGAGGGCGGCGAGCCGGCGGCCTCGGACGAACGCGACGAACCGACCGGAACGCCCGCCCACGACGCGCTCTTTGGTGACTCGCTCCCGATCGTCGAGAACCTCCGCGGGCTCGACGGGCTCCCCGAACGATTCCGGCTGTACGCCTTCCCGCTCCGGCTCCGCGGCGCCGACGGGTCGCCGGTGCGCGCGGTCGCAGAGTGGGTGTCCTGAGCGGCTGGCAGCGGGTGCGGGGCGGGGTACGAGACGGGATCGGGCGTCCGCCGGCTGGCGCCCCAGACCAAACCCGTTTTAAGCGTCGGCGACGAACCGCGCCATAAGGTCGATATCCATGGAAATGCCACGCCGCTTCAACACGTACTGCCCCAACTGTGACTCCCACCAGGAGCACGAGGTGGAGAAGGTTCGATCGGGTCGCGCGACCGGAATGAAGCGCGACGCGCGGCAGCGACGCCGCGCGCTCGCGACCATCGGCAACGCCGGCGGGTACTCGAAGGTGCCCGGTGGCGACAAGCCGACCAAGAAGACCCACCTGAAGTACCGCTGCGGCGACTGCGGGAAGGCCCATATGCGCGAGGGATGGCGCGCCGGCCGTCTCACGTTCCAGGAGTAAGCATGGCGGGAGACTTCCACCGCGTCGCCTGCGGCGACTGCGAGAACGAACAGGTCGTCTTCGGCAAGGCCTCCTCCACGGTGTCGTGTGCGGTCTGCGGCACGACCCTCGCGACCCCCACCGGCGGAGAGGCGGAGCTTCACGGCGAAATCGTCGAAACCGTTGAGGCGCGGTAACCGCCTCACCGCTCCGTCATGAAGTACAGCGGCTGGCCCGAACCCGGCGAACTGGTGGTCGGTGACGTCGACGAGATCGCCGACTTCGGCGTGTTCGTCGACTTGGACGAGTACGAGGACAAGCGCGGCCTCTGTCACATCAGCGAGGTCGCCTCCGGCTGGATCAAGAACGTCCGCGACCACGTCCGCGAGGGACAGACGGTC
>JBNJEE010000159.1:0-5528 GCA_051745525.1 Methanobacteriota archaeon | reverse complement strand
ACCGAACCTCACGCCTCCCCAGCCTCGCCGCTCGCTTCGCTCGCGGCGTCCCTCGCGCGTGCTCCTCGCGGCCGCCGAGGGCGGCCGCTCGCAGGCACGCGCCACCGTAATAGCGTCCGAATCTCGCGTTGTGTCTCCCATCACCGCCGCGATCGCCCTCGTCCAACGACTGCCCGCGACGGCCCCGCCGGGATCCGCCGCGTCGGCCCCTGCGACTCGGCCATCTCCCGCAGGCGCTCGACGCGCGCGTCGGTCGAGGGGTGCGTCGACAGCCAGCGCTCGGCCGGCTCGCCGGTCCGCTTGTGCGTCGAGAAGGGCGCGAACGGCCACGTCGGTTCGGTCGCGCGCTCGATCCGGCGGAGCGCCCGCGCGAGCGCCAGCGGGTCGCCGGTCACCTCGGCCGCGCGGTCGTCGGCCGCGAACTCGCGGCTACGCGACCGCGACCGCGCGACGAGCGTCGCGAGGACGAACCCCGCGAACAGCGCGCCGGCGAGCGCCCGGTGGAGGCGCGCGAAGGGGCCCGACCGGTCGCCCGGCCGCCCGCGGATCCACGCCGAGGCGGCGGCGAGCCCCGAGAGCGCGAGCAGCGCCGGCAGCGCCGCCACCGTGGCGATCCCCACCAGCGAGCGCCCGACCCCGTCGGCCATCGCGATCGCGAACCCGTCGTTCGTCTCCAAGTGCGCCAGTTCGTGCGCGAGGATCGCCTCGATCTCGCGCGGCGAGAGCAGTCGGAACAGCGATCGGTCGACCACCAGCGCGCCGGCGTCGCTCCCGCCCCCGACCGCGAACGCGTTGGGCGCGCGGGCGTCGGTGACGTACAGCTCCGGGCGCGCAACGTCCATCCGCGCCGCGAGCGCGTCGATCCGGCGGTGGAGGTCCGGCGCCCGCCTCCGGGGGACGCGGTCACCCTCCAGGTTCGCGAGGATCTGCGCGGTGCCGAGCCGGTAGCTGAGGTACGCCGACCCGAGCGTCCCCGCGGCCACCAGCGCGAGGAGGACCGGGAGGTCGGGCCGGGCGGCCCAGGCCGCGCGCAGCAGGTCGGCGACGAACAGCGCCGCGGTCAGGGAGGCGGCGAGCAGCGCGACGCCGACGACCGCCGCGGCCGCGCGGAACGCGAGCCGGGACATGACGGGAGCTACGCGACGGCGGGGCAAACGCGTTGCGGCCGGCGCGTTCGCGGCGACGCGAACCCTCGGATCCCCCGCCCGGCCCGTCGGAAGGAAAAGCGGTAATTCCCCGGCCGCGAAACCGACCCTCATGGACGCACGCGTACGCGAACACGCGGAGATCATCGCCGACCACGCCACCGGCATCGAGTCGGGCGACGACGTGGTCATCCAGCTGCCGAAGGAGGCCGAGGACCTCGCCGTCGCGCTCCACGAGGTCTGTGGCGACCGCGGCGCCAACCCCGTCTACCTCAACTACTCGAAGCGCGCCCAGCGCGCCTTCAAGCGCTCCGCCGAGGAGTTCTCCGAGCCGAGCCACCGCCGCGCCCTCTACGAGGAGGCCGACGTCTTCGTCATCGCGCGCGGCGGCGCCAACGCCACCGAGGACGCCGACGTCGACCCCGACACCAACGCCGCGTACAACCGCGCGATGGAGGACGTCAAGCGCACACGCCTCTCGAAGACGTGGTGTCTCACGCAGTACCCGACCGCGAGCCACGCCCAGCTCGCCGGGATGAGCACCGAGGCGTACGAGAACTTCGTGTGGGACGCCGTCTCGCTGGACTGGGACGAACAGCGCGAGTTCCAGGCGAACATGGTCGAGATTCTGGACGACGCCGACGAGGTCCGGATCAAATCGGGCGAGGAGACCGACCTCACGCTCGACGTGTCGGGGAACTCCACGCTCAACGACTACGGCGAGGCGAATCTCCCCGGGGGCGAGGTGTTCACCGCGCCGACGCGCGACGGCGTCGACGGCGAGGTCCACTTCGATCTCCCGCTGTACCGCTACGGCCGCGAGATCGACGGCGTCCGGCTCCGGTTCGAGGACGGCGAGGTTGTCTCCCACTCCGCCGAGCGCAACGAGGACCTGCTCTCCGGCATCCTCGACACCGACAAGGGCTCCCGTCGCCTTGGCGAACTCGGCATCGGGATGAACCGCCAGATCGACCGATTCACCTACAACATGCTGTTCGACGAGAAGATGGGCGACACCGTCCACATGGCGGTCGGCTCCGCGTACCCCGAGACGGTCGGCGACGAGAACGTGGTCAACGAGTCCGCCGAGCACGTCGACATGATCGTCGACATGAGCGAGGACTCCGTCATCGAGGTCGACGGCGAGGTCGTCCAGCGAAACGGGACGTTCGTCTTCGAGGACGGGTTCTAGGGGGTCGCGCTGTCACGCTGATTCGGCCGCGTCGCGCTCCGCGCTCCGGCGGACGAACGCCGCGTACGCGACGAGGAGCACGCCGAACAGCCCGACCGTGCCGATCGCGGCGATCCCCGGGTAGTCGGCGAGGGGGGCTATCTCCCCGTCGGGGGTTCCGACCACGTCGACGACGCCGGTGCCGACCGACAGCGCGAGCACGGCAAGCCACATCGTCCCCACGGCGTAGCCGAGGGGGACCAGCCGGTCGGTGCGCGCCGCGTGCGCGACGACCGCGCCGCCGCCGATGACTGGGAGCGCGACGAGTGGACTCGTCGGATCGGGAAGGAGAACGCTCCCGCCGAGCGCGATCGCCGTCCAGTAGACGGCGACGGCGACGACCGTGCGGAGCGGGCCTGAAAGGGACACGAACCGAGAGTTCGGCCGGGACCCACAAAACGATCGGGGAAGCGAGAGCGCCGCGTCGGTGTTTAAGTTCCGAGGACGCGTAGGGTAACGTATGCCAGAAGAAATCCTCTTCAAATCGGAGAGCCGCCGGAGCCGCGCCGAGATCGCCGCGTACCTGCGAACGGTCGCGGACTCGCTCGACGACGGAAACGCGATCACGCTCAAGCGCGGCGACGAGTCGACGACCCTCGACCCGCCGGCGCGGCCGACCTTCGAGGTGAAGGCGGAGCGCGAGGGGCCCGCAAAGGGTCCCGGCGAACTGAGCGTCGAGTTCGAGTTGGAGTGGGACGAAGACGGCGGCGGCGAGGGCGGAGACGGAGAGTTGGAGATCGAGTAGTCGAGGGAGACGCCGCCTACGGCACCTCGCCGGGGACCTCGACGAACGCGTCCCGCGCCGAGAGGCGATCGAGCGTGTCGTCGACTTCGAGCCGGACGGACTCCATCTGCTCGACGAGCTCCTCGTACTCCTCTGTGTTCGTCGTGCCCGCGGCCTCCAGCGCCGCCTTCTTCGAGGCGAGCGCGAAGAACTCCTGGCTCCGCTCGTCGAACGCGGCCCGGTGGAGGAGTACCTCGACGAGCGTGAGCAGGTCTTCCTTCGTGACCGGCTTCGTCTTGTAGTCGTCGAACGGCATCTCGACGATGTCGACGTCCGGCTCGACTGCGGTGAGCATCGCCACGCGGGCGTCGTACCCCTCGCCGCGGATCGCGTTCAACACGTCGTGACCCGACATGTCGGGCATCCGGCGGTCCAAGAGGACGACGTCGACCGCGCCGTCCATCGCGTCGAGCGCCTCTTCGCCGCCGGTGGCGATCCGGACGTCGTAGACCGGGTCGAGGTACACCCGGTACAGCTCCGCGAGGTCCGGCTCGTCGTCGACCGCGAGGACCGTCGCCTCCGGAGTCCGGGTCATGGGCGAGCCCTCCGGCCCCGCGTCCCGCGGTCTGTGACCGCGGGACCGGCGCGTCCGCCCGCCGTTCGTGCGTCCATAAGGACAGGTTCGTTCGCTCTGGGTTAAAACGTTCACACTCGGTTATCAGAATCAATACTTGGTGACCGTGCGGCGTCCGCCCGTCGGACCGAGCTGCGAGACCGCGGCAGTCGCGTGGCCATCCCGTCGATCCCACGGTCTCTCCGTCACCCAAAGGCACATTTACGCCCGCATCTTACCCGAGAACAACGAATGTCTCATAGCCCCTCACTGCCCGACCGCCCGCGGTTGGAGCTCGACCCCGAGATGAGCGACGCGGAGCGGCTGGAGGCGATCCGCCAGCACTACCGGCGGATCGTTCAGGTGAACGAGGAACTGGAAACGCGGCTCGCGGACGCCGAGGGGCGCCGCGGCGACCTGAAAGACGACGTCGAGCAGCTGAAACGCGAAAACGAGGTGCTGAAGACCTCCTCGCTGTACATCGCCTCCGTCGAGGAGATCACCGACGACGGCGTCGTGATCAAACAGCACGGCAACAACCAGGAGGTGCTCACGCAGGCCGCCTCGCGGCTCGACGATGACCTCCGCCCCGGTGATCGCGTCGCGATCAACGACTCCTTCGCGGTCCAGCAGGTGCTCGACGACGAGACCGACTCTCGGGCGCAGGCGATGGAGGTCACAGAGTCCCCCGACGTCGAATACGCAGACATCGGTGGCATCGACGACCAGATCCGCGAGGTCCGCGAGGCGGTCGAGGACCCGCTCGAAAACCCCGAGCAGTTCGAGACGGTCGGCGTCGAGCCGCCGAGCGGCGTGCTCCTCCACGGCCCGCCGGGCACCGGGAAGACGATGCTCGCGAAGGCCGTCGCCAACGAGTCGGACGCGACGTTCATCAAGATGGCCGGCTCAGAGCTCGTCCGAAAGTTCATCGGCGAGGGCGCCCGGCTCGTCCGCGACCTCTTCGAACTCGCCGCCGAGCGCGAGCCCGCCGTCATCTTCATCGACGAGATTGACGCCGTCGCCGCCAAGCGGACGGACTCGAAGACCTCGGGCGACGCCGAGGTCCAGCGGACGATGATGCAGCTGCTCTCCGAGATGGACGGCTTCGACGACCGCGGCGAGGTCCGGATCATGGCCGCGACCAACCGCTTCGACATGCTCGATGAGGCGATCCTGCGGCCGGGGCGCTTCGACCGCCTCATCGAGGTCCCCGAGCCCGGCGCCGAGGGCCGTGAGCGCATCCTCGAGATCCACACCGCGGACATGAGCGTCGCCGACGGCGTCGACCTCGGCGCCGTTGCCCGCGAACTCGACGGGTACAGCGGCGCAGATATCGCCTCGCTGGCGACCGAGGCCGGGATGTTCGCCATCCGCGACGGCCGCACCGAGGTCTCGCAGGGGGACTTCGAGGCAGCCCGCGACAAGCTTCACGACGCCGATAAAGAGACCGAGCAGGTCATCAACTACCAGTACTGAGGCGACTACGTGATCGACGGTCGGTTTTTCCGAGGTGTTGTCGAGCCCGTTACTTCGGCTGAAATTCTATCGGTTCGTTTATAATTAGCTGCTGGCGGATCGTCGGAGGCCACCTCCAAAGCCCCAGCCGCGAGGCGGACGCACGCTCGCTGCGCGCTTCGGTCGTTCGCTTCGCTCACTCCCTCCAGTGCTTGCGTCGCCTGCGTCCGCCTCGCGGGTGCCCCTTTGAGTCCCACCCGACCGCAACCACACCGCACCTCACGCCTCCCCAGCCTCGTCGCGGCCGCTTAAAAGCGGCCGCGACTCCCTCGCGCGTGCTCCTCGCGGCCGCCGGGGGCG
>JBNJEE010000036.1:0-18087 GCA_051745525.1 Methanobacteriota archaeon | reverse complement strand
TCATTCCGTCTCAAAATCATACTTGCTATTCTTTCAGTGTCGGTACTATGTCTACGCCCGAAGATATGTGGCAGGCAGAATCGATACCGAATATGTCCGTGTCTCAGCAGTAGTCCACAATCGTTCGTCACTCGAAGAATCCGCGGATGATCTTCGACTCCGCGGCGCGCAGATGCTGGTGGAGCGTCGACGAGGACACGTCGAACCGATCGGCGAGGTCGGCACCGTTGATACCACGGGGATCATCATAGTACCCCTGTCGAAGCGCTGTCTCGACGATCTCCCGCTGTCGGCTCGTCAAGTCTGTATTCCCGGCCGACTCGTCGCGTCTACCGGATGACCCAGAAAGATGGCGCTTCGAGACGAGCTGACACAAGTCGGAGACGGCAGACAACTCCTCGCGGACCCGACCGATCACTTTCGGGTCCGTGGTCCAGAACTCCAACACGTCAGCGTTCGGGCGGGAACGGACACTGCTCAGTTGCGTGTCTGTCCGCATGAGTACGTCGCGAACCGAGGCCAGCGACCGGTCCGGTGTATCTCTCATCCGCACAGCAATCTCGTGGACGTCTCTATCGACCGAGTCGATACTTTCGAGTTCAATGCCCGGCGTCGCTGCGACGTAGTCGCGAAACGCCGCGTCGGTGGAGCCGTCAATACGGCCGGTTAGGTGAAAGCTCTCTGTACCGGTCAACGCGACGTGTTCGACGACGATCGTGCTGGCCTCCGGGAGGTCCGGGAAGAGTGGCGACGGCCTCTGGCACTCGAGGTCGAAGACGATCGGTGCGTTCGACGCGTTCACAGAGTCAATCATCGACAGGCGCATTCCGGCGGCGTCCGCCACCGCGTCAACCGCCTGCCGCTCCGGCTCGTCGAACCGCTCGGAATCCGTACTGATGAACTCGGCAACGACGTGGACGGTCCCGTAATGGCTTACCGGAACCGCGAGCGATTCCCGGTAGCCGAAGTGGAGCAGCCGATTGAGCCACTCGCCGTGATCGCCCGCAGTCCCCTGGCCGTCAACGACACGCTGTCGCTCGTCCTGTGAGGCGGCGATGACTGCGGGGAACGTTCGCTCGTCGTTTTCATACAGCTTCGCCGGTCCGCCCGGCTCGGAGACTTCGACTGGGTCGACCCGCTCCGCGACCGGATCATATGTGCCGACGAACGCGTACTCCGCCACACGATCGCCGAAGCTGACGACCGCCTCACGCACCGCCGTCTGCGTCTCCGCCGCCACGATGGCTCTGACGGCCTCGATTACCCCCTCCCACAGGTTTCGATAGCGGTCCGCTCGCTTCTGGGCACTCTCAACATCGCCTGAAAGCCCTTCTATCGATGTCTCTTGACGGATGTGTGTGAGTGCCGCCGAGATCTGCTGGCTCACCGCTCGAATGAACGATTCTAGCGACTCGTCCCGGTCGTCGACGACCACACTCAACAGGCTCGTGTCACCGAGCTGTGTGACGAGCGCCTGTTTCTCGGCCGATCCGTCCGAATCGACAACTGCGTCGGCGGGGAGCCAGTACGTATCAGGCTCGCCGAACGCTCGCCAAAGGTCCGTCTCGCCCGGCCGGACCCGCTGTCGACTAGCCGATTCGAACTCGTCTCCCGCCGTTGCGAGCCTCACAAGAGCCCCGTTCGCAGTATTGCGGTCGTATATCGCAATCTCGTCGGCCGTCACCACGTCGGTGACCGCCTCGACGCACGCGTCGAAGGCGTCTTCCGTATCCGTTGCTTTGAATACGCGGTTGCTCACGGCGTAGAGGTTCGTCAACCGGCGCTGCCGGTCAAGTTCGTCACGCGCATCGGTGAGGTCGGTGATGTCGTTGGCGACGCCGAGTACCGCGTCGTCGTCGCTGTCGGCCGGCTTGAACGGTATTTTCCACGTTTCCAAGACCCGCTCGTTGCCCGCGGCGTCGGTCAGCGTCTCCTCGATTCGATGGAGGGGCTCGCCGGTCTCAATCACCCGTCTATCGTCGTCGGTGAATGCGTCCACCTCGTCGGGCTCGGCCGTGTAGTCGGCATCAGTCGAACCGATCATCTCCGAGACGGTGGTACCGTACGCGTCAGCGACCGCTTCGTTCGCGAGCAGGAATTCGCCGTCGGTGTTCTTCGCGAATATCAGCTGCGGGACCGTGTTCATGACACGTTCGAGCTGATTGCGTTCTGACTCTATGCGGTCGCGCGCAGTACGTAGTTGACGTCGCTGCGCGACGAGTTCGATTGCCGTCCGGAGGTACTGTGTGATGATCAAAATGATCTCACGTTCGTCCTCGGCGAGGTCGTCCGTTTCCGGCGATCCGACGAGAAACACGCCATCGTCGTCGATAGGGATGATAAATTCGGTACCGATTGGCGTCTCCCGGTTGTGAACGCCCACCTCAGCGGCGACATTCGGGTAGTATGCCGGCGTCCCAGCATCGAACGCCTCCCACGCGAGCGATTCACCGGGGCGGAATCGCGGTGCCTCCTCGACAAGCGACGCTCCGCTACTGGAGACAGACACCGGAACGAGCACGTCGGTCGCGGTCTCCGCGGTTCCAGTCGGGGTCGCCGTATCCGTTCCAGCAGGTTCGTGTGCCCAATACCCAGAGAACGGCCGATCAATAATCTCCGTCACTCCCTCGATCGCAGTCTCGATCACATCCTCGTAATCGTCTGCAGTCATCAGCTCTTCGGCGAGCGAACGTGTCTCCTCAAGGCGACAGAGTCGACGTTCTTGTTCGGTGAGATCGAGGTTCACGCAGGTGATTCCCCCGTCGGGAAGCTGTGCGAGCGACACGCGCTGTGTAATCGGCGTGCCGTCCCGTTTGACCCCGACCAACTCTCCGTCCCAAGACCCCGTCTCCCCGACGACCGGGAGAACCTCGGTTTCGATCAGCTCGATGACGTCGTCCGCGTATATCTGCCGCCAGGTCCCGCCGAGCAGCTCCTCGGCGTCGTCGTACCCGAACATAGTGACGTGGGCGTCGTTGAGGTAGGTGTATTCACCGTCTCCGTTTAATAACGCGATACCGGAGGTCGTCAGGTCCATCGCGGCCGCCTGCTGTTCGAGCAGAGCCAAGTTCGCCGTGCGCTCGCTGGCGTCTTGGAAAATCCCGAGGACGTACTCGGTGCCCGCGTGTGTGAACGTCGTCGACCGCACGTCGACGGGCACCGTCGACCCGTCTGCACGCAGAATCGTTACCGGCTCTTCCGCGTCGGCACGGACGTGTTCCTCCCGCCCGTCCCGGACCGCCTGAAACCCTTCTCGATGGCGCGTCTCGGTCTCTGGAGGGTGGAGTTCGGTCTGGTGCATCCCGATAAGCGAAGACCGGTTGCGACCGAACAGTTCGGTCGCGGCCTCGTTTACCGCCACGACGGTTCCGGTGGCGGCCTCTGCGGCGAGGATCGGTGCTGGACCTTCTATCGCCAGCCGCGCGAGGAACGCGTCGGCTCCGTGGTCGGGAGACGTGGGTTCTGGACTCATCTTGTTATCTAATTCACTATTCTGGGCCGATTTGAGAGTATCGCCGTAATGATTCTTGCTACGGGTTTTGGACACGATTAATATCTTGAATAGAAGTCACAGATCAAACACGTCCACCGAGATCTTGGAGGAGCCGTCGAAGCGTTTCGTATCGTCGTAGCGGATTTACGGGCGCGTCACGTCGGATCCTGCCCCACGCGCTCAGCGCCCTCGTCTGCCCGCGAGCGAATCCCGCCGCCGCTTATAAACCCACGACCCGATAACTCATACATGAACGGAGACGCCACGGTCGTCGGCGGCGGGCTCGCTGGGCTGGTCGCGGCGACGCGGCTCGCCGAGGCGGGCGCGGACGTGACGCTGTACGAGCGACGGCCCGATGTCGGCGGGCGCGTGCGGACGGAGACGGTCGACGGCTTCACCCTCGACCGCGGGTTTCAGGTCCTCTTCTCCAGTTACCCCGCGGTCGAGCGCGAACTGGGGACCGACGGGCTCGACGCCCTCGACCTCCGGACGTTCGCCCCCGGGGCGACGATCTGTCGACCGGGCTCGCGCTCGACCCTCGGAGACCCGCTCCGCGACCCCCTGTCCGCGCTCCCGTCGCTTTTGAACGACGAGGTTTCATTCTCCGACAAGTTCCGGACGCTCGCGCTCCGGTACGACCTCGCGAACCGCGACGAAGCAGACTTTTTCGCCGGACCCGACACGCCGATCCGCGAGTACCTCCGCGACTGGGGATTCGCCGACGACTACGTCGAGAACTTCGTCGAGCCCTTTTACGGCGGGATCACCCTCGACCGCACCCTCTCGACCTCGAAGCACGTCTTCGACTACACGTTCCGCGCGATGGGTCGCGGGTCGATCGGCGTCCCCGCCGAGGGGATGGCCGCGCTCCCAGCCGCGCTCGCCGACCGCGCCCGCGAGGCCGGCGTCGAGATACGGACCGGCGGGGCCGTCGAGTCGGTCCGCGTCGCGGGAGGGGGCCGGATCCCCTTCCGGACCGGCAGCGCCGACGCCGACGGCGCCACCGTCGAGTTGGCGGACGGCTCGACGCGCGAGACGGACGCGGTCGTGGTCGCGACCTCGCCGCCTGAGGCCCGGCGGCTCACCGGCGTCGAGTCAGTTCCCACGGAGGGCGTGCCAAACGTCACCGGCTGGTACGCGCTCCCCGCGGGCGAGTCGTTCGAGACGGGCGGGCGGATCCTGCTCAACGCCGCGAGCGAGTCCCCCAACGCCGTGGTCCCAATGTCGGAGGTTGCGCCCGAGTACGCGCCCGACGACCGGGTACTGATCGCCGCGACGTTCCTCGGCGAAGACTCGCTCGACCGCGCCGAGACCGACCTCCGCAACGACGTCCGCGACGCGCTGGGATCGTGGTTTCCCGAGCGCGACTTCGAGGGGCTGGAGACCCTCGGCGCCCACCGGATCCGGTTCGCGCAGTTCGCGCAGCCCCCGGGGGTCCACGCCAATCTCCCGGACGTGGACGATCCGGAGGGGCCGGTCGTCCTCGCCGGTGACTACACGGAGTGGTCGTCCATCCAGGGGGCGCTGAAGAGCGGGCGGACGGCGGCCGCGGCGGCGAACAAATATTTATAAACGATGGTCGTCGCGCTCGGACCCCCAGTCGGTCTTCGACTCGCGTCGAATGCGATGGAGGTCGACGTCTCGGTCGCGAAGCGCTCGCTTGATCGCACGGAGGCGGTCCATCGGATCCAAAGTCTCAGTTTGTTCACTCGCTTCCAGTCAGTTATTCTTCCCGCCGGAACGCTCCCTCCCCGTGCTCCTCGACGGCGGCGAGCAGTTCGTCGCGCTGGCGGCGGATCTCCGGCGGGAGCTCGGCGTACGCGTCCTCGAACATGTCGCTCGGCTCGGCCTCGACGGACTCGGCGAAATCGATCGCGTCGGCGACGAGGTCGTCGGCCGCCTCGCGGATCGCCGCCACCCCCTCGTCGTCGATCCGACCCGTCTCGCGGAGGAAGGCCTCCATCCGGTCGAGCGGGTCGAGCTCGCGCCACGGGTCCACGTCGTCGGGGTCGCGGTAGGCGGTCGGGTCGTCCGCGGTCGTGTGCGCGCCGAACCGGTACTCGACGAACTCGATGAGGACGGGGCGCGGGTCGTCCTCGTTGCCTCCCGACTCGTCCCCGCCGCCGCGCGCCCGCTCGGCCGCCTCCCGCGTGACCGCGTAGCTCGCGAGCGGGTCCATCCCGTCGACGCGGACGCCCTCGAAACCGTAGGCGGTCGCCTTCTGCGCGAAGGTGTCGGTCGCGGTCTGTCTCTCCCCCGGAATCGAGATGGCCCAACCGTTGTTGTGACAGCAGAACAGCGTCGGCGTGTCGAAGACGCCGGCGAAGTTCATCGCCTCGTGGAAGTCGCCCTCGCTGGTCGCGCCGTCGCCGAAGTGACAGGCGACGACGCGGTCCTCGTCGCGGTGGTCGAACGCCCACGCGGCGCCGACCGCGTGCGGGAGGTGCGCCGCGATCCCGATGTTGAGCGGGAAGACGTTGCCATCGGCGATCGCCTCCGTCCCGGACTCGTGGCCCATCCAGTACGGGAGGTACTCCGCGAGCAGGTCACGGACGACGACCGCGCCGTGCTCGCGGTACTGGTAGCTGATCAGGTCGCGGTCCGCGAGCGCGTGCGTCGACCCGACCGCGGAGCCCTCCTGCCCCGCGCAGGGCGCGTACGTCCCGATCCGTCCCTGGCGCTGGAGGCTCACCGCGCGCTCATCGAAGCGGCGCGTAACGACCAGGTCGCGGTAGATCGCGCAGAACTCCTCGTCCGACAGGTCCGGGACCGTCGCGTCCGGCAGGGGAGTCCCGTCCGGGCCGAGCACGCGATAAAGGTCCTCCTCGGCGAGGGGGTCGGTCGCGGCGGCGTCGGCGCGGTCGGAAGCGTCGGCGCGGTCGGAAGCGTCGGCGCGGTCGACGGCTTCGGCGACGTCGGCGCGGTCGGCGCCGTTCTCGTTCATGCGGATCGGTGTGGGCGCCGGTCACAAGGAGTTAGCGGTCGGGTCGGCCGTCGACCGCGTCCGGCTCCGCCGGCGGAGAAAGGCGATCGGCGGACCGATCAGCGTTCCGACGGCCGTCGCCACCCCGAACACGAGCGCGATGAGAGTCAGCGTCGGCCCGGCGGCGAGCAGGTCGACGCTCCAGACGCCAAGGAACCACGCGGTCCAGCAAAGTCCTGTGACGAGCGCCGTGAGCGCGCCGTACGCGACTCCGGCGGGATACGTGTACGCCTGCCGGCGCTCGACGAGCAGCCACCAGGCCGCGCCGCCGACGGGAAGCGCCGGGGCCGCGAGGAGGGGCACCGGGAACGACTCGGGGAGCCCGATCACCTGGGTGAACACGCGAAGGACGGTCGACAGCACTCGGGCCGTGACCGCGCCGAAACCGAAGGCGTAGACGCCGGCGAAGAGCGACCACCACCGCGGAGACGAGCGGGCGGACGCAGGCGAGACGGATCCGTCCATACGCCGGGATCGTGAACGGTCGATAAAGGCCTTCCCGTGGGTGAAACGCTGATTTGAGCCACGCTCGTGGCGCGTCCCCGTCGGCGGGGTCGTCCCGATCAGCGCGACCGTCGTGGGCGCTCACGCGACGGCGGGCGACCCACCCCGCTCACTCGACCGCGATCGCCACCTCGAACGGATACCTCCCGCGTTCGTCCGGCGTCTGGTCCGGGACGCCCCAGGAGACGCCGAACAGCCCGCGGCTCACGTACGTGTCGGCGGGGAGGTCCTCGGGGACCGCGTACGTCGCGGCCATCTCGTCGCTCGCGGTGAGCGACTCCAGCGCTTGGCCGTCGCTGCGGCTCGGTCGCGGCCCCTCGACGCCCTCGGTCTCGACGACCTCCAGCGAGCGCCGCTCGCCCTCGTGGAAGGTCCAGAGGGCGCTCGGCAGCGCGCCACGGCTCGTGAAGGTGTACGGGCCCCGGGCGTCGCCCTCGGCGTTCTCCGGCGCCAGCGCGACGGTGAGCGTGAACTGGCGGGCCGCGTCCCCGCTCGGCTCAACCGAGACCGACACCGGGAGCCGGTCGTACCGCGGCTCGCCGACCGCGATGTCGTGCACGGTCCCGTCGATCCGGTAGTAGACCGGGTCGTCGCGCCCCGCGGCGAACGCCTCGTAGGCGTCCGGCACCTCGTCGGCAAAGAGCTGGCTGCGGTCGTCGCCCGGCAGTGCGGGCGCCCGGTGTTCCGACGCCAGCGCGCGCTCGAAGAAGGTGACCAGCTCCGCGTCGAGCGTCGACTCGTCGATCACCGGGCGATCCCACATGTCCTCCGTGGACAGCTCACGCGCCGTGATCGCGGACGGCGGGTCCTCGTTCTCGACGCCCGCGCGGATCCGAGAGACGCCGAACTGGTCCTCCAGGTAGTCGTACTCGTCGAGGAACGCGGCGACGGCGTCCGGACGGTCGCAGCGCCGGTACTCCCCGCGCGCCACGTTCGCGCCGTGCGCAGTCAGCGCGTCGACGAACGTTTCGACGGCCTCCGAACCGATGTCCTCGCGCTGTCTCGCCTCCCGGAAGACGTGGTCCTCGTCGTACTCCTCGGCCTCCTCGTCGGCGAGTTCCGCGGTGAACGTCGGGAGCGTCGGGTCGAAGGCGTAGCGCGTCCCGTCGACCTCGACGTACGGCTTCAGCTCGCCGCGGTCGTAGACGCGGAACTCGTCGACTGCGGCCAGCAGCGCGTCGCTTGGGTTGTCGGTCTCGAACCCGCCGTCGAGCGCGGCGGCGAGCGGCTCGCGTAGCGCGTCCGGGATCTCGGACTCGGGCACGACGTTTTCGGGGTCGATCCCGCGGCTCGGCGACGGTTCGTAGGCGGTGACGACGTGGGGGACCGGTTGGAGTTTGACGTCGATCGACGGGATCGTCCCGTCTCCGTCGTCCGATCGGCCGTCGTCAGTTCCGTTCGTCTCGTCGTCGGTTCCGTTCGTCGCCGGGCCCGTGTCGGTCTCACCGACGCAGCCGGAGAGGGCGACGAGGGAGCCGCCGCCGACGGACCCAGCGATAGCGGAGAGGAGGGCTCTGCGGTCCATGCCCGCGAGTTCACAACGAGCGATAAAAACCTTCCGTGGGAGGTTGCCGAGCTCGCCGATTGAGACCCCGTTCAGGGCGTGATAACTGCGCGCCCGTCGATCTCGCGGTGTTCGAGCTTCTCGGCGACCGTGTTGATCTCGTCGAGGTCGTACCGGCTGGTGTGGAGGTCGACGTCGCCCTGCTCGACGAGCGCGACGAGCTC
The DNA here is from genome assembly GCA_051745525.1 of Methanobacteriota archaeon. Classification (GTDB taxonomy): domain Archaea; phylum Halobacteriota; class Halobacteria; order Halobacteriales; family Haloferacaceae; genus Halorubrum. The sequence goes on along the minus strand of JBNJEE010000036.1, from coordinate 9,379 downwards.
CTGCAGCTCGGCGTACCGACCGACGATGTTGCCGACGAATGAGAACTCGCCGTTCACCAGCGCCTGCGACGGCTCGTGGACGTGGCCGCCGTAGCCGATGATGTGGTGGTCGCCGCCGGCGGCGGTAATATCCGGGGCGTACGCGGTCGTCACGTCCTCGCCGACGAAGTCGAGCACCTGCGCCGCGCCGGTTCCGTCCGTGATCGACTCGATCTCGGCGGGAACGTCTCTCTCGCTCGGGTTTATCAGGTGGTCGGCCCCGTAGCTGTCCGCCAGGTTCAGCGCCGACTCCTTGAGGTCGACCGCGGTGATCCGGGCCGCGCTCATCGCGTCGAGACACTGGAGGCCGATGTGGCCGAGGCCGCCGACGCCGATGACGACCGCGTGGTCGCCGGGGTTCAGGTCGGCGACCGCCTTCTTCGCGGCGTGGTACGCGGTGATGCCGGCGTCCGCGTGGGGTGCGATGTCGATCGGATCGACGCCGCTCGGCAGCGGAATCACCGAGCGCTCGCTGGTGTGGAGGTACTCGGCGAAGCCGCCGTCGGTGGTGAGCCCGTTGAACGCGTCGTTCTCGCAGTACATCGTCTCGCCGAGCCGGCAGGGGCGGCAGGTGCCGCAGGTCTGGACCGGGTGACAGATCACCGGGTCGCCCGGCGAGACAAGGTCGACGTTATCTCCCGTCTCGACGACCGTTCCCGCGTTCTCGTGGCCGAGGGTCATCGGGAGCTCCTGCGGGACGTACTCGGCCCACATCCCCTCGATGATGTGGTTGTCCGTCTGGCACCACCCCGCCCCCTCGACCTCGACGATCACGTCATCCGGACCGCTCGCCGCCGGGCGGTCTATCTCGTCGATCGTGAGCCCCTCGCTCATGTCGTCCGTGTACTCGTGGAGTCTGGCTGCTTCCATGCGTGAGAACGTCACGCGGAATTCACATAAACGTTCGTTGTAGATACCGGAAGCCGGCCGCCGCCGGGGAGGAGGCCGCCGGTCGAGACGCCGGCCGCGTCGGGCTCACAGCAGCCGGTCGAACGCGCCGAGCGGCGGGAATCGGAGCGGCTCGCCGACGTCGCCGGCGTCGGCGTCGTACACGATCGGGGCGAGCGCGGCCGCGTCGTCGACGAGCGGAGAGTCGAGCCCGGTCCGCGCCGCGTCGTTGACCGGGACCCCCGCCGCGAGCCGGGTGAACGCGGGCAGCAGTAGCACGTCGGCGCCGCGGTACGTCCCCTCGCCGCGGAGGAAACAGGGGCGGCGGTCGCCCTCGATCTCGATCGTCGGGTGGACGTGGCCGATCACGTACCGGTCTGCGGCGGTCGATGTTTCCTCGTGGCCGTGACAGACGACGGTTCGGGACGAATCGGCGGTGTCGTCGCCATCCGAATCCGCGGACGCGCCGAGGACGACCTCCTCGCGGACCGGGCCGTCCCACGCGCTCGCGAGGGCGGTGTCGTGGTTGCCCGCGACGAGTTCGAGGGCGGCGCCGCTCGCCCCGCAGCGGTCGCGGAGCACGTTCAGGGTCCCGCGAGCCCTCTCGGTGACTCGGTCGAAGGTGTGGACAACGTCGCCCGCGACGACGACCGTCGTGGGGTCGAACCGGTCGAGGAGGGCGCCGAGCCGGTCTGTGAGATCCGCGCGCTCGCCGAGCGGGAGGGAGACGGCCGAGGCCTCGCCGCGGCCGACGTGGAGGTCGGCGACGACGAGCGCGTCGGCATCGGAGAGGTACACCGCGCGCTCCGCGAAGGCGACGCCGGCATCAGCGAGCGAGCCGGTCACCGGCCGTACCCGGTCGAGCGCTCGCGGCGCCGGTCCGCGTCGCGGTCGGCCGGCCCGCCGTCGACGTGGTTACGGGCGGTCGCGTACGCCTCGCGGACGCGCCGGAACGACTCCTCGTCGCCGCCCTGGTCCGGGTGCGTCTCCTTGACGCGCTCGCGGTACGCCCGCTTCACCGCGTCGATGTCGGCGTCGCGGTCGAGCCCGAGCTCGTCGAAGGCGTCGCCGACGGGGTCGGCGCGGCCGGCGGGGCCACGCGGTCGGGAGGGGCCAGCGGAGCGGCCGGTGGCGGAGCGACCGGTCCCGAACCGGCCGCCGCCGAAGCGCCCGGAGCGACCGACGCGCGAATTCGTCGACTCGTCGGTCGCCCAGTCGGGCTCGTCGACGTCGAAGGGGAGCCGGCGGCCGAGCCCGCGGCCCGGCATCTCGTGCTCGCAGAGGACAGTATAGACGCCCTCGCCCTCCAGCCGGAAGTAGTCGTGCGCGTCAAAAGTGATGGCGACGCCGCGCTCGGGGAGATAGAAGGGAACGGAGACGCCGTCGAACGCGTGGTCCTCGGCGAAGCGCTCGCCGGCCGCGGTCAGGTACGTCCGGATCTCGCGGCGACGGCGCTTGTCGCCGGCGGCGCCGCGGCGTCCGGTCGCGGCGGCGGGAGGGGGGACAAACCGGTCGCCGAGGTAGAAGGCGAGCGCGACGACCGCGGTGGCGACGGCGCCGAGGCCGATCCCCCAGAGGACCCACCGCGGCACCAGCGTCGTGAGCTCGGCGAACACACCCGCCGTAGCGGCTCCGCGGTAATCAACCTCCCGCCAGTGCTTCGGCTACGGGAACGGTGGCGTCGCGAAAAGCAGCGGTACGTCGTCGCTCGCCGGTCAGATCATTCCTTTCGCTTCGAGCCCGTCGAGAATATCGTCGACGAGCGCTTCAGCGTTGTCGTAGGGGAACTCCTGTTCGCTGCCGAGTTTCGCTGCCATCTCCATCGCGGTGAAGCTCACGTCGCCGGCCTCGAACTTCGTCCCCGGACCGTCCGGTAGCGCCGGGACGAGGTCCATCTGGTTCTCGACGGGAAAGTCTGCGCCGCCGAACGCGTCCATGAACTGTTCGCGGAGTTCCGCTTTCACATCGCTCATACACACGACATCCCGAGAGCGACCGCAAAAGGGTTGCGGAACAACGGTAAATGTATTTAGGGTTGTTTGAATCTGTGGCGTCGCTCGGAGTCCGTGTCGTGCGGGGAGAGGAACGCTGATCGATTTTTCCTCCGATCGGTTATAAATAGTTGATCGCGGATCGGCAGAGAATACCGCCAAAGCCCCAGCCGCTCGCTTATAAATAACTGACTGCGGATCGGCAGAGAATACCGCCAAAGCCCCAGCCGCGAGGGCTCGCGCGACTCGCTGCGCTCCTCAGTCAGTCGCTACCGCTCCTTCCTTGCGGTGCTTGCGTCGTCGTGCTTCGCCCTCGCGACTGCCCCTTTGAGTCCCGCCCGCACCGCCCCGCACGGCACCTCACGCCTCCCCAGCCTCGCGGCTCCCGTCGCTCCGCTCCGGTCGCCGCGTCCCTCGCGCGGTGCTGTTCGCGGTCGCCGCCGGCGACCGCTCACAGGCACGCGCCACCGACGGTAGTAATAAATGATTCCCGTCGCCGGTTAGCGTTATTTAATTGTCGTCTCGTTGTGACGAGAGTAGAGAACAGGACCTCGGCCGCGTCGATACGTCGACAGTCACCGAAGGCCGACGACCGTGCCGGATCCTGCGGACCTTTGTTGCTGGCGCGGTCACGTCTTTGTATGCCACGCGAGTTCGACTTCGACTTCGACCTGCTCCGAGAGCTGACCGAGGCCCGCGGCGTCCCCGGCTACGAGGACGACGTCCGCGAGATCGTCCGCCGCGAGTTCGCCGACAGCGCCGACCGCGTCCGGACCGACGCGATGGGCAACGTCGTCGGCACGATCGAGGGCGACTCGGACTACTCCGTCGCCGTCGCGGCCCACATGGACGAAATTGGGTTCATGGTCCGCCACGTCACCGACGAGGGGTTCGTCCAGGTCGACCCCCTCGGCGGCTTCGACGCCCGCGTCCTGCGCGCGCAGCGCGTCACCGTCCACGGCGACGAGGACCTGACGGGCGTCATCGGCTCCGTCCCGCCGCACACGCTAACGGAGGAGCAGAAAGAGAAGGACGACGAGGTCAAAGACGTCTTCATCGACCTCGGTCGCGACGCCGAGGCGGTCGCGGAGTCGGTGAGCGTCGGCGACCTCGTCACCCTCGACCAGACCACGACGCGCATGGGCGACCGCGTCACCGGAAAGGCGCTCGACGACCGGATCTGCCTGTTCGCGACCATGGAGGCCGCCCGCCGCATCGAGGACCCGGACGTGACGATCCACTTCGCGGCCACGGTCCAAGAGGAGGTCGGGCTCCGCGGGGCGCAGGCGCTCGGCGTCGACGTCGACCCGGACCTCGCGGTCGCCCTCGACGTCACCGTCGCCAACGACGTGCCGCAGATCGGCGACCCGGCCGACGCCGTCACCGAACTCGGCGAGGGGACGGCGGTGAAGCTGAAGGACTCCTCGGTGATCACCAGCCCGAAGGTTCACAGTCGCCTGACGGAGGTGGCGAAGAACGAGGGGATCGACCACCAACACGAGGTGCTGCCCGCGGGCGGCACCGACACCGCCGGATTCCAGAACACGGCGGGCGCGAAGCCAGTCGGTGCCATCTCGATCCCGACGCGATACCTCCACACCGTCACCGAGACCGCGGACGGCGGCGACGTCGAGGCGACGATCGACCTGCTGACGGCCTTCCTCGAGTCGGAGACGGGCGAACACGACTACACCCTTTAAAAATGACTTCCCGCTGACCGCTATCAGTCGTCGCTCGGGACCGCCGCTCCCGGGTCACGGTCCGCTCGGTGGGCGGCGCGCGCCTGCCACGCGAAGCCGGTGGTCGCGAACGCGATGAACGCGGCCGCCAAGAGGAACCCCGTCTCCGTGCTCGTCCCGTCCATCGTCGTGCCGACCAGCACGGGACCGACGACCTGTCCGACCTTCCACGAGACGGAGCGCAGGCTCATCGCGCTGGCGACGGAGTCGTACGCCTCGCCCTCCGTGACGAACAGCGACATGCTCGCCGGCAGCCGGATCGAGTCGGCGATCCCGAGGAGCGAGTAGGCGGCGAACAGCGCGAAGAAGGCCCCGCCGAGCGTCTGCGAGTCGCCGAGATAGGAGACGGTGACCGGCGCGAGGGTCCCCTCGAAGTACGCCGCGAGCGGGATTATCGCGGTCCCGACGCCGTACAGGAGCGCGCCGACCGCGACGAACAGGTACGTGCGGTCGTAGCGGTCGGTGAGGTCGCCGACGAACCCCTGTGTGAGTGCCTTCGTCAGCTTCCCGCCGGCCATGATCCAGCCGATAGCGAACGCGGAGATGCCGAACGTCGTCCGCGCGTAGATGGGGAGGAAGATGATCACGGCCATCTTCCCGACGCTGAACGTGAACCGGAAGAAGACGAGCGCGCGCAACATTGGGAGCCCGAGCAGCGACCGGAACGTCTCGATCCCGCCGGCCTCCTCGGGGTCCTTCCGGCCGCCGGGGTTGTCGCGGAGGAACGCGAAAACGAGGGCGAACGCGGCGAGCGTGACGAGGGTCAAGACGAGGTACGTCTCGGCGAACCCGTAGGCGTACAGGAGGTAGCCGCCGACCAAATCGCCCGCGAGCGACGAGAAGGAAGCGAACTGGTTGTACGAGCCCAGCCAGCGGCCCCGCTCGTCGTCCGGACTGATCTCGCCGATCACCGTCGCGCCCGTGATCCAGAGGACGCTCGCCCCGAGCCCCTGGACCATCCGCACGAGGATGATGTGAACCGAACTGTCGACCAAGGCGAAGCCGACGAAGACGGCGACGTTGACCAAGAAGCCGCCGAGCAGCCACCGCTTCGCGTTCCCGGTGTCAACCTTCCGGCCCAGCGGGAGGACGATGACCAGCTGGACGATCGCGAACGCGGTGCCGAAGAGGCCCTCGATGAACCCGGTGGTGCCGAAGAGGTCGGCGTACAGCGCGAGGGCGATGAGGATCGTCGAGTACGCCTGGCTACGGGCGAACGCGGTCCCGGCGAGCGCCGCGAACTCCCGGTCCCCGAGCAGCCGTACCGAGTTGCCGAACTGCGCCACGGTCCTCTCCGATCCGGGGCAAGGGTAGCCCGAGAAAAAAGCGGCGTCGATCCGGCGGTCCGCGTGGGGTTGTCGTTTCAGGGAGAGAACGAATCGACTCGACTCGCGCAGGGAGTAAGCAAATATTCGAGAACGGCGGCGACGGCCATTTATAAAAGCAAACGCGGTGGCGCGCGCCTGCGAGCGGCTGCCTTCGGCAGCTGCGAGTCAGTACGCGCGAGGGAGTCGCGAACGCCCGCAGGGCGTGAGCGACGAGGCTGGGGAGGTGTGAGGTGCGGTCGCAGTCGGGCGGGACTCAAAGGGGCAGCCGCGAGGCGGGCGCAGGCGACCCAAGGAGCGCAGGGAGCGAGCGAAGCGAGCGACTGAGGACCGCAGCGAGCGTGCGCCCGCCTCGCGGCTGGGGCTTTGGCGGTGTTCACCGCCGAGCTACCGTCAACCGTTTATCAACGAGCAGCTGGGGCTTTGGCGGTGTTTTGTCACCGACTCGTCAGTGACAATTTATAATCGATCGCCTCAGTCGTGCCGGAAGCAGCGCGACCCGGTGAACGCCATCGCCATGTCGCGCTCGTCGGCGGCGGCGATCACGTCCTCGTCGTTGACGGAGCCGCCGGGCTGGATCACGGCCTCGATACCCGCGTCGGCCGCCTCCTCGACCGCGTCCGGGAACGGGAAGAACGCGTCCGAGGCCATCACGGCCCCCTCGGCGGATTTGCCCTCCGCGTCCTTCTCGGCCTTCATCGCCGCGAGCGTCACGGCGTCGACGCGTGACACCTGCCCCATCCCGACGCCGACCGTCTCGGTGCCGGTCGCGAAGAGGATGCCGTTCGACTTCACGTGTTTCAGCGTCTGCCACGCGAACAGCATCGTCTCGACCTGCTCGTCGGTCGGTTCGCGCTCGGTGACGACCTCCAGGTCCGGGGCGGTCGGCGACTGCCGGTCGCGCTCCTGAACGAGGCGGCCGCCAACGACCGGCTTCTCGGTGAACCGCTCGGAGAAGCGCTCGTCGCCCTCGCCGAGCGGCCCCACGTCGAGCACGCGGAGGTTCTTCTTCTCCGCGAGCACGTCCAGCGCGCTCTCGGTGTAGCCGGGCGCGACGACGACCTCCTTGAACGAGTCGGCGATCGCGGTGGCGGTGTCGGCGTCGCACTCGCGGTTCAGGGCGACGATGCCGCCGAACGCCGACTTCGCGTCGGTGCGCAGCGCGCGGTCGTACGCGTCCGCGAGGTCGGAGCCGACCGCGCAGCCCGCGGGGTTCGTGTGCTTGATCACCGCGGCCGCGGGCTCATCGAACTCCTTGACGAGGTCGAGCGCGGCGTCGGCGTCGTTGTAGTTGTTGTACCCCATCCCCTTCGCGCCGGGGTTCAGTTGGGCGGCGTCGACGACGCTCGCCTCCTCGCAGCCGTCGTCGACGTACAGGGCGGCGTCCTGGTGCGGGTTCTCGCCGTAGCGCAGCGAAGCGCTCCGCTCCTCGGAGACGAACCGGCGCTCCGGGAAGTCGCCGCCCACGTCGCCGTCGACCGCGACGCGCTCCGGGGTGCCGTCGGCCGCGCGCTCGACGGTCACGCGGTCCTCGGCGAACCAGCGGACCGCCCGCGGGTACGCCGTGAACTCGGCCTCGCGGAGGACGCGCGCCTTCAGCGAGTCCGCGTCGTCGTCCTCGTATACCGGGATCGGCTCCTGGGTGACGACCGGGCCGGCGTCGACCGCCTCGGTGACGACGTGGACCGTACAGCCGGTCGTGCGGACGCCCGCGTCCAGTACCTGCTCGTGGGCGTCCGTGCCGGGGAACGACGGGAGCAGCGAGGGGTGGACGTTCAGCGTCGTCGGGACGGCGTCGAGGAACTCGTCGGTGAGCACGCGCATGTACCCGTCGAGACAGACAAGGTCGACGTCGTAGTCGGAGAGGCGCTCGACGATCCGGCGCTCGTGTGACTCCCGTGACTCCCCCTCGTCGCGCTCGACGACCTCGGTCGGAACGCGACGCTCCGTCGCGGCCTCCAGCACGGGCGCCTGCTCGCGGTTCGTCAGGACGACCGACAGTTCTGCCCCGCCGGGCGCGGCGTCGGCGATGTGTCTGAGGTTCCGTCCACGGTTGCTCGCGAGTCCCGCGATCTTCATACGCGACGGTCCGACCGATCGGGTATATCGATTGCGGTCCGTGCCGTGGTAGTGTACACGATCACGGATCTGATCCTGGTTTCTGACCGGTTCGATGGGGGTTCAGATCCACGTCCGTGCGACGACCCATCGACACGTTTTTGCTGGCTCCGGCGGCAGTCGCGGACATGACCGACGACTCCAAAGCGACGGCGGACGACGCCATCACCGGGCTCTCCCGGTCGGACCCGCTCGCGGCCGTCTCGCCGCTCGACGGCCGGTACGCCGGCCGAACGGCGCCGCTGTCACCCTATGCGAGCGAGGCCGCGCTGATGCGCGCCCGGACCCGCGTCGAGGTCGAGTACCTGCTCGCGCTGGGCGGGCTCTCGGCGACGCCGATCGGCTTCGACGAGGCGACGGCGGCGGCGCTCCGCGAGGTGTACGAGGAGTTCTCGGCCGAGGACGCCCGACTCATAAAGGAGCTCGAGACCGAGGGCGCCGCGGGGTACGACGCGACCAACCACGACGTGAAGGCGGTCGAGTACTTCCTCCGCGTCCGCCTGGTCGAAATCGCTGAGGGCGGGACGGACGGGGAGTCCGACGCGCCGCTCGACGACGCCGAGTCGCTGTACCCGTGGATCCACTTCGGACTCACGAGCGAAGACGTGAACAACCTCGCGCACCGGCTGCTGATCGAGCCCGCGGTGAGCGAGGTGATCGTCCCCGCGGTCCGCGAGGTGCGCGACGCCTTAGTCGAACTGGCACAGCGGTACCGCGACGCGCCGATGCTGGCGCGCACGCACGGGCAGCCCGCGACGCCGACCACGTTCGGCAAGGAGATGGCCGTGTACGCCTCGCGGCTCGGGCGCGCGCTCGGGCGGGTCGTCGTCGCGAACGGGGACCTCTCCGGGAAGCTCGCGGGCGCCTCGGGTACCTTCGCGGCGCACCGCGCCGCCTACCCCGACGTCGACTGGCAGGCGTTCTCCGAGTCGTTCGTCCGTGACCTCGACCTCGAACACACCGCACTCGCGACGCAGGTGAACCCCTGCGACGACCTCGCGGCGCTGTTCGACGCGCTGCGAGGCGTCAACAACGTTCTCCTCGATTTAGATCTCGACGCGTGGCTGTACGTCTCCGACCGCTACCTCGGGCAGGAGGCCGTCGAGGGCGAGACGGGGTCGTCGACGATGCCACACAAGGTGAACCCGATCGACTTCGAGAACAGCGAGGGGAACCTCTCGAAGGCGAACAGCGACCTCACCTTCCTCGCCGACTACGTGACGACCTCGCGGCTCCAGCGCGACCTCTCGGACTCCACCGTCAAGCGCAACGTCGGCGC
>JBNJEE010000035.1:0-18088 GCA_051745525.1 Methanobacteriota archaeon | reverse complement strand
CCAAAGCCCCAGCCGCTCGTTTTTAAATAGGTGACTACGGATCGGCGGCGAACACCGCCAAAGCCCCAGTCGCGAGGACTTGCGCGGCTCGCTGCGGTCCTCGTCGCTCACTCCGTTCGCTCCTGCGGTCCTTACGTCGCCGTGCTTCGTCCTCGCGACTGCCCCTTTGAGTCCCGCCCCGCACCGCACCGCAACCGCACCTCACACCTCCCCAGCCTCGTCGGCGGTCCTCCGCGTTGCTCCGGACCGCCGACTCCCTCGCGCGTGCTGCCTCGCGGCCGACGGTGGCGGCCGCTCGGAGGCGCGCGCCACCGCGAATCGATTTAAAAGCGATGCGGCAGTCGCAATCGCGGTCGCGCTCCTATTCCACGCGCTCGCGGGCGGCGGCGATAAGCATCGGGAGCATCACGGTCGCGTCGCCGTAGACCGACGCGTTGCGCGCGTCCTTCTCCAGTTTCCCCCACGAGCGCGCCTCCTCGAGCGTCGCGCCGGAGAGCCCGCCGGTCGCCTCCGGGTCCATCGTGATCTGGACGGCGTAGTCGTACGCGCGGGGCGTGACGAGCATCGTCTGGAGCGTGAAGTTCTTCGGGACCCCGCCGCCGACGAGCAGGCAGCCCGCGTCGTCTGCGTCGAACGCGAGGTCGGTCAGCTCGGTCATGTCGTCGAGCGCGTCGAGCGTGAACTCCGCGGTCTGGGCGTACATCCACGCCTGAAGGCCCAGCACGGAATCTTGGACTGCCGGACAGTAGACCGGTACGTCACACTCGTAGGCCGCGGCCGCGATGCCCGGCCCCTCCGGGACGTCGTCGCGCTCGTTCACCTCGGCGTTCGCGCGGCCGAGTTCGCGCGTGAGGTCCGCGATGGAGACGGCGTCGCTCCCCTCCGCGTCCGGGTCGGCTTCGAGCGCCGGGAACACCTCCTCGCGGAGGTGGCCCTCGAACTCCGCGAAGTGCTCCTGCGGGAGGTAGACGTTGTAGATGCGGTCGACCCCCTCGTCGCGGAGCCCCTCGTCGTGCTCGCGGAGGCTCTTCTCGGGGTCGTGGGTGCGCCCGTGGTGGTGTTTCCCGCCGATCGCCTCGATGGCGTCGTGGGTCAGGTTCGCCCCGGTTGTCACGAGGGCGTCGACGTAGCCGTCGCGGATGAGGTCCGCGACGATCCGGCGCATGCCGGCGGGGACCATCGCGCCCGCGAGCGAGAGGAACACCGTACAGTCGTCGTTCTCAAACATCTCCGCGAGCACGTCGCCCGCCTCGTTGACGGCGGCGGCGCCGATCCCCGCGTCCCCGTAGCCGTCGACGAGCTCGCTCACGGTCATCCCGGCGGTCGCGCGCGTGTGGCCGACCGGGTCCTCGCCGAACTCCTCGCGGTGCGGCTCGTGGCCGCCGTGGTCGTGTCCGTCACCGTCGGCGTCCGCGGCGTCCCCTCCCGTTCCCTCGTCGCTGTCGGTCATGGCTCTCGATGGGGTCGGCGCGCGTTTGAAACGACCGATCTACTGACCGGCCGAGCCGCCGCTCACCGGCGGGAACAGCGCCAGCTCGTCGCCCGTCTCCAGCGTGGCATCGAGCCCCTCGTCGTGGCGGACGCTCCGCCCGTTCCGGAGGACGTTGATGTGGTCCGCGACGGCCCCGTCCTCCATGACGCGGTCACGGAGGTCTGGATGCGCGTCCAGCAGCGCGTCGAGCGCGTCGCCCACCGTGTCGCCCGGATCCGCGTCGACGGACACGACCCGGTCACCCGCGATCTCCGCGAGGTCGGCGAACAGCTTCCACTCCATAGCGGATCCCGGCGGGGGCGACTCAAGAGCGTTGCGTCCCGTCGTGTTCGGCGGCGTCGTCGTCCGCCCCGTCGGCGGCCCCGAGTTCGTCGTCGGTGTCGTCGAGTTCGCCGTCGCGGACGGCCACGGGCGTCGCTTCGGCCGTTCCGTCTGCTCCGTCCGCATCCGACGGCGACGCGGCGGCCGCCTCGGACCGACGGATCGCGCCCGGGCGGCCGACGAGGTACACCAGGTCGCTGGCGCCGAACGCGTACGCGCGCGGCGGTATCGGCTTGACCGACCCCGACGCCGGGCGGACCGCCGCGACGGCGGCCCCGACCTGGCCGACGGTGCTCCCGTCGAGGTCGCTCTCCGCGCCGACCGCGACCGAGGCCATCGTCTCGTCGGCGGTGCGAAGCAGGGAGGCGAACTCGCGGTCCGCCTGCGGCTCCGCGGGGAGCGTCACGAACCGGTAGCCGCTCTCCTCCGTCAGCCGTTCGGCGTCAGACTCGTCGAGCGCGACGGTGACGGCGTCGCCGGCGACGCCGCGGAGCTCGCCGGTCGCGACGCGTTTCGGCTCCGGGTCGCCGCGCCACAGCTGGACCGTGTCGCCGACGGTCGCGTTGTTCGGCGGGTCCGCCGCGACCGCGACCGCCGCCGACCCCGGCGCGAGCGTCGGGCCGAGGCCCGCGGCGCGGGAGCCGACCGCGAAGTACTCGACGGCCCCGTCTTCGCCGAGGTCGACGTCGACGTAGCCGACCCCGTACTCGTCTTTGAGCCGAGCGACGAGCCGCTCCCGGAGGTCCGCCGCCGAGAGCTTCCGCGGGAACAGCAGCGTCGTCTCCGCGAGTTCCGCCTTCTTCTCCGGTGAGACGGGGTCGTACGTGTCCATGTCGCCAATCTCGTCCGCCGGGGGGAGCGTCACCGCCGTGAACCGCCCGACCGCACGCACGATCCCGCTCAGCTCCCCTTCGAGCTGTTTGGCCCCGGAGAGCGCGAACACGTCGACTGCGAGCCGGTCGCCCGCGTACCGGCCGACGGGCGCGGTCACCGCCGCCACGCCGAGCGAGACGAGGTTGAAGAAGACGCTCTCGGGTGCCAAGAGGGCGGGGTTGTCGCCAATCGCGACCGACCCCAGCGAGGTCGTGTTGAGGTATAAGGCGACGACCGAGACGCCGATCAGGCCGGTCACCCCCTCGGGTATCTCCGTGCGGAAGTACCAGCGGTAGGCCAGCGCCCCGCCCCCGGCCACGAGGGCGGCGACGACCGCGAACGTCACGAGCGTGACCGCCGCCTGCCGCGGGCGAGCGAAGCCGACGTCGACGGCGGCGATCGTGAGGCCGCCCGCGAAGACGCCGGCGTCGACGACCGCCGCGAGCGCGGGGCTCACGCGGCCACCTCCGCGAACCGGTCGAGCGCCTCGCGGCTCCCGACGACGAACAGGTCGTCGCCCGCCGACAGCGACTGCGAGCCGTCCGGCGCGATCGTCCACGACTCGTGGCGGGCGGCGAGGACGGCGACGTCGTACGCCTCGCGGACCTCGACCTCGCCGATCGTGTGGCCGTCAAGCAGCCCGCCGGCGACGACCGGGGCCTTCCGGAACCGCTTCCCCGCCCGGCGAAGCAGGGCCGTGAGCTCGTACTCGCGACGCGTACCGCGCGACAGCACCAGCACCCGCCCGCGGTCGGCGCGGAGTAGCGCCGCCGCCTCGGAGCGGTCGAGCGCGAGCGTCACGCGTCCCTCGCCGCCGGTCGTCGTGGGCGCAGTCGCCGCCGGCGGGGAGGAAACGGCCTCCTCGCCGCCATCGGTCCGAGCGTCGTCGTCCGGGTCGGGGTCGTCGCCCGCGGGGGAGGGTTTCGACGCCGCGCCGACCCCCGGCTCCGCGTTCCCGCTCGACCGAGCGGCGATCACGGCGCCCTCGGCGTCGAGGTCGGGGGTGATCACGCGGACGACGTCGCCGTGGGCGACGCCGGTCGGGACCAGTGCCGACACGGACACCGCGTGCTTCCCGGCCGGCACCCGCTTCGAGAGCGCGCCGGTCGGCGGCGCGGCCGACACCGTCGCGCGCGCCTGCTCGTTGAGCACGAAGCCGAGGGTCCCGGCCACCAGCGCGGGGACGATCCCGGTGATGACGCCGAGGTAGACGCCGAAGACGATCTCGACGGGCAGCGACATACCCCCTTCAACCGAGGGGCCGGTTAAACGTGCATCGGCGCGGAGCGCGCGGCGGGAGGTGCCTCGCAGAGTCGCGTCCCGTGACGCCGTCAAACCGCGGACGCGCCCCGTGTCGCCGCCGAATTCGCGGGAGCGACTCGCCCTCGCGGGGTTTAAGTTCAGTCTCGGCCACCCGGGGATATGGAGCTGACCCGGGACTGGGTGACCGTTCGGGCGTCGATCCTCCTGACGTTCGCGGTCGCGGTGCTGTCGATCCTCGCCGGGCTCGCCCAGATCGGCGGGCTCGGCGTCGACGGGCCGCTCGCCCCGTACGTCCACCCAGTCGTCCGACAGACGGCCGGGTTCACGGGAACGATAACCGGCTTCGCGATGTTCGGGAGCGGGTTCGCGCTGCGGAACGGGTACCGCGTGGGGTGGTACTCCACGGCGGTGTTGCTCCCGCTGACCGCGTTTCAGGGGCTGATGCAGGCGTCCGTCCTGTCGTTCCCGCTCGTTGCCCTGTCCGCCCTGTCCGCGCCGACCCTCCTGATCAACCGGCGTCGGTTCGACCGCCGGTTCAGTCCGTCGCCGACCCAGCTCGCGGCCGGCGCCGCACTCATGACCGCGGTCTCGTACGGGACGGTCGGCACGTACGCGCTCCGCGACCAGTTCAACGGGGTCGAGACCATCGTCGACGCGTTCTACTTCACCGTCGTCACCGCCTCCACGGTCGGCTACGGCGACGTGACGCCGCAGGCCGGCGCGTCGGCTGACATCGCCCAGCTGTTCGTGCTCTCCTCGCTCGTGATGAACGTCGCCGCCTTCGCGGTGGCGCTCGGGGTCCTCCTCACGCCCGCCATCGAGGCGCAGCTCTCCAAGGCGCTCGGAAAAATGACCGACAGACAGATCGACCTTCTCGACGACCACGTCCTCGTGCTCGGCTACGGGGACCTGACCGAACCGATACTCGAAGAACTCGCCGCCCGCGACGGCGTCGAGTACGCCGTCGTCACGCCCGACGAGACCGCCGCGAGGCGGCTCTCCGAGCGCGACATCCCGGTGTTCACCGCGGACCCAAGCGACGTCGACCCGCTCGAGCGGGTCAACCTCGACGGTGCCCGCGCGGTCGTCGCCGCGACCGAGGACGATGCGCGCGACGCACTCGCCATCCTCACCGCTCGACAGCTCAACCCGGACGTGCGGATCGTCGCGGCGGTGACCCAGCGCGAGAACGTCGACAAGCTCCGCCGCGCTGGCGCCGACCAGGTGATCTCGCCGTCGACGCTCGGCGGGCACATCCTCGTCGACTGCGCGTTCGGCGCGGACAGCAGGGACGCGACCGAGGGGCTCCTCAACGACCTCGACGAGGTCGATCTCGACGACTGAAGCCGCGGCGGGTCGACGCCGACCGCTCAGCGGCTCCGCCGACCCTTCGTCTGTCGGTAGTCCCGGCTCAACACGTTCTCGCGCATGTGATCGCGGAAGGCGTCGGCCTCGGCGTCGCTCATCGCCGTCGGCTCCTTCATCGGCACGAGTTCGAACCCGCGCCCGCGGATCGTCGTCGCGTGTTCGGCGTCAACGTCGAAGGAGTCCGGCCGACGCGTCGTGTACTCGACCGCCAGCTCGCGAAGCGGTCGCTCGCCGACTGGCACGATGATCTGCGGGTTTATCATCCGGATCTCCGCGTTGAGGAACGGCTCGCAGGTCTCGGCCTCCCAGTCCGTCGGCCCACGATCCGGGTGTCGACACCGCGTCAGGTTCGTGAAAAAGAGGTTTTGCACGTCCGGTTCCGCGGCGTCCGGCTCCGATCGGACGAAGCCGAGGTCGCCGAAGATCGACTGGACCCGCTCGCCGCCGCCCGGACCGGTGAAGGGGACGCCGTTGCGCTCGGCGGCTTCGGTCGGCGCCGTCCCGACCACGAGGAACTCGGCGCCGACGTCGCCGTAGCCGTGAACGACGCGGTCGCGGGCGCCGCACAGCTCGTCGCAGTTCTGGCAGTCGGGGTCCATCCCGAACGGGTTCTCGAACTCCGTCTGGTTCGCGTCCACGGTTGCCATGCGCGCTCCGCGTTCCTAAACGCTCCGACGCGGAGTGCGCTCTGACGCGAAAAAGCAGAAGAGGCGGCGCGTCGTCGGGGCGCGACCGCTCAGTTCGGCACGTAGCAGTCGCCGTCGCAGTCGACGAGGCCCTCGTTGCGGAGGGTCTTCAGGATGCTGTACAAGGAGAGCTTTTTCATCCCGAGCGACTCGCCCATCTCTGAGACCGTGGCGTCGCCGTTCGTGGTCAAGTAGAGGTACACGAGCTTGGCGCGGGGGGACTGGAGCTCCCGGGGCAGCGCCGGGGCCGCCGCGGACGCGGTTTCCGTGTCGATCATCTTGTCTGAATCGTTGGGTTCGACGATAATAAATCCCCTATTCAACGTTCGTCGAAACAGCCGGAACGGCCCAGAGGGGGCGAGAAAAAGCCGATACGGCCGGTTTTACGCACAGAACGTCGATCGACGAACAGGAAATCGACACGTATCGACGAGCGATTTCGACCGTCGTCGGATAGGAGACCGTGAACGATCCGGATCGATCGGGCAGGTCAGTACGAGCGGCTCTTTGGCTCGTACGTCTTGTTCTCGCCCTCGAGGACGACCGGCTTGTACCACAGCTCCGGCTCGCCGTCGTTCCACGAGATGAGCGTGTGTTTCAGCCAGTTCTCGTCTTTGCGCTCCTGGTGTTCCTTGCGCCAGTGGGCGCCTCGGAACTCCTCGCGGGCGAGCGCACCCATCGTCAGCGCCTCCGCGATGTCTAAGATGTTCCGCGTCTCGATGGTGTGGATGAGGTCGGTGTTGAACGTCCGTGAGGGGTCCGACACCGCGACGTCCTTGTACGCCTCACGGGCCTCGCGGAGGTCCTCGAGGGTCTCCTCCAGCCGGCCCTCCTCGCGGAACACGTTGACGTTGGCCGTCATCGTCTCCTGGACGGCGGAGCGGATCTCCGCGTGGTTGCGACCCTTCCGCGAGAGCAGCTCCTCGACGCGCTCCTGCGCCCGATCGACGGCGCCTCCGACGACGCTCTCGGCGTCGGTCGCCACGGCGCCGCCGTCGGCCGCGGCCGTGCCCGAACCGCCGGCCTCGCCGACCTCGACCTCGAACTCGTAGTCGGCCGGCTCCCAGTCGCTGGACCGGCCGGTCGTGACCTCGGCCTCGCCCATCTCCTCGCCGGCGGCGTGGCGGCCGGCGCGCTTGCCGAAGACGATGAGCTCCGGCAGCGCGTTCCCGCCGAGGCGGTTCGCGCCGTGAACCGAGGCGCAGGCGCACTCGCCGGCGGCGTACAGCCCGTCGATGACGGTCTCGCCGAACTCGTTCGTCTCGATGCCGCCCATCGCGTAGTGCTGGCCGGGCTTGACCGGCATCGGCTCCGTCAGGCCGTCGGCGCCCTCGAAGTCCTCCGCGAGGTGGAGGATGTTCTCCAGCCGGTCGAGGATGCGCTCCTCGCCGAGGTGTCGCATGTCGAGGTGGACGTACTCGTCCTCGATGCCGCGGCCCTCGTTGACCTCGGTGAGCTCGGCGCGGGAGACGACGTCGCGGGAGGCGAGCTCGCCGTCGTTGTTCGCGTAGCCGTGTTCGAACATGAACCGCTCGCCGTCCTCGTTGTAGAGGATACCCCCCTCGCCGCGAACCCCCTCGGAGATGAGGACGCCCGTCGACGGCAGCGTCGTCGGGTGGAACTGGATGAACTCCATGTCTTCCATCGGGACGCCGGCACGGTACGCCATCGCGACGCCGTCGCCGGTGTTCGCCACCGCGTTGGTGGTGTGGTCGAACACCTGCCCCATCCCGCCTGTTGCGAGGATGACGCCGTTCTTCGCGCGGAAGCCGCTGATCTCGCCACTCTGGATGTCGTACGCGACCACGCCGTGGCAGGTCCGCTCCGCCGGGTCGTCCTCGTCGGTGACGGCCAGATCCATCACGTGCCACTCGTCGTACACTGTAATTCCCCGTTTGACCACCTGCTCGTACATCGTGTGGAGCATCTGGTGGCCGGTCTCGGCGCCCGCGTACGTCGTGCGCGGGAACGAGAGGCCGCCGAACGGTCGCTGGGAGACGCGGCCGTCGTCCTCGCGGGAGAACGGCATCCCCCAGTGTTCGAGGCGGATGACCTCCTCGGGGCTCTCCTGGCAGAGCGCCTCGACCGCCGGCGCGTCGCCGAGGTAATCGGACCCCTTCATCGTGTCGTATGCGTGGTCCTGCCAGGAGTCGGCGTCGCGCAGCGCCGCGTTGATCCCACCCTCTGCCGCGCCCGTGTGCGACCGGACGGGATGGAGCTTCGACACCATCGCCACGTCCGCGCCCGCTTCCTGTGCCGCGATCGCCGCCCGGAGTCCCGCCCCGCCGGCCCCGACGACGACGACGTCGTGTTCGTACATTGTTGGTATGTAATTTCGTAAGTTCCGGAGTCCCTTGATACTGTCTGTCGGGTTTACCAGAACTTCAGATTGTTTTTGACCGCCTCGCGCTTCAGCTCCTGGATGTGCTCGGTGAGGGGGATGTCCTTCGGGCACACCTCCGTACAGGAGAACTGCGTCTGACACCGCCAGACGCCGTGTTCCTGCTCGATGATCTCCAGCCGCTTCTGTTTGATATCCTCGCCCTCTCGCTCGTCCATCGCGAACCGGTACGCCTTGTTGATCGCGGCCGGCCCGAGGTACTCGTTGTCGCCCGCGGCGATGTTACACGAGGACATACACGCGCCACACCAGATACAGCGCGTGGACATCTTGATCTTCTCGCGGTTCTCCCGGTCCTGGCGCTGCTCTTCTAACTCGCCGTCCGGGTACTCGTTCGTCTGGAAGTACGGCTCGACGGCCTCCATCTGGTCGTAGAAGTGCTCCATGTCGACGACGAGGTCCTTCGTCACCTCGGCGTGCGGGAGCGGCTCGACGCGGACCGGCTCGTCGAGGTCCGATATCTGCGTCTTACACGCCAGCTTCTGGCCGCCGTTGACGAACATGGCGTCCGAGCCGCACACCGCCTGCCGGCAGGAGTGGCGGAACGTGAGCGACGAGTCGTACGTGTCGCGCGCGTACATCAGCGCGTCGAGGACGGTCATCCCCTTCGTGAACGGGACGTGGAACGTGTCGAACCGCGGCTCTTGTTTCCCCTCGACCTGCGGGTCGTAGCGGAACACCTTCAGCTCGACCGTGTGCTCGTCGGCGGCCGCCTTCTCTGCCTCTTCTTCCTGCCGCTGCTCGCGGCGCTCGGCCGCGCGGCGCCGCTTCTCGGCGCGGCGCTCGTCGCCCTTCGAGGCCGGCTCCGTCTCGGCGTCGGCCTCGGTCGATTCATCGGTCTGCTTCGGAATTTGCGTGCTCATGGTCGGTTCAGTAGAGTCCGATGCCCGCCCACGCGTTCGCGGTGCGGATTCCCTGCGCGATCAGCACGACGCTCGCGGCGACGAGCGTCCACTTGATCACGGTTCGTTTCGTGCCGGTGAGCCCCTGGTTGACTAAGGCGTTGTAGACGCCGTTGACCCCGTGGAACGTCGCGGTCACGAGGAAGAGGATCATCAGCGAGTAGTAGCTCAGCTGCTCCATCCGAGCGGAACTGGCGAGGAACGACACCTCGTCGGCGTGGTGGACGAAGTGGAGCAGGAAGAAGTGGAACGACAACACGACCAGCAGGAAGACCGCGGTGACTCGCTGGAGGAACCACATTCGGCCGCCCGACTGGAACGAGGAGTAGCGCTCGGCCATCTCAGAACGCCCCCGCGATGAACGTCGGCACGGACGCGACGGTGATCGCTCCGGTTAAGATTAGCGACGCGTAGAAGCTCTTATCCTGTGCCTCCAGCCCGACGCCGAGGTCGGTGAGGAGGAGCCGAGTCCCGTTGAGCATGTGGAAGACGGCGACGGCCAGCAGGCCGACTTCCAGGACGCGCACGAGCAGCAGCCCCTCCAAGGAGACGATTGTCTGGGTGTAGACGTCGTTTCCGGCGGCGATCGCCGTCGCGCTCTCGCCCGCGGCCGGAATCCCCGTGCTCAACACAGCGATGTGCGTGAACAGGTACCCGATGAGCACCCAGCCCGTGAACTTGTGGAAGATCCACGCCCACATCCCCGCCTCGAACTCCCGCCAGCGGCTGAAGTCCTCGATGAGGCCTCGATTGTACGACTGACTCATACCTAACGGTTCTGAACTGGGGTCGTATAGTAGTTTCTAACACGGCGGCGCTCGCTCCCGCGTCCCGGAACTCGGTCGCTTCTCGCGGGCGGCTCCGAGCAGATCCGTGCGACGCCGTTCCACGACGCGAACCGTCGCGGAAGCCTTATATGTCCTACTCCCGCTTCTACAGTCGCAATGGCGAAAGGCGAAGTTGACTTCTTCAACGACACTGGCGGCTACGGTTTCATTTCGACTGACGACGCGGACGAGGACGTGTTCTTCCACATGGAGGACGTCGGCGGCCCGGACCTCGAAGAGGGTCAGGAAGTCGAGTTCGACATCGAGGAGGCGGACAAGGGTCCGCGCGCGTCGAACGTCACCCGTCTGTAAGTCGGCAACGACACCCGAGGCGAATCGGCTTTTCGACTGTTCTCATCCGCCGAGCCGCGGCGCCGGATCGCGTTCCGCCGCGAACAGCGTCCCTCTCCGCACCGGGTGGTTTCGGTGTCGAACGCCCCGACCGATAGGAATTTACCGCTCGTTGACTGACCGGTCAGTCAATGAGCGACTCGCCGAGCGCGGCAGCGGAGATCATGGACGGGGTGTACAGCGCCCTCCGCGCTCACGGCTACGCCGACCTGACGATGCAGGACATCGCCGACGAGTGTTCGAAGAGCAAGTCGCTGCTCCACTACCACTACGACACAAAAGAGGACCTGCTCGTCGCCTTCTTACAGCACATCATCTCCGACTCCGAGGCGCGAATCGCGGCCCGCGCCGACGACCCCCCCGTCGACCGGCTGGTCCAGTTCGTGGGGTGGTTCGTCTTCGCCCCCGACGAGGCTGACCGCGAGGCGTTCCACATCGCCCTCCTGGAGCTGCGCACGCAGGGGCCGTTCAACGAGCGGATCCGCGAGCAGCTGGCGCGCAGCGACCGGCTGCTCCGTGGGACCGTCGCCGACATCCTCGCGGACGGCATCGGGACAGGCGCCTTCCGCGACGTCGACGTCGAGGAGACCGCGGCGCTGCTCGTTGCGACCCTCGACGGCGCGCGGACCCGCCAGATCACGCTCGCGGGCTCCGTGCGGGACGACGAGCCCGACGGCTACACCCGCGAGGTCGCCGAGGCGGCGCTCCGCCGAATCGTCGGCCCGCTGCTCGCGGAGGGGGTGGACCTGCCGCCGCTCGACGACGGGATCGAGGCGCTCCGGCGCGAGTCCGACGATTCGGAGGGCGAGGAGGGAGACGACCCTGAACCCGACGGGGCCGGCGAGCCTGAACTCGACGGGGGCGACGATCCCGAACCCGACGACCCGGAACCCGACGAGACCGCGGACGACCGCGAATGACCCGCCTCGGGTTCGAGCGGCCGCCGCCGGTGCTGCTCGCGGTGATCGCGAGCACGTTCTTCGTCGGGTTCGGCGGCGGGGTCGTCTTCCCGATCTTACCGAACCTCGGCGCCGTCCTCGGCATCTCGGCGTTCATGGTCGGCGCGATCCTCTCGGCGAACCGGTGGGTGCGGCTCGTCGCAAACGCGCCGGCCGGCGCGCTCGTCGACCGGTACGGGACGCGCACGCCGTTCGTCGTCGGCCTCTTCGTCGAGGGGGTCGCCACGCTCGGCTACGTCGTCGCGCTCGCGATGCCGCCCGCCGAGTCGCTCCGCCCGCTCGCGGCCTCGCTGCCGACGCTCGGGGCCGGCCCGCTGGTCGTCGGCCCCGAGGAGTGGTTCGCGCCGATCGGCGTCGCCGTCGCGCCCGAGACGTGGTTCCTGCTCGCGCGGATCCTGTGGGGGCTCGGCTCCGCGGCCGTGTTCGCGACCGCCTACACCATCGCTGCCGACCTCTCCGACAGCGGCTCCCGGGGGACGAACATGGGGATCGTCCGCGGCGGGATCACGATGGGGTTCCCGGCCGGCCTCGTGCTCGGCGGCGTCGTCTCCGCGGTCGCGAGCAACGTCGCCGCCTTCGCCGTCGCCGCCGCCTTCGCGCTCACCGCGAGCGTCGTCGCGTATCGGTACGTCCCGGAGACGCACGTCACGGGCGACCGCTCCGGGGACTCGATCAAGCCGTGGGAGGTCGACACCGCCGTCCCTGCCGTGACGGTCGGGCTGGTCAACTTCGGGCTGCTGTTCGCGTACATCGGCGCGCTGTTCTCCACGCTCGTCTTATTCCTCGGCGCGAACGACATCTCGCTTTTCGGCCTCGCCCCGCAGGGCACCTCCGGGCTGTTCATGGCCGGCACGGTGATATCGGCGGCGTTCTTCATGCTCGTCGGCGGGCGGGTCTCCGACACCCGTGACTCCCGGACGCCGGTCTTGCTCACGTTCCTCGTCGTCTCGTTCGTCGGGTTCCTGCTGCTCGCCCGGGCCGGGTCGGTCCTCTCTCTGGGCCTCGCCTGCGTCTTCATCGGCGCCGGTCAGGGCGGGACGAGCGGCCCGATGATGGCCCTGCTCGCGGACCTCACCCCCGACGAGCGGATGGGGCGCGCCTCGGGGACGAACAACGTCCTCGGCGACGTCGGCGGCGGCCTCGGACCCATGGTGTCCCTCCCCCTCATCGAGGCGGTCGGCTTCACCCCCATCTACGCCGCCTGCGCCGCCCTCCCGCTGCTCGCCGGGGGCGTCCTCCTCCTCGGCGTCCGCCGGGAGACCGGGACGTTCCTCCCCGGACGCGTCGCGGACGAGACGGGGCCGAGCGATCCGTCGAACGTCGTCGACTCGTAGTGCATCGCGCCCTCGACCCCGCGTGGACACGATTTATAAATAACTGAGGCGGTGGCGCGTGCCTCCGAGTGGCCGCCGTAGGCGGCCGTGAGGAGTCCGCGCGAGGGAGTCGGTGGCCCGGAGCGAAGCGGAGGGCCACCGACGAGGCTGGGGAGGAGTGAGGCTGCGGTGCTGTTCGGTGCGGAGCGGGGCTCAAAGGGGCAGCCGCGAGGAGGCCGTAGGCGACGCAAGCACCGCAACGAGGGAGCGAACGCAGTGATCGACTGAGTGAGGAGCGCAGCGAGCGTACGGCCTCCTCGCGGCAGGGGCTTTGGCGGTATCTGCCGCGGATCCGCAGTCAGTTATTTATGAGTGAGCGGCTGGGGCTTTGGCGGTGTTCGCCGGTATCCTGCTGTTAGTTATTTATAAGCGAGCCGCGAAATGTTCGCTAGCGTTTCACACGGTATCGCGCGCTTTTTTATAAACACGCACTGGATCAGCGTCGCTCGTCGAACGAGTGGTTCACCGCCATGTAAGCCACTCATACGGTGTGCGAACCGCTGACTCCCCCTGCCGGAAAGAACAACCGTTAAAAGTCGGCGACGGGTTCGTATGGACATGGCTGGAACTATCGAAGCGCTCGTCCCCGGCGGGCAGGCCAACCCCGGCCCGCCGCTCGGTCCCGAGCTCGGACCGACGCCGGTGGATGTCCAAGACGTCGTCGCGGAGATCAACGACGAGACCGCTGCCTTCGACGGCATGGAGGTGCCCGTCACCGTCGAGTACGACGACGACGGCTCCTTCACCATCGAGGTCGGCGTGCCGCCCACCGCGGAGCTCATCAAGGACGAAGCCGGCTTCGAGACCGGCTCCGGCGAGCCCCAGGAGAACTTCGTCGCGGACATGTCCATCGAGCAAGTGAAGACGGTCGCGGAGCAGAAGTCGAGCGACCTGCTCGCGTACGACACGAAAGCCGCCGCGAAGGAAGTCGGCGGCACCTGCGCGTCCCTCGGCGTCACCATCGAAGGCGAGGACGCGCGGACGTTCGACGACCGCGTCGACGCCGGCGAGTACGACGACGTCCTCGACGAGTAACGCCCCCCTTTTCGCGGCTCTCCGCGTTTCGGCGGCGTTTTCAGTTCCGACCAGTCACACCGCGGGCCGCTCCGCGGGCTCCGGCTCGGGCGGTTCGGTCGCGACCGGCCGCACGTCGGCCCACGTCCAGCCGACGATCGCGGCTGCGGCGACGAGCGCGTAGAACTGGACGAACACGCCGGCGATCGTTCCGAGCACCGGGACCACGGAGAGCACGCCGATCGCGAGCGCGCCGGCGAGAACGACGACCGCGGCGGTGACCCACCCGGTCGCGTACGCCCGCTTCGTGACGATTCCCCAGAGCGCGCCGACGGCGAATCCGTCGCCGACCTTCCCCGAGTCCGCCACCGCGGCCAGCGCCGCCGGCGTCACGTAAAGCCCGACGAGCGACAGGGCGAGCGCGACGAGCCCCGCGACGAGGACGAGGACGCCGACGACGAAGGTGCCGAAGAAGGTCCCCGCGCCGCCGTCGCCGGTTCCGGGCACCACGACGAACGCACTGAGGCTCACCGCCGCGGCGACCGCGACGACCGCGAGCGGCAGCAGCGAGTAGACGAACGCGACGGCGAACGCTTTCAGGCCGTCGACGAAGAGCTCGCCCCACTCCTCGAAGACCGGCGGGCGGTCGTCGCCGTCGGCGGTCCGTCGCAGGACGCGCGTCAGGTAGCCGAAGACGAGGATCGAGGGGATGACGAGCGGGCTCACGAGGAGCAGGAGCCCGCCGATGACGGCGGTGGTAACGGCGTCGTCGCCGTCGCGAAGGTAGGAAAGCGATGCGTCTAACATGATGGTTCTCACATCCTCAACGCGCCGTGAGGTATTAACGTAGTACGGCTGCGGCCGCGGCGACGAGGAGGCCGCAGCGGAGAGGGCGGCAGCGGTGGCGAGGACGGCTATGACGGCGATGGCGACCACAACCACGGCTACGACGGCGAGGGCGACCACAACGGTGACGGCGACCGCGGTCTTCGGTCGCGCCCGCGGCGGCCGGAGCCGACGGCTTTTATCCGACCCGTACCCACCCGTCGGTATGCCGGATCTACACCCGATCGCGAAGCGGATCCACAATGTCCAGCCCCGACCGGTGCGGATCGAACTCGACTCCGGCGAGAGCGGCGTCTTCGAGTTCTCGTCGACGGAGTTCTTCCAGCGGGAGTTCCGCGGCGAGGGCGTCCGGACCGACGCCGACCGCGACGCCGACTTCCGGCTGATCAGCTCGGACGACTACGAGCGGATCCTGCTCGGCCGCGCCGGCCCCGACGAGGAGGGGTGGTCAATGGTCGGCGAGGTGATCGCGGCCGAGCGAGCCGAGGAGTAGCCGGTCCGCGGCGGTCGCGGGACGCGCTCACCGCACGACGGTAACGGGCACCTTGGCGCGGCGGACCACACCCTCGGCGACGCTGCCGAGGAGCACCCGCGAGAGCCCGGTTCGGCCCCGGCTCGCCAAGACGACGTGGTCGAACGGCTCGCCGAGGTCGTCGCCGTCCTCGCCGACCGGCTTCTCGCCGCCCGCCACGCCGAGGATCGTCTTCGTCGGGCGCCCGACCTCCAGTCGCGTCTCGATCTCCCGATCGACCGCGTCGGCCGCCTCCGCGAGGACCCGCTCGCCGCGCTGTTTGGCGCTGGCGTACCACTGGTCGGACGCCCCCGGGAACCCGCCGTCCGCGCCGGTCGCGGAGTCGGCGGGGTTGATCACGTGGAGCGCCGTGAGGTCGGCGTCGGGCCACTCGCTGGCGGCGAACCGCAGCGCTTCGGCGGCCTCCTCCGACCCGTCGACCGCGATGAGGATGCGTTTGCTCATACGCGGCGGTTCGCCCGTTCGGAATAAAAGGGCGGCGGCTCCGACGCGGCGGCAATCCGCTGCGCGCGGTCGCTCCTCCGAGCCGTCGAGGCGTTTCGTCAGTCGTGCCGGGTCACGCACTCGGAGAGCCCGATCAGCTCGACGGGCTCGGAGTTGTCCGGGGAGTAGACGACCATCTGCCCCTTCTCCATGTACGGCACCTTGCCGGCGAGGTTCGTTGGGATGTTGACGCTCGAGATCGCGTCCTCGTCGCCGAGGTTCAAGACGATCTTCGTGTTCACCTGCTTGAACACCGACTCGGCCACGTCTTGCGGGTCCTGCGTGATCAAGAAGAGCCCGAGTCGCTCCTTGCGGCCCTGCTTGGCGGCCTCCGTGAACTTCTGGACCACCTTCTGGGCCTGGACGTTGTCGGCGTCGGCGAGGAAGTTGTGCGCCTCGTCCATGCCGACCAGCAGCGGCGTCTCCTTGATCCGGTCGCTCGACGGGTCGTTCGAGAGCTTGTCGTCGATGAGCAGTCCCGCGACCGCGAGGACGACAATCTCCTTCTGCCGGGAGGTCGGCAGATGGTAGGTGGGGACGACCGAGAGCCCGCCGGAGCGCACGAGCGTGTGGTCTAACTCCGTGATCGGCTTCGCGTCCTGGTCGAACACGCCGCTCGGCACCCCGCGGACCCGCCGCTTGACGGCGTCGAACGTCGCCTCGTGGACGCGGCCGCTCTCGTGGAACTCCTCTTTGAGCGCCGGGTCATCGAGGTACGAGAGGAACTGGCTGTAGGTCCCCGAGTCGCCGTAGTTGTCGAAGAAGCGGTTGAGCAGCGTCAACAACGCGGGGTACTGGTTGTCGTTGAGCCCGGAGCCCGCCACGAGCCACGGCATCTCCTGCGCGAGCGAGAAGGGGATCGTGAACTCGACGCGCTCGGCGCGGTGCCCCTCGCCGGGGTACGTCGCGTTCGCGACGCGGGGCACGAGGGCGACGGTGTCGTCGTGGCCGCCATGGGCGATCCCCTCGCGCTCCAAGCGCCGCGCGAACGCGTCGTCGAGGTCGGGGTTGTCATCGTGCATCTGCGCGTACTCGTCTTGCGGGTCGAACTGGACGACCGCCATCCGCGACTCGCGGCCGTCGCCCATCGGGTAGGTCCGGTCCGAATCGAGGTACTGCCGGAGGACGTTCTTCGAGGCGTGCGTCTTCCCCGACCCGGTGCCCCCCGCGACCAGCGTGTGGCGGAAGGCGAGCGGGTCGCCGTCGGCGTAGTCGTCCTTCACCCGGTAGTCGACTGTGGGGGGTTCCGCCGCCGTCCGGACCTTCTCGCCGCCGACCGAGAGGTGCCCGAGAAAGACGCCGTCGTCGGGGATCTTCAGGCCCGTCTTGATCTCGGCGTCGTCGGCCGCCTCCTCGACGACGGCGCCGGGCTTGGGCACCCGATCCGTCATCCGCCGTTTCATCCCCTCGCCCTCGCCGGAGACGACGGACATCGGCTCCAGGTCGGCGACGAACTTGTAGTCGCGCTCGGCGAACTCGTCGCGCCGCATCTGCCGGCGGGCGTGGATCTCCGTCGCGTCGTCCGACTGGAACTCCTGGGCGTACTCCAGGCCCGTGATCCGGCAGAACAGCCGCTCGCCGTCCGGGTACGGTATCAGGAGGTACTTCCCGAGGCGCACGGACTCGCGGTTCCCGGTCGTGACGAACGCCTTCAGCGACGTCTCGTCCTCCTCCTCGGCCACGCGGAGCCCCTGCGAGACCGAAACGACGCCGAGCCCCGAGTCGCTGCCGGTCGGCGCCGCCTCGTAGTCGGCGAACGCGTCGTCCTCGCGGTCGTCGCCCGCGTCGGGCCCGGGCGCGTCAGAGGGCGCCGCGCCCGCCGCGTCCGCCGCGCTCCCGCCGTCGGCCGCGGATCCGCCGCCGGGTTCAACCGGGGAGTCGGCCCCACCTTCGGCGCCGTTGGCCTCATCCGCGGCGCCGCCGTCGCCGTCGCCGTCACCGGTGAACTCGGTGAAATCCTCCAGCGTCATGGCGTATTCACCGACCGCCGGGCCGAAAGCGTTTGCCCTCACGTCGCGAGGGACGGGAATCTCTCCCGCGGCGCCCTTATCCCGCTCGACCCCGTATCTGTGGCATGATACTCGTTCGCGGCAGCGGCGGCGGGACGGATCTCACCGGCACGGTGTTCGAGCGCGGCGAGGAGTCGCCCGCCTACAAGGGCGCGCCGAACGAGGACGCGCCGTACGTGTGGGTGTGCGACTCCTTCTACGAGGTTGAAAGCGGTGGCTCGCCGCTCGTCGTCGACGGCGAGGAGATCCGCGTCGCCTTCGAGGAACCGATGCCCCGCGGGTTCGACACCCGCGAGCAGGCGGTCGAGGCCGCCCGCGACCACGTCCGGACGCAGTTCGCGCGGATCGGCGTCGACCCCGCCGACGTCGCGGTCGAGGTGACCGCCGC
>JBNJEE010000158.1:0-5554 GCA_051745525.1 Methanobacteriota archaeon | reverse complement strand
CCCCGCGCCGAGCGATCCGACGCCCGAACCCGATCCGTCCTCGGCCGATGCGGAGTCGACTGGGCGAGAGCGGACGGCCGCGAACCCGGCGGCCGCGAACCCAGCGGAGACAGAACCGAGTACCGACGTGGCGGACGCCGAGAGCGGCCACGCAGCCTCCGACGCGCTCGCCGGTGCGATGGGCGGCGGCGAGGCGAAGTCGTCACCGAACGCTCCGAGCGCGCCGCCCGAGCCGACCGAAGGCGCTGCGGGCGACGGGGACGACGACCCGACGCCGGTGCCGCCAGAGCCAGCACCCCCGGGAGCGGTCGGCGTCGACACGGACAACGGCGGGAGCGACCAGTTCGACGGCGGCGCGGCCGACCGCCCCGCGGACAACGCGAGCGAAGAGGCCGAGCCCGGAGCGACGACGGACGGCGGCGCGGTCCCCGAGACGACGGCGAGCGGCGGGCCGGGAATCGGTTCGGACCGCGACGGGGAGACCGGTCGGGCAACGGTTCGGATCACCCGCGACGTGGGGGCAATCTTCGGCGTCGACGAGCGGGAGTACGAGCTCGCCAGCGAGGACGTCGTCTCCCTCCCGGTCGAGAACGCCGACCCGCTGGTCCAGCGAGATGCGGCCGAGCGGATCGACTGACACTGGTCGAGACGTCGACGGCGGCCGGCTTCGCGGCGTCACTCCCTTCTCCCGCCCGACCGACGGACACTAACGCCGCGGGCGGCTACGGCGCTCCGATGGAGTTGGAGTTCCTCGGCGGCGCCCGCGAGGTCGGCCGGAGCGCCCTCCTCGTCGACGATATCCTTCTTCTGGACTACGGGCTCATGACCGCGGACCCGCCGCGGTACCCGGTGCGCGACCCCGAGCCCGACGCGGTCGTCGTCTCGCACGGGCACCTCGATCACGTCGGCGCGGTGCCCGCGCTGCTGAAGGGCGACCGCCGGCCGGCGATCCACTGGACGCCGCCGACCGGCGACCTCGCGCGCACCCTCGCCGAGGACACGCTGAAGCTCCACGGCAACAGCCCGCTGTGCCCGTTCGGCGCCGAGCACGTCGCGCGGCTGGGCGAGGCCGAGCGGCGGCACGGCTACGGCGATCCCTTCCCGGTCGCGGGCGGGATCGATGAGGGTGGGTACGAGGTGACCTTGTTCTCGGCGGGCCACATCCCCGGCTCCGCGCACGTCCTCGTCGACGACGGCGAGGAACGGCTGCTGTACACCGGCGACTTCCACACGGACGACCAGCGGCTGGTCGCCGGGACGACGGCGCGACCCGACGCCGACACCGTGGTCTGTGAATCCACGTACGCCGACGTGGTCCACGAGGACCGTGCCGCGGTGGAGTCGGCGTGGGCCGGAAGCGTCGAGCGGACGATCTGGGAGGGCGGCACCGTCGTCGCGCCCGCGTTCGCCATCGGCCGGACGCAGGAACTGCTCCTCGTCGCGGCCGCGCACGGACTCACGCCGTACGTCGACGGGATGGGCGTCGGGGTGACAGAGATGCTGCGGCGGTACCCGTCGTTCCTGCGCGACGCTGAGGCGTTCGGCGAGGCAGTCGGGCGGGCGCGCGTCGTCACGGGCCGCGACGGGCAGCGCGAGCGGATCGCGGCCGAGAACGCGCTGATCGTAACTACGTCCGGGATGCTCGCCGGCGGCCCGGTCCACACCTACCTGCCGGAAATCCGGACGAACCCGACGAACCTCGTGACGCTGACGGGGTACCAGGTGGAGGGGACGCCGGGCCGCGAGCTTCAGGATCGCGGGCAGTTGGAACTGAACGGCCGCGTTCAGCCGGTGAGCGCGCGGGTGGAGTCGTACGACTTCTCCGCGCACGCCGACCGCGAGGGGCTGGAGTCGTTCCTGGACGCGTACCGGGACGCGCGGGTGCTGGTGAACCACGGCGACCGGTGCGAGGCGTTCGCGGAGGACCTGCGCGAGGATGGGTTCGACGCGGGCGCGCCCGAAATCGGGGAGCGGATCGAGCTGTAGGCGGAAGCGTCGGGGCGAGGCGGTTCGGCGACCGGGCGTCAGTACCGCCGACGCCTCGCCTCGGGCGGCTTTTCGGTGTTCCCGAGGCGAGTTCGCCTCCCGATCACGTGGTGGGCGGCCGAGGAGATTCCGAACGCGGTGACGGCGAAGACCCCGACGTCGACGAACGAGAGCGCGGCGAACCCGGGAACGCCGACGGCGACGGCGAGCAGGGCGGCGGCCGAGAGGCCGGCGAGCCCGACGTAGTAGAGGCTCCACGGGATCTCTCGTCCGCGGAGCACTTCGACGTAGACGTCGAGGTCCTCCAGCGCGGGGGCGGGCCTGACGACGTCGTCCTCGTCGACCGTCACCACGTCGGCCTCGGTGAGCTTCGGTAGGTGGACGCGTCGGAGGGTGCTGTGGACGTTGTGGCGCTTCTCGTAGGGGACGTCCTCGGGGTCAACGCCCAGCTCCCACGCCGTGACGTAGCGGGAGAGTTCGGAGACGTCGGGGGGGTCGTCGGCGCGTTTCAACGCGTGGATGACGAACCGGCGCCGGCGGTTCGCGAGGATCTCGAAGACCTCCTCGTGCGAGAGGTCCGGCGCGTTGCGGGCGGACGGGTCGGTGCGGTTGGCAGCGTTCATTTGTCGTGTCGACCGAGTGCTTACCGGGGTTTCAGTGGCTCTCCGTCGCGATTCGGATAGTAAATGAGAAACATCCGATATAAAATAGTTGGATAGTTAAACATAACAGCTGACGGGTGAGGCGCGCTTTCGGTGACGGCGGCGGGTCGAGTCAGCCGATAATGAGAAATTCCTGCCGGTTCTCTGTCCTTCAGGGCCGTGTCCGGCCTCCAGTGAAACCGCCTCGATCAGCTTCTCTCAGGACTCTCCGAACGGAAATTGCGGTTCTCGGTGCCGACGAGGTTTCGACGCCGGACCGAACGCCGATTTCGCTCCGACAGCGCAGATCGCGTGACGTGTTAGCGAGAATATCATAACGAAGTGGCATCCCGCCCACGGCTCGTATGAGTGCCTCGGGCCAGAATCGTCGAGTCCGGCGCACGAACTCAGGTGAGACATCCATGCAACGACGCAAATTCGTCATCGGCGCAGGCGCACTGGCAACCGGAAGCGCGGCGGCGGTCGGGTCCGGCGCGTTCAGCGCGGCACAGGTCTCGGGACGCGAGGCCGACATCGCGGTGAGCAGCGACGCGGACGCGCTCATCCAACTGATCCCGGGCTACGACGCCGTCGAACAGGGCGACAGTACGGTCACCGACAACCGGGTCGGCTACGAGGACGGACAGCTGTTCATCAGCTTCGACGACTCGGAGACGAGCGGAGAGGGCTCCGGCAACGGAGTCAACCCCAACTCGGTGTATCAGATCGGTGCGATCGGCGAGGACGGACAGGACGACCTCGACAGTTACGTCGACGACGAGGCCCCGGGCCCGTCCGTCAGCGACCAGATCCTTTACGGGAGCGCAGACACCGCGAACAGCGGATCCGATCTGAACATCAGCGACGATCCCGCGTTCGTCATCCGCAACGAGTCAGATCAGGACTACGAGATGACGCTCTCCGTCGATAACGACTCGAAGCCGGACACGAGCAAGTTCACGGCCGCGATCGTCCTCCGGAACGGCCAGAGCGAGGGCGCGTTCTCCGCGGCGCAGTCGCTCGGGGACGATCCCGAGGGGTTCACGAACTTCACCCTCGCGTCGGGCGAGGAGGTGGCCGCGTCGCTGATCGTCGTCACGGGCGACCTCGACCCGAGCTCGGAGGACGACTTCAGCGGCTCGCTCCACCTCAACGCCGGTGGAGCGGTCCAGAACCCGCCCTGAAGGGGGAGTAATCCATGAACCGCAGGACGCTCCTCGCGGGGCTCGGGTCGACCGCGGCAGCCTCGGCGGCCGTCGGGACCGGCGCGTTCAGCGCCGCGCAGATCTCGGGCCGGGAGACTGACATCAGCGTCGTCAACGACGCGCAGGGGCTCGTCGGGCTGGTCCCGAATCCCGAGATATCGGGGGTCGAACTGGTCGACGGCGAGCTGGCGATCGCGCTCGACGACCACGGTGTTAACGTCAACTCCGTTTACCAGTTCGGGCACTTCAGCGAGGAGTGGACGACGGATCCGCCGACACAGAAGCCTGACGAGAACATCTTCCCGATCACGACTGCGGACCCGACCGCGTCGGTGGACGGGAACTTCCGGTCGGCGTTCCTCGTCCGGAACCAGACCGACAACGCGAAGGACGTCGAGATGACCTTCTCCGTCGACGAGGGGGCGTCGAGTCCGGGCGGGACGCTGTTCCTGTTCGAAGCGCACTACGACGACGGGTCGACGGTCCAGACCGACGAGATCGCCTACGACAACGGCTCCGGATCGACGGTGTCGATGTCGATTCAGGGGCTCGGCGCGGGCGAGGACCTGGGCGTGTCGTTCCTCGTCGACGCGACCGACGGCGCGGTCGGTGACGGCCTGGCCGCCTCGCTGTCGGTCAGCGCCGGCGCGGCCGCGACGGGTGGGGGCGGCGGGACCTGACCGGCCGCGCGACCGCTCGGTCGCCGTTCGCTGGTTGTGTGTCCCGGCGACCGAGCGCGGCCGGCTATTTCGGGAACAGCGCGGCGCAGCGGCCTTTTTTCACTCCCGCTTGCGGAGCTCGGGCGGCTTCTCCAGATTTCCGAGCCGAGCGCGCTCGCCGTAGTAGTAGTGGAGCGCGGCGGAGACCGCGAAGGCGGTGACCGCGAAGACGGCGACGGCGGTCGCGTCGAGCGCGGCGAACAGGGGTGCCTCGACCGCGACCGCGAGCATGAGGGCGCCCACGAGCGCGGCGAGCCCGAGGTAGTAGAGGCTCCACGGGATCTCCTTCCCGCGCAGCACTTCGATGTACACGTCGAGGTCCTCCAGCGTCGGCGTGGGTTTGACCACCTTCGCCTCCGCGTCGTAGTCGACCACGCCGCGCTCGTCGAGCTTCGGCAGGTGGGTGCGCGTGAGGACCGTGTGGACGTTCCGGCGGTCGTCGTAGCCGATCGTCTCGGGGTCGACGCCGCGCTCCCAGGCGGTGACGCGCGTCGAGAGGTCGGCGACGTCCATCGGGCCCCCAGCGCGTTTCAGCGCGTGGATCGCGAAGCGGCGGCGGCGGTTCGCGAGCAGTTCGAATATCTCTCCTTCCGGCAGCGATACGTCGCCCGTCGTTCCCATCGGGGTCGTCGAGAGCATCGTGTGGCGCGCGCCGATCGAGATCGGTGCGATCTCCTGTTCGGCGGTTAACACTAACCTGTGGACAGGCCTACATAAATCGATCAGATACTAATACTGATAAGAATACATTTTTGCCGGTTCTTTTGACGCCTACGGGCGCGTCAAGCGGTGCTTGAAGCGGCGAATAACCGGCTAAAACCGGATCATCGGGGTCGTTTCCGGAAGCCGACGTGATCGGCGGTCGAGCGCGGATCGACCCCGAGTCAAGCGGTGCCTGTGGCGGTGCGAGGCCGGGTCGTGATTTCTTCCGGGTGTGCCTGTGGGAGTTCGAGCGTGTCATAACAATGTGGGGTAGGGCACATTGGGGAAGTGAAGCGACCGA
>JBNJEE010000157.1:0-5557 GCA_051745525.1 Methanobacteriota archaeon | reverse complement strand
GAAGCAGCCGAGGAGGCCGACCACGTGTTCACGTTCTGAGCGCTGGCTCCGCGTCAGCTCCCCCCGGTTTTCCCCCCTTTTGCGTCCGTCCTTCGGACGCGTCGCCGTCCGAAACGGCCGCTCGCCGAGGACGCCTCTGCGGGCGCGAGCGTAGCGCGTGCCCGAACCGTGACGAGGACGAACCACCCCGTTTTTGAAAGTAGTGTGTAAACCGCACACGTGCCCGCTGAAAAGCGCTGTCCGGACTGTGAAGAACCGCTCGAAGAGATGAAGTACAGGGAACCGAAGCCGTGGGGTCCCCTCTCGATAGTCTCTCAGGAGTCGAACGAGGGGTTTCTCGGCAGCCTCCGAGCGGACGAGATCCTCACGCCGGTCCCGTACGTCTGTCCAGACTGCCGACGGACCCTCCTCTACGCGGAATAGCGACGGGAAACGGCGCGCGGAACGCCGCACGAACCGCACTGAACGGCCGGTCGGTCCCGAACGGACGGCCGGTCCCTCGGTTAGTTCTTGACGGTGGCGCGCTCGGGCTGCTCGTACTTCTCCTCGAACTCGCCGATGAGCTGGCCCATCTTCGCGTACCAGTCGTTGAGCATCCGCTGCATGTCGTCGGCGATCTGCGACGGGTCCGTCGGCCGGTACACGTGGTAGTAGCCTCCCTGCTCGTAGTTGATCTGTTCTTTCTGGATGAAGCCGGCCTTGAGGAGCCGCTGAACTGCGCGGTAGGCGGTGGAGCGTTCTCGGTCGACGCGCTCGGCGACCTCGTCGATCGTGAGCGCCTCGTCGGCCGACACGAGCGTCTGGTAGCAGTCCTTGTCCAACTGCTTCAGGCCGTGGAAACACTCGAGTAACCCCTCGCACTCCATGTCCCGTTGGAGCTGTTCGGACATCGAATCGGGCATTTTACAGCTACTGTACGACTCCCGTCGCTAAAAGTGTTGTGTGTGAGACATACAATTCCGCGTATTCAGCGGACGAACGCCGACAGCGGCTCGGTCGACGGCGTCTGGGCCGGGTCGCTACTCGTCGTCGTCGTCCGCGTCCGCCTCACCGTCGTCCGCTTCGTCGTCGTCCGCCTCGTCGCCCGCGACGAGGCCGGCGGCCTCGAACGCGGTCTCGACCTCCCCGGTCGGGACCGTCCGGAAGCCGTCGGCCTTGGTAACGGTCGCGACCGCGAGGTCCGAGGGCTCGAACTCGTCGTCATGGGCGGCCAGCGCCGCCACGGCGAGTTCGATGCCGTCCGAAAGCGAGAGGTCGTCGCGCCACTCGTCTTCGAGGTGGCCCTGGATGTCCTGTCGGCCGCCGCCGATGACGGTCGCCTTCCACTCGTTGGGGGTACCCGACGGGTCCGCCGCGAACAGGCGCGGCTTGCCGTCGTCGATGCCGCCGATGAGGAGGGCGGCGCCGTACGGGCGCGTGCCGCCGCGCTGCGTGTTCTCCTGGATGTGGTCGGTGATGAACTTCGTCAGCGTCTCGACGCCGACGGGCTCGCCGTAGCGGAGGCGGTTCCCCTGCGACTGACGGCGTGCGAGGTCGATCAGCTGGCGCGCGTCGGCGACGTGGCCCGCACTCGCGGTGCCGACGTGGTCGTCGAGCTTGTGGAGCTTCTCGATGCTCTCGGCCTCCATCAGCGACGAGGAGGGCCGAGACATCGCGACGAAGACGACGCCGTCCGTCGTCCTGACGCCGACGCTCGGCGCGCCGCGCGAGACCGCCTCGCGGGCGTACTCGACCTGGTAGATGCGCCCGTCCGGCGAGAACAGCGACGTGCCGCGGTCGTACGCCTGCTGGTCGTTGCCGCCCATCATCGCCGATCACCCGCTCGCGCGGTGTCGCGTTCGCTCATTACCACCACTTACGTCGGACCGTTGAAAAAGCATCCGTAACCGGTACGTCTCGGAGACCGCCGCTGGCGCAGCCCTCGCTTCCGGCGCCGACGCGGCTCTCGCTTCCGCCGCCGACGGATATATCCACGGCGGTCACTTAGCAGATATGACATTGACGTACACACGAACTACGGCCGCGATGCTGGCCGCGTTGACGCTGCTATCGGCCGTCAGCGGGGCCTTCGCGATCGGCGGGGCGGCGGCGGTACCGGATGCGCGGATCACCGTCGGCGAGGTCGGGGCGTCCCCGGGCGACCCGACCGTCGGCGAGCGGACGGCGCTGAACGTCACCGTCTCGAACTCCGGCGGCAGCGCCGCGGCGGCGAACGTCACCGAGGTCCGCGTCAGAAACGCCGACGGCGACGTGCTCGACAGCGTCTCGGGCGTCGGCGCCCTCTCGGCGGGCGACTCGCTCGACGCGACGCTGTGGACGTCGTTCGAGGAGCCGGGCGAGAAGCGGCTCACCGTCGAGGCAGTCGCGAACCAGTCGACGAGCGGCGAGTTCGTGACCGTCAGCCGCGACACCGTGATCGAGGTCAGCCCGACGCAGGTCGCACTCGACTTGCGGACCCGCGCGCTCGACCCCGAGGACCTCCAGAGCGACGACGAGGGTGAGGCCTCGGCCGGCGACCTCGGCGTCGGCGGCATTCAGGGCATCTTCGGCGGTGGCGGTGGGCTCGACACGGGCGACGGGCAGGGCGACTCCCAGCCGGTCGCCGACTCGCCCGTCGAGGTGACGGTCGTCAACACCGGTACGACGACCGCCGACCGCGTCAGCCTCCGCGCGGTCGGGACTGAGGTCGAGGGCGGCGACGGCGGGGGCGACTCCGGCGACGACGCGGAAACGGTCGACGTCGGCCCGTTTGTCGTCGAGGACGTCGCGCCCGGCGAGGAGCGTCGGGTGATCGTCGACCTCGGGCCGCTCGACCGGCGGTCGGACGTGACGGTCAGCGCCGCGTTCCGCGCCGACACGGACCAGCGAAACGACCGCGGGGCCGACCGCACCGCGGAGTCGACGGTGACGTACCCGGTGCGCGAGGCGACGGCGACCGTGACCGACGCGACGGTCCGCGAGGGCGAGGACGGCGCCGTCGTCGTCGACGCCAACCTCGGCAACGCCGGCGGCGGGGAGATGACTGGCGCCGTCGTCTCGGTCGGCGACGCGCCCGGCGTCGAGCCGACGCCCACGGGCGAGGAGTACTTCGTCGGGACGCTCGGCGGCAGCGACTTCGTCGGCTTCGACCTGCCGACCGCGGTGAACGCCTCCGTCGCCGACGAGATTCCGATCCGCGTCACCTACACCGAGCGCGGCGTCCGATACACCGAGACGCTGACGGTGACGGCCCCCGAGCCGGACGACGACGACGCGAGCGGCGGCACGCTCGGTCGGATCGGCGCGGGCGGCGTGGGCGCCGCGGGCGCGGTCGCGAGCGGCCTCGCGCTCGTCGGCCTCGCCGGCGCGGTCGGCGTCGCAATCAGGACCGGACGGATCGGCGGTTCGACGGGGCGGCGACGCGACGGGTCGGCACCGTGAGTGGGGACGCAGCGAGCGAGGTGAGCGAGGACGCCGCGGGCGTGCGGTCGAACCGGTCGGCGGACGGCTCGGCGGTCGACGACGCCCCGAGCGATGACGCCCCGAGCGGCGACGCCGCCGTCGCGCTCCGCGGGGTCGTCAAGCGCTACCCGAGCGGGAGTGGCGAGCCGGTCGTCGCGCTCGACGACGTCGACTTCGCGGTTCGGCCCGGCGAGTTCGTTGCGGTGGTCGGCCCGAGCGGGTCCGGGAAGTCGACGCTTCTCAACGTCCTCGGACTCCTCGACGACCCGACCGGCGGGCGGCGACTGCTCGACGGCACCGACGTGACGAGCCTCTCGACGGCCGAGCGGACGCAGGCGCGCAAGGAGTCAATCGGGTTCGTCTTCCAGGACTTCCACCTGCTGCCGACGCTTACCGCCGTCGAGAACGTCGCGATGCCGACCGCCTTCGACCCCGGCGACGCGACAGACCGGGCGGCGGAGCTGCTCGACCGGTTCGGGCTCGGCGACCGGCTCGACCATGAGCCGAGCGAGCTCTCCGGCGGGCAAAAACAGCGCGTCGCCATCGCCCGCGCGCTGATCAACGAGCCCGCCGTGCTGCTCGCCGACGAGCCGACGGGGAACCTCGACACCGAGACCGGCGAGGCGATCCTCCGCGAGTTCGAGCGCGTCAAGGCCGAGGGCGTCGCCGTGGTCGCGGTCACGCACGACCCGCTCGTCGAGGAGTACGCCGACCGCGTCGTCGACCTGACCGACGGCGTGTTGACCGGCGGGCTGCCGGATGATGACGGGCCGGCGCCGGGAACCGCTCCCGAGCGCGACGACGACCGCCGGATCGATCGGGGGGGCAGATGAGCGGGAGCGACCGCGCAACGACCGGTGCCGCGGGCTGGCTCCGCGGCTGGGGCCCCGCGGTCTCGATGGCGTCGCGGAACCTGCGGCGGAACCGCGTGCGGACGGTGCTCGCGGTGCTGGGCGTCTGTATCGGCGTGCTGGCGGTCGCGGCGCTCGGTATCTTCGGGAACGTGCTGGCGCTGGGCGCCGACGACGCCATCGGCGACATCGGCACGCAGGTCGTCGTCTCGCCGAACGCGGACGCCGACGTAGAGTCGCTGTCGGACGCTGACGTGGCGTCGATCCGGCGCGCGGTCGGCGAGCCCGCGGTGATCCCGCTGTACTCCGACAGCGCTACCGTCGCGCGGCAGGGCGACCAGACCTTCGCGACGGTGTACGGGATCGAGGAGCCCGCGCTGGCGTACGAGGCCGCCGAGGGCCGGCTCCCCGACCGGCACCGGCAGGGCGCGATCCTCGGCGCGGGTATCGCCGAGGACTTGGACGCCGGCGCGGGCGACACCGTGGAGATCGCGGGCTCGCAGGTGCGGGTGATCGCGGTGTTGGTCGAGAGCCAGACGTTCAGCCCGGTGGCGCCCGACGACGCGGTCTTCCTGCCCGAGTCGGCGTTCTCGGCCGACGGCTACGCGCAGGCGCTCGTCGTCTCCGACTCTGGCGCAGAGGCCCGCGCCGCGGCCGACGCGATCCGCGAGGAGGTGAACGCCCGCGAGGACCGCGTGGACCTGTTCGAGCTGGCCGCCCTCGTCGACGAGATCAACGAGTTCTTCGGCCTGCTCTCGACGTTCCTGCTCGGGCTCGGCGCCATCTCCCTCGTCGTCGCCGGCGTCTCGATCCTCAACGTCATGCTGATGAGTACCGTCGAGCGCCGACAGGAGATCGGGGTGATGCGCGCGGTCGGCGTCGCGCGCCGGGACGTGTTGCGCGTCCTGCTCGCGGAGGCCGGACTGATCGGCGCCGCCGGCGCCGCGGCCGGCACGGTGCTCACGGTCCTGCTCGTCGCGGGCCTCGTCCTCGCGACGCCCGCGGTCGACGCCGCGCTCGTGCTCGACCGGACGAACGCCTACTACCTCCTCCTCGCGCTCGTCTTCGGCGTCGGCGTGGGGATCGTCAGCGGCGCGTACCCCGCGTGGAAGGCGGCCAACGAGCGGCCGGTCGAGGCGCTGCGGAACTGACTCTGTGCGGTGGCCGACCAGCCACACCGCGCTGTGCCATTTAAAAATCGAGCGGCGCGCCGGCGAGCGCCCGCAGGGCGCGAGCCGCCCGCGAGGGAGGCGGCGGTACGGCGC
>JBNJEE010000034.1:0-18236 GCA_051745525.1 Methanobacteriota archaeon | reverse complement strand
ATGGTAATATGAGCACCACCGCTTCCGAAGGGCTTCACTTCCCGGTCGAGAGCTTCTTGACCCTCAACTGTGAATGATGCCATGCTAATCTATATGCGATACATATAGGTAAGTGCTTCGGCGCATTGGCCTGCGGGCCGTCTGTATCGGAGGAATGAACAGGTGATGACGGCACTGTATCCCCTCCCTACTCGCTCCCTTCGGTCGCTCCTTGAGGAAGGGGACTTAGCGCCTACAAACTGTTAATGTGTTACACCGACTCGTGTTACGTGTGAACAGTGACGGCGAACGTGAACCGCCTCGAATCACCGACGACGGCTGCGTCACGATTCCGAAAGAGCTCCGCGAGGAGTTCGGCCTAGAGGCGGGCGACGAACTCTGGTGGGAGCCGACCGACGATGGCATCCGCGTCCGGAAGGCGAACCAGTCGGCGGGTCGCGGGATGCTGGTCGACGACGATGTCTCTGCGGAGACACGCGAAGAGATGGCTGCGGCAATGGAAGCGGCGCTCAGAGAGAATCGGCGTGACGGCTGGCAACCGTAATTCCTTACGAGAACGAAAACCGGGCGCCGACTGACCGAGAACTCCCTACTCCTCGTCGCGCTCGACGACGACCGTGCGCCCGGTCAGTTTCTCGGGCGTGAAGCGGTAGAGCCTGATGTCGAGGTCCGGTTTGTCGTCCGCCCAGATCTCGAAGAGCGGGCGCTGCGTCTCGCCGTACTGCGCGATCGTCTCCGGGGTGAGCTCGTCGAGGTCGACGCGCTCTAAGGTGCCGATACCGACGACGCTCGCGTACTCGTCGTCTTCGTCCTCGTATATGACCACGCGAGCCCGCGGCGTCGACGCGAGGAACTCGCGCTTCTCGCTGTCGGGCGTCGACACCAGCCGGAGGTACAACGCGCGCTCGTCCGCGTCGTACCCGTAGGAGATCGGGATGGCGTACGGCGCGTCGTCGCGCGCGAGCGCGAGGACCCCCGTCTCGTGGCGGGACAGGTGCGCGTCGACCTCGGCCTCCGACATCTCGACCTCGCTGTTCGTCGGCATACCCGAATTTCTTCGCACGGCGGCTTAAAGGGCACGAGACGGCACGGGCAGCGGGGGAGAACGGGGATCGGCGGCGACGCGGTGCGGCGCGGGGACCGCGGGGCGGTGTCGACGGTGCGACGGGCGGGCCGCTGGGCGGTCGCGACGCGGGCTCTCAGTGCATCGCCGGCGCCCCGTCGATGTCCTCCTCGGTGACCGGCGCCCCGCAGACGACGCAGCCCGTCTCGAGCAGCGTCGCCCGCATCGCGTCGTCCACCTCGATCGAGCGCCGACACTCCGGGCAGACGAATGTGTGGGTGGATCGCCCCGTCATACTTGTGGGTACGACACCCACGGTCATCAAACGGGCCTCGGATTCTCGCGGCTTCGGAACGCGAGTTAATCCAGCAGCGACCTGAACAGCTTCCGCTGGGCGGCCGCGAGGTGTTCCGTGAACGTCGACCGGCCGATGTCCAGCGACTCGGCGACCTCGCCCGCGTTCGCGCCCTTCGGGTGGTCGAAGTAGCCCGCCTCGTAGGCGGCCGCGAGCACCTCGCGCTGGCGCTCGGTCAGCTCGCTCCGGTCGACGGTGACGAGGTCCGACTCCGTCGGCGTCGTCGTCGACTGGAGCAGGCGTAACACCTCCATGTCCGGACAGCCGTCGCGGAACGTCTCCAGCACTGACCGCAGCGTCGGCAGGTCGCCCGCGTGGAAGGTGATCCGGAGCCGCCCGTCGCGGATCGTCGCCTCCGAGACGGGCGTCCCGTGGCGGTCGAGGACGGCGAACGGCGAGTCGGGGTCGACGGCCGCGTCGAACCGATAGGCCGCCCGCCCGCCGTAGTCGAAGACGACCTCGACCCCCTCGGGGACCGAGAGGTCGGCGTCCGCGATGAACTCGACGACGACGCGTTCGCGGTCGTCGGCCGGCGTACAGCGCGCGACCTCGGTGATCGGCGTCGCCCCGTCGACGACGCCGTCGAACGGTGACGGCGTCGCGGTCGGCAGCGAGACTTCCGCCCGAATTCCCGGTCCCATCTCGTTCGTCCGTACCCGCCGCGGGCAAAAACGTTGGCGGGCGCGCCCTCGTGGTATAATACCCCCCGCATATGATGGGTCACCGTTCGGGATGGTGGAGGCGGTATCTACGGATATGAAACGCCCCCCGCGGACGACCGACTCGACGACGACCGAGGGAGACGCGGCGCTCGACGCCACGTTCGAGGCGCTCGCAGACGCCGACTGCCGGGCGATCCTCGCGGCGGCGGCGACGCCGAAGACGACGAGCGAACTCGCCGAGGACTGCGACATCGCGCTCTCGACCGCCTACCGGAAGGTCGAACTGCTGAGCGAGACGCCGCTGCTCGCCGAGGGGGTCCGGTTCGACCCGGACGGCGACCACGCCGCCGAGTACGTCCGCGACGCCGCCGACGCCGCGGTCGAACTCGGCGACGACGGCGTCTCGCTCACGGTCGACGACGGGGGGACCGATCCCCTGCGGGCCGCGCTGGACGCCCCCGGCATCTCGGCCGACTGACGTTTTTCAGGGCCGATCCGGGCCGGAAGCCCCTGCGAGATTTCGAACATGATAATCGAACGGTCAAGATTATACGCCCGTTTACGAAGCTCTTGCGTATGTCTCGCTCGCCGGAGCCAGAGACCCTCATCGATCTCGCGCAAGACAAAATTGCGGTGATCGACGAGCGCGGACGGTTCCGGTATCTCAACGCGGCCACTCGCAACCTCCTCGGGTTCGACCCCGACGAGCTCGTCGGCACGGACGCGTTCGAGTTGGTCCACCCCGACGACGTCGACCGGGTCCGGGCCGCGTTCGACGCGTTCGTCGCCGACGACGCTCGTCCGGACGGCCCGTTGGAGTATCGGTACGCGACCGCCGACGGCGACTGGCTGTGGCTCCGTACGCGCGTGTACCCGCCGGCGGAGACCGGAATCGAGGGCTACGCGCTGAGCTCCCGCGACGTCACGCTCGAGGTCGAGTCCCGCCGGCGGCTGGAGACGATCGCCTCCACCTCGCCGGACGTGCTGTGGATGTTCACCGCCGACTGGAACGAACTGCTGTTCGTCAACGAAGCGGTAAAGTCCGTGTTCGGGATCGACCGCGAGGTGCTTCGCGAGCGGCCGCAGGCGTTCCTCGAGGCGGTCCACCCGGACGATCGCTCTGCGGTCGAGGACGCGATACAGCGGCTCTCGGTCGGCGAGTCGACGAACCTCGACTACCGCATCGGCACCTCCGACCAGGGGATGCGCTGGGTACGGGTGCCGGCCCGTCCCGTCGTCGAAGACGGCGAGGTCGTCGCGATCACCGGCTTCGCTCGCGACGTCACCGACGAGTACCGGCGGAAGCGCCAGCTCACGGTGATGGACAACCTGTTGCGCCACACGATCCGCAACAATATGAACATCGTCGACGGCACCGCCGAGCGGATCGCGGCCCGCGCGGACGACGCGCTCCGGCCGCCGGACCCGCCGAGCGAGGGCGACGCCGCCGAACTCGCCGCCGACCTGATCGACCACGCGGAGACGATTCGACGCGTCGCCGACGACCTGCTGACCTCCGCCGAGAAACAGCGCGGCGTGATCGACCTGCTCCGGCGGAAGGAGCCGCCGAAGCCGCTCCGGGTCGCATCGCTCGTCGGGGCCGCGGTCGACAACGCGCTCGCCGACAGCGACGCGGGATCCGCGGAGGTGTCCGTTCACTGCCCGGACGACCTGCGAGCGTTCACCCATCCAGAGCTGGACTACGCGATCGCGGAGCTGGTCGAGAACGCGATCGAACACGCCGAGGCGGCGCCGCGGGTCGAAGTCGAGGTCACCGCCTCGGCCGACCGCGTCGAGATCGCGGTCCGTGACAACGCGCCGCCGATCCCCGCGGATGAGCGCGACCCGATCACCGACCGCTGGGAGATGGACGACCTGAAACACACCGGGGGGATGGGGTTGTGGCTCGTCTACTGGATCGCCGACCGCTCGGGCGGGGACCTCGCGTTCGACGCCGACGCCGACGGGAACGAGGTGACGATCAGCGTGCCGGACGCCGACTGCGACCCGACGCCCCCGGCGGGACGGTGGTCTCCGCCTCGAGGGCCCGCGGGCCGGTCGGCCGCGGCCGAGCCGGACGGCGGATCGCTGGCTGACGTCGCCGACATTGCGGCGGATCGGGAAGGCGAGGACCCCGGGCCGCCGTGGGAATCGACGGACCGCTGACCGAAACCCGATCGATCGTTCACTGTTAACTCCGATTTCGAAGAACCTCCCACCGATCTTAAGCCGACGCTTCGCGTACTCCCGAGTTGATGGGTACGCTCAATGAGCTGTTCGACCCGGACCGGGTCGCCGTCGTCGGCGCGACCGCCCGTGAGGGCGCCGTCGGCCGCGCCGTCACGTCGAATCTCCTCGACGACTTCGACGGCGACACGGTCCCCGTCAACCCGAACTACGAGGCGGTGCTCGACACCCCCTGCGTCGACGACGTCGCCGACGCGGACGCCGACGTCGCCGTCGTCGTCGTCCCCCCCTCGATCGTGTTGGACGCCATCGAGGCGTGCG
Source organism: Methanobacteriota archaeon (assembly GCA_051745525.1). Taxonomy (GTDB): domain Archaea; phylum Halobacteriota; class Halobacteria; order Halobacteriales; family Haloferacaceae; genus Halorubrum. The sequence continues at coordinate 13,648 of JBNJEE010000034.1, read as the reverse complement.
GCGAGGCTGGGGTCCGCAACGTCGTCGTGATCACCGCCGGGTTCGGCGAGACCGGAGAGGACGGAGCGGCGAGGGAGCGTCGCCTCGCAGAGCTAGCCGACGAGCACGACCTCAACCTCGTCGGCCCCAACAGCTTAGGGATCATGTCGACCCCTTCGGGGATGAACGCGACGTTCGGCCCCGAGAATGCCCTCCCCGGCGGGCTCTCCTTTATGAGCCAGTCCGGGGCGTTCGTCACCGCGGTCCTCGACTGGGCCAACGACAACGGGATCGGGTTCAAGGACGTGGTCTCGCTCGGCAACAAGGCCGTCTTAGACGAGACGGACTTCGTCGACCACTGGGGGGACGACGAGGAGACCGACGTGATAATCGGCTACCTCGAGGGGATCGAGGACGGCCGCGAGTTCATCGAGACCGCCCGGGAGACGACGCAGGACACCCCCATCGTCGCCGTGAAGTCCGGGCGGACGAGCGCGGGCGCGCAGGCCGCCTCCTCGCACACCGGCACGCTCGCCGGCTCCGACAAGGCGTACGAGGCCGGCCTCGACCAGGCGGGCGTCATCCGCGCGGAGTCGGTCGACGAGCTGTTCGACTCGGCGGGCATCCTCGGGAGTCAGCCGCTGCCCGACACCGACAGCGTCGCCATCGTCACGAACGCCGGCGGCCCGGGCGTGATGGCGACCGACGCGGTCGGCGACGCCGACCTCGACATGGCGTCGTTCACGAGCGAGACGAGCGACCGGCTCGCCGACTCGATGCCCGAGGAGGCGAACATCCACAACCCGGTCGACGTGATCGGCGACGCCGACGTCGACCGGTTCCGCGAGGCCTTGGAGATCACCGTCGAAGACGACAACGTCGGCGCCGCCCTCGTGTTGGCCGCGCCGACGGCGACGATCGACTTCGGCGACCTCGCGGACGCGATCGAGGCGGTCAGCGAGGAGATGGACGCGCCCGTCGCGGCCTGCCTGATGGGCGGCGACCGGACCCGCGAGCCGAAACAGCAGCTTCAGGCGAGGGGGATCCCCTGTTATTTCGACCCCGCGCGCGCCATCGACAGCCTCGCGACGCTCGCGCGCTACCGCGACATCAAGGCGCGCGAGTACGCGCCACCCATGGCGTTCGACGTCGACCGGGAGCGCGCCCGCGAGATCCTCGCCACGGTGCGCGACCGCGACGACAACCGCTTGGGCGTCGAGGCGATGGAACTGCTCGACGCGTACGGGATCCCCACGCCCGACGGCGAGATCGTCGACTCACCCGAGCGCGCCCGCGAGGTCGCCGAAGGCGTCGACGGCGATGTGGTGATGAAGATTGTCTCTCCCGATATCCTCCATAAGTCCGACATCGGCGGTGTCGCCGTCGGGGTCGCCGACGACGACGTGGCCGACACCTACGAGGACCTCATCACCCGCGCGCGCAACTACCAGCCGGACGCGACCGTCCTCGGCGTCCAGGTACAGGAGATGGTGAATCTCGACGATGGCGTCGAGACCATCGTCGGGATGAACCGCGACCCGCAGTTCGGCCCGCTGCTCATGTTCGGGCTCGGCGGCATCTTCGTGGAGGTGATGGAGGACACCACCTTCCGCGTCGCGCCCGTCTCCGAGCCCGAGGCGCGCGAGATGACCGAGGAGATCCAGTCGGCGCCGCTGCTCCGGGGCGCCCGCGGCCGCGACCCGGTCGACGTCGACGCCGTGATCGAGACGATCGGTCGGCTCTCACAGCTGGTCACCGACTTCCCAGCCATCCTCGAACTCGACATCAACCCCCTCGTCGCACTGCCCGATGACGACGGCGGCACGAACGCCGCCGCCGTCGACGTGAGACTCACCGTCGACCCGGAGGCGCTCGACGCGCCGGAGTCCGACGCGGAGACCGACCCGAAGCCGCTCGACGCGGAGGAACCCACCAATGACTGACACACCCACCACACTCGTCACCGCGACCGGAGACAGCGCCGGAAAGACAGCGATCACCGTCGCCTTAGCGCGGCTCGCCGCGGGCCGCGACCGCAGCGTCGGCTACATGAAACCGAAGGGGACCCGGCTCCAGTCGAACGTCGGCAAGACGCTCGACCAGGACCCTATGCTCGCCCGCGAAGTGCTCGGCCTGGACGCCGAGATGCACCAGATGGAGCCCGTGGTCTACTCGCCGACGTTCGTCGAGGGCGCGATCCGCGGCACCGAGGACCCGGCCGCGCTCCGCGACCGGATCCGCGAGGAGTACGACGACATCGCCGAAGACCACGACCAAGTGTTCGTCGAGGGCGGCGGCAGCTGGACCACCGGCGGCGTCGTCGACCTCACCGACGTCGACGTCGCGGAGCTGCTCGACGCGCGGGTCGTCCTCGTCGCCGAGTACGGCTCACCGAACGACGTAGACGAGGTGTTGGCGGCCGCCGACGCGTTCGGCGACCGCCTCGCCGGCGTCGTGTTCAACAAGGTGTCCGACGACGCCTTCGAGTCGCTCGACCAGGACGGTATCCCGTTCCTCGAGTCGAAGGGGATCACCGTCTTCGGCGCAATCCCCCACGAGAAGGAGCTGGCCGGCGTCACGGTCGGCGAGCTCGCCGACGAGCTCGGCGCCGAACTGCTCACCGACGCGTCCACCGACGCGTTCGTCGAGCGCTTCCTCGTCGGGGCGATGGGCGGCGACGAGGCGCTCCGCTACTTCCGACGCGCCCGCGACGCCGCCGTCATCACCGGCGGGGACCGCGCGGACGTCCAGACGGCGGCGCTCGAGGCGTCCGGCGTCGCCTGCCTCGTCTTGACCGGCGGCCACCGCCCCTCGGGCGCGGTGTTGGGCAAGGCCGCGGACGCCGGCAAGCCCGTCCTCGCGGTGAACACCGACACGGTCACCGCCATCGACCGCGCCGAGGAGGTCGTCCGCGGCGGGCGCACGCGCGACGTGCGGACGGTCGACCGGATGGCCGAGCTGCTCGGCGACCACGTCGACGTCGACGCGCTGGTCTGAGGGGGGCTCGTCTCGTCCGGGCCGCCCGCGATCCGTAGTCGCGTTCGCCCGCGATCCGTGATCGTCTGACGTACTGTTTTCACGGTGGACGACGTACCCCGCCCATGACCAGTCTCTCGGAGGCGTACGGCGGACGGGGGCGCTCCGGGGTCGACCCGCGTCGGCTGTACCTCGGTGTGGGGTCGTTCGTCGCGGGCGCGCTGCTCGTCGTCGCGGGGATACTCGTGGCGGCCGAGGTGGCGCTGCCGTCGGGGTTCACCTCAGGCACGGCCCGGGAGGTCGGCGGGATCCTCGGCGGCGTCGGCGTCCCGCTCGTGTTGCTCGGCGTGATGGCCGTCCTCCCCGCCGAGCGAAACACCTACGCCGCGGCCGTCGTCGGCGCGGCCGTCATGTGCCTCGGCGTCGCCCTGTTCGCGCACGCGTACCCCCAACAGTGGGTCGGCGGGCCGCGTCCGGAGCTGACAGACCTCACCCTCCCGACCGCCGGGGTCTACTTCCTCGGCGCTGCGACGACGCTGTGGAGCGTGTTCGTCGGCGTCGCCAACTTCAAGACACGCAACGACCCCGGCGGTACCGTCTCGATGGAGGTGACCCACAAGGGGGAGACGCGGGTCGTCGAGGTCCCCCGCGATCAGCTGAGCGGGCCCGGTGGTATCGGCCTCCTCGGCGGCACCCCAGACGGCGAGGTCGAGACGCAGACGAACCGCCCCGGCGACGACTCCGCCGGCTCCGCGGCCCGAGGCGGCTCGTCCGCGTCGGGCGGTCGGGCAAACCCGTCATCGGGATCCGGTGCGGGCGGTCCGGCAACCGGGACGGGGACCTCCGGCGCTGGCGGTCCGGCTACCGGCACGGGAGCCACCGGCGCGAGCGGGCAGTCGAGTGTCTCCGGCGGTCGCTCCGCCCCCGGCTCGGCGGGCGTGAGCGACGGCGGCAGCGCCGAGACCGACATCACCTCGCCGCTTGACGACGCAGGGCCAGCGGGCGGCCCGTCGTCGCCGGCGACGCCGGAGTCGACACCATCGCCCGGCGCCGCCGCGCGCGACGGCCCCGGCGACACCTACTGCGGCAACTGCGCGAAGTTCGACTACGTCCGGACGGACGACGGGATGCGCCCCTACTGCGCCCACTACGACGAGCTGATGGACGACATGGAAGCGTGCGACTCCTGGACGCCCCGGTAGGCTAGTTCGCCGCTCTGCGACCGGCGGTATAGCCGTCCGACCGCGGGCGGGGCAGTGCGACCGGCGGCGGAACCGTGCGACCGGCAGTTCCAAGCGCTCGCCCGACACAAGAGCTAACTCGCGTTCCGTCGACGGGCCCGTATGAACGACCGCAGGACCCTCTTCGTCGCCGGATTCGTCGGGGCATCGCTCTCGTACGTCTTCAACGTCCTCGCGTTCACCGGCGCGTTCGACGTCTTCCGTTGGGTCGTGTTCGCCGCGCTGTACCTCGGGTTCACCTACGGCTTCGACCGATTCATCGGCTGGCAGACTGGCTCGGCCTGACCGACTTCGACGACCAGATAAGAGGCTCGCGCCCGGCCCCGTGCCCGGCTCACTCGAGACACCGACACCGACTTCGCTCTCCGGCGCGGCGACTGCGTCAGACCGGCTCCGTCGACGGGAGCTGCGACTCCGCGACGGCGAACGTGAGCGTGCTCAACACGCCGATGAGCGTCCCCGCCGCAAGCGCCATCGCCAGCTCCGAGAGCCCGAGCGCCGTCACGCCCGGCGCGTCCGGGAGGAAGAACCCGGAGACCGCGAATAACACGACGGCGATGGCGGCCACGTAGAACGGGGCGTTGAGGTAGCGCCACCGGAACCGGCCGGCGAGGTACTCGTCGGTGATCTGCCCGAGGCTGGAGGTGACGCCCGCGACGCCGAGCCACTGGACGAACCCGTGGACGAACGCGGCGACCGCAGTGCCGGCGGCGAGCGGGCTCCCCTGCGCGCTCTGGACGACGTCGACGGTGTCGACCCCCTGAACGACCCCGACGACGACTAAGGCGAGCGCGACGACGTAGGTGACGAGCGTCACGCGGCCGGTGTAGAGGACGTTACGGACGGTCTCGGCGGTCCCGTCGACGGTGTCTTCGAGCCCCAGCCCGCGGAACAGCGAGTAGAGGCCGACCGCGCCGGAGAGGATCCCCAGCACGGCCGCGCCCGCGACGTCGAAGAGGTTCGCGACGACGACGAGCGGGTAGATCAAGAGGACCACGCCGAGCGGGATGAGGATCGTGCCCCGGGTCTCCGGGTCGGCGAGGACCTGCTTGATCGTGTAGTAGAGCGATTCGAGGTCCTGCGCCTGCCGGACGACGACCCGGCGCATCCCGTCGATCGGCATCCGCGACCGGATTACGGGGAGAACGGACTCGTCTTGCGCGCCGTCGGTGATCACGACCGCAGACACCTCCTCGCCGGTCGACAGCTCGGCGAGCACGCGGTCGACCTCCTGGCCGACCGCGCGGTTCGCCTTCACGTCGGGGCCGTCGACGCCGGTGACGGTCGCGACCTCGACGGCCTCGCCCTCGGCGGCCAGCTCGTCGTGGATGTTGACGCCCTGGAAGAGGACGTTAACGTCGGAGTCCTCGGGGTCGGCGGTCGCGAGCGCGACCGCGGCCTCGGTGACGTCGTCGGCGCCGATGACGGGGGTGGGGATCCCCGTCTTACGGCCGAGGTCGTCGTCGAGGTCGACACAGAGGACGAGCAGCATCGTACGCGGCTACGCGAGGGGGCGACATATGTTTTCGGCTCGGTTCCCGGTCAGGGAACTCGTCGACCGCGTCGGCGCAGGCGGTCGCGTTGACGACCGCCGTCAGCTCTCCTCGTTCGGTTCGTGTTCGAGCCCGTTCATCATCGAGCGGACGTTCTCGCCGTCGCCGAACGACGCCGGGTAGGCGGCCAGCGGGAGGACGTAGTCCTCGCCCGCCTCGACAGTGTCCCCGACGTGGAACTCCAGCTCGACGCTCACGCCGGTCCCCTCGATCTCGCCGTCAGCCGTGTACACGACGACCTCGGCGTCGGTGCCGAGGACCTCCGTGGTGTACTCCGAGCCGCGTTCGAGGTTGCTGACGCCCTCGTAGCGGTCCGCGATCAGCGCGGCGCGCTCGTCCGGACCGAACTCGGCGATCGGGTTGAACGCCCGTCCGAACACCTCGACGCGCGGCGTCGCCACCGCGGCGAAGACGGCCGCCTGGTAGCGCTCGTCAAACAGCTCGACGGCCTTGTCGTACTCGGCGAGGGTGTTGGTCACGCGAACCTCCCGAGTCTGTCCGCCGACCTCGACCTCGCGGCTGAGGGTCTCCTCGCTCACGTCGTTGCGCTCGTACCCAGTCTCGGAGAGCGTGTCGTCGGCGACCGTCGCGGTGCCGGCGCTGAACTCCGCGGGGCCGCCGGTGGCGACGTCGAGCGCGGTACAGCCGGCGAGCCCCGCGAGACCGACGGCGCTCGCGAGCCCGAGCGCGCCCCGACGGGTGGTCGCGTCGGTCGAGCGGTTCTCGTCGGCGGAGTCGAACGTCTCACCGGGGTTCATGGATCCCCCTCGCGGCGGCGAAGGTACATACTTTGTGCTGGGTGCGGTCGCAGCTCGGCGGCCGGGGCGACCCCTCTGGTCCGCTCCCGTGCCAACGTCTCTCCCGCGAGCGCGGTTCGGACGCTTTTTGAGGCCGCGGCCGGTAGGGGGAGGTAGATGATCTCCAAGGGCTGTGAACAGTGCGCCAAGGGCGGGAAGATGGTGCTTTTCGTCTACGGGTACTGCGACCAGCGGGACTGCTTCTACTGCCCCCTCGGAGAGAACCGGAAGAACGTCACCGACGTGTACGCCAACGAGCGGAAGGTCGAGTCCGACGAAGACGTGATCGAGGAGGCCAAGCGCATGAGCGCGCTCGGCACCTCGATCACCGGCGGCGAGCCGCAGGAGGCGATGGCGAAGACGACTCGCTACCTCGAACTGCTGAAAGACGAGTTCGGCGAGGACCACCACACGCACCTCTACACCGGGATCACGGGCGGCCGCGAGAACATGCGCCGGCTCTCGGAGGCGGGCCTCGACGAGATCCGCTTTCACCCGCCCTTAGAGATGTGGGGCGACATGCACGGCACGGAGTGGGAGGAGATCCTCCACATCGCCCGCGAGGAGGGGCTCACGCCCGCCTTCGAGATTCCGGGAATTCGTGCGGAGCCGGAGTTCCTGGAGTTCTTAGACGAGGGCGCCGCCGAGTTCTGTAACATCAACGAGTTCGAGATGTCCGACGGGAACTACCGCCGGATGCAAGAAGAGGGGTTCGAGCTACAAGAGGGGCATATGTCCGCGGTCGAGGGGTCGAAAGACGACGCCATCCTCGACGAGATGGCGAGCCACGAGAAGGTGTACTTCTGTACGTCGGTGTTCAAAGACGCCGCCCAACACCGCAACCGCCTGAAGCGGATGGCGAGGAACATCCGGCGTGAGTTCGACGAGGTGACCGACGACGGCACGCTCGTCTACGGGAAGGCGTTCGCCGACCCCGAGCGGTTCGAGGCGCTCGGCGTCCCCGAGGAGTTCTACACGGTCAAGTCGAACCACGTCGAGGTCGCGTGGTGGCTCCTCGAAGAGATGGTCGAGGACGGCGACTTAGCCGAGGGCGAGATCGTCGAGCAGTATCCGACCGCGGACGGCACCGTCGTTGAGCGCACGCCGGTCGCCTGAAGCGGTCGGTTTCGGTCTTCTGAGCCGCTCTTCGGTTCGTCGTGTGGTTGAAATCACCACTCCGGAGCCACCGGTCTGCTGTGCGGTGGCGTGTGCCTGCGAGTGGCCGCCGAAGGCGGCCGCGAGGAGCACGCGCGAGGGACGCGGTGAGAGAGGGGCGACCGCAGGGAGCCCCGAGCGAACCGCGAGGCTGGGGAGGCGTGAGGTGCGCCCTCGCGACTGGGGCTTTGGTGGTGTTTGTCGCTGATCTGCTGGCGGTCGTTTATAAGCGAGCAATTGGTGCCTCGGCAAGGTTCATGACCAATCCGTCGTCGGAACGAGCGTGGACTGCCACCGCTCTACCGGCACGTGTCGTGCTATCTCCTCCCATACTTATAAGGAATTAACGCGTACAGACACGTATGGCCTCCGAAGAACCCGTATTCGCCGACGTGAGTATCGGTCAGTCCGTGTACAACGAGGACGGTGAGAAGCTCGGGTCGGTCCGCGGGGTCGACGACGCGGGCTTCTACGTCTCCGCGCCGACCGGCACGGACCCGCTGGCGCTCACCGACGCCCGCGACGTGTTCGGCACCGCCTACGTGATGTGGCGCTGCTGGGAGTGCGGCGAGATGGGCGAGATCGGCAAGGAACTCCCCGCGAACTGCCCCAACTGCGACGCGCCCCGCGAGGACCTCTACTACTGGGCCGAGGACTGAGACGACGGCGAGAACTCGGCTCGTCTTACCATCGTTCACGTATAAACGGTTGACTAATCGGCGCGGCGGACACCGCCGAAGCCCCAACCGGGAGGACTCGATGCGCTCGTTGCGGTCCTCGTCGCTCACTTCGTCCTCCCGGCTGCCCCTTCGATTCCGCCCCGTACAGCACCTCACGCCTCCCCAGCCTCGCGGTTCGCGCTCTCCGAGCGCTCACCGCGTCCCTCGCACGCGCTCCTCGCGCCCTGCGGGCGCTCGGAGGCGCGCGCCACCGCACGTCTCCTTATAAATGGACGACACTGCGTCCACAGTCGATTATAAAAGGTGTCGTCGCCTGCCGGTTCAGTCGGCGTCCACGAAGTCCCCGAGGTTCGCCTGAAGCCCGGCCGCCATCGTCGACTTCCGGCGGAGTCGCCCGAGTGAGACGGGGAGCTGGTCGGCGACGCCGCGGATCGCCTCCCCGAACGTCTCCGCGGCCCCGAACTCGCCTTCGAACGCGTTCCGGACGGCCTCGCGCACCTGCCAGACGCCGACCGGGCCCCAGTAGTCGTCGGAGACGTGGCGCAACACGAGCGCCTTCGCCTGCCGCCCGCGGTCGTCGAGGTGTTCTAAGACGCCGAGCCGGGCCGCGTAGTAGGCGCCCGCCGTCTCCTCGACGTAGCCGGTCCGGCCCTCGCGCCCCTCGCTGGCGGCCGCGAGGTAGACGCCCGCCTCGGGGTCGGGATTCCAGATCGACCCGGGCGATTTCATCTCGACGAGCTCGTACTCCCACCGGCCTGGGGCGAAGATTACCCAGAACGCGTTGCCGAGGTACTCGTTGCGGTGGACCTCGATCCGATCGACGGTCGGGTTGTCGCGGATCGAGCCGCGGAGGAACCCCCCGACCGTGTCGTCGACGGCCGTGATAGACCAGCGCGTCGGGACGAGCCGACGGTTCTCGCCTCGCCCGAGCGCGCCCGCCGAGAGGATCGTGTTGATCTCGTACACGTCGAACCCGCGGCGGTAGAGGTACGTCATCGCCCCCTCGGCGCGCCAGTCGTCGTCCTCCAACGTCTTCTTCACCGGCCGCGGGACGTGCGGGTTCTCGCCCAGATCGGCGGTCCGGGCCGCCGCGCGCGGCCCGGTCGGCGTCTTGATGTCCTCCGTGCCGACCTCGAAGTCGAGGTCCGGCCGGCCGTCCAGCCCGATCTCCACGTCGACCGGGCGGTCCGCGATGGCGACCTCGCGCTGGACGCCGAGCCAGCCGTTCCACGCGTCGTGGACGCTCTCGGCGGGGCCGCCCCCGCCGCCCACGGACGTCACCCCGTCGGTCGCGCCGGCGTCTGCGACGTCGACCCCGCGAGTCGAGTTGAGCAGGCTCGTCCGGCGGTCGAACACGTCCGAAATGGAGATGCCCTCGTCGTACCACGCGGCGGAGGTCTCGAACGTCGCCGCGCGCTCCTCGCGGCCGACCGGCGAGAGCAGCCCGGTCGAGACGTTCGGGTAGTCGGCGCGGCCGACGAAGATGGAGGGCGAGACGCTCCCGACGACGGCGTCGTCGGAGACGTGCTCGTCGAAGCGCCGCTCGAAGGAGTCGAGGTGATCTAAGATTCCGTAGTCCTTCTCGGCGGCGAGGCGCCGCCGCTCGGCGCGCTCGTTCGCTTCGAACTCGATGAACTCGTCGAGCCGCATTCGGATCGGCGTTGGCGGCGCGGCGGCTTGAACGTTGCTGGCGGGCGCGACGACGCAAAGAGCAGGCGGGTCGGTCGCCGCCGCCTAACTGTGGATCCCCATCGCCTCGATCTGCTCTTGGTACCGGTTGCGGATGGTGACCTCGGTGACCTGCGCGACGTCGGCGACCTCGCGCTGGGTCTTCTTCTCGTTACAGAGCAGCGAGGCCGCGTAGATGGCGGCGGCGGCGTAGCCGGTGGGCGACTTCCCGGAGAGCAGGCCCTGCTCGGCGGTCGTCTCGATGATCTCGTTGGCCTTTGACTTGACCTCCTCGGAGAGTTCTAGCTCCGAGGAGAACCGCGGGACGTACTTCTTCGGGTCGACGGGCCGCATCTCTAAGCCGAGCTCCTGAGAGATGTAGCGGTACGTCCGGCCGATCTCCTTGCGATCGACCCGCGAGACCTCGGAGATCTCCTCCAAGCTCCGGGGAATCCCTTCCTTGCGACAGGCGGCGTACAGCGCGGCCGTGGAGACGCCCTCGATGGAGCGGCCGCGGATCAGGTCCTCGTTCAAGGCCCGTCGGTAGATGACGGACGCCACTTCGCGCACCGACCGCGGCACCCCGAGCGCCGAGGCCATGCGGTCGATCTCCGAGAGCGCGAACTGAAGGTTGCGCTCGCCGGCGTCCTTCGTCCGAATGCGCTCCTGCCACTTCCGGAGGCGGTGCATCTGCGAGCGCTTCTTCGAGGAGATGGAGCGCCCGTAGGCGTCCTTGTCCTTCCAGTCGATCGTCGTCGTCAGCCCCTTGTCGTGCATCGTCTTCGTCGTCGGGGCGCCGACGCGTGACTTCTCCTGTCGCTCGTTGTGGTTGAACGCGCGCCACTCCGGGCCGGGATCGATCTGCTCGTCCTCGATGATCATCCCCGTCTCCTCGTGTATCAGCTCCCCGTCGGCCGTCCGGGTGAGATCCTCCGGATCGAAGTCTTCGGGGTCTAACTCGTCGATGTCCTCGACCTCCTCGACGTCGATCTCGTCTTCCTCGGCGTCTTCCTCCCCCACGCGCTGCCGGTCGTGATCCCGTTGCCGGGTGGGCCGTGTCATCGCATTTATATACTAATCGAATGGTTTAACTTAAAAGTTCGTTACTGTGGGTGTGTGTGACACGATATGTGTCCCGCAGACCCCTGACCGCGGACAGCGGACGGACAGCCCTTTGTCCGCAGGGCGCGGAGCCCGGACGAATGCCGACGATCGACTGCGACCCGGCCGCCGCGCGCGAGCGACTCGCGGGCGAGGGCGTCCGGATCGACGAGGGGAACACGCCCCACGAGCGGTGGCGCGCCGAGCGCGACGGGGCCGTCGCGGTCGCGTACGACGACAAGGTCGTCGTCCAGGGGAGCGACCCCACCCGACTGACCGCCCTGCTTCGCGACGGCGGCGGCCGCGCGCACGTCTACTTCGACGGTGCCTCCCGCGGGAACCCGGGCCCGGCCGCGGTCGGCTGGTGTCTCGTCACGTCCGACGGCGTCGTCGCCGAGGGCGGCGAGCGGATCGGCCGCGCGACGAACAACCAGGCCGAGTACGCCGCCCTGATCCGTGCGCTGGAGGGGGCCGACGAGTACGGCTTCGACGCGGTCGATGTCCGGGGCGACTCCCAGCTCATCGTCAAGCAGGTCCGCGGCGAGTGGAACGCCAACGACCCGGAGCTCCGCAAGCGACGCGTCCGCGTCCGGGAGCTGTTGGAGCGGTTCGACCGCTGGTCGATCGCCCACGTACCGCGGGAGATAAACGAGCGCGCCGACGATCTGGCGAACGAGGTACTCGATGACGCGAACTGACGACGACCCGCCGGAGTGGGCGAAGGAACGGGCGCGCGAGATGATGGCGGCGGGAGACGACGAGGCGGCGGCCGATCCCGACGCCGCGGTCGACGCCGATGCCGCGGACGACGCCGAGCGCGTCCCGGACGTGCCGGTCGAGGCGGTCGACGAGGCGGAGCGGCTCACCCGGCTCGCCCGCGAGGCCGAGTCCGCGGAGCCGACGCCGGAGATCGAGGTGGCGGCCGACCAGTACCGCGAGCGGCGCGACGCCCTCGCGGCCGAGTACGGCTACACCGCGCGCGTCCGCGACGAGGACGACGCGCTGGTGTTGTACCCGGACGAGTGGATGGCGGACGGGACCGTTCAGCTCGACAAGGTCGAAGACACTGACCGGGCGGTCGAGGTTTCGCTGTCCGGCCCGGGCGACGCCGACCGCTACCGGGCGGTGGCCGCGTATAACGAGGCGGTCGCCGAGACTGTCGCCAAGCGGAAGGCCGAGGTCCACGCGCAGACCGCGGAGACGTTCGCGGCGTTCATGAGCAACCACTACGTCCGCCCGGTCGACGACGCCACGCCGGCGATGCGCGCCGAGTTCCGCGAGGAGTATCTGGTCCGGAACGGGTGGCCGACCGACGAGCAGCTCGACGTCGTCGACGAGTCGTTATCCGTGGTCGAGTCCCTCGCCGCCGAGGTCGACGACCCGGGCGATTCGGTATAGGCTGCGCTCAGCGGAGAGAAAACGCGGCTTTCGCCGCGCCGTGTGCCAAAAGGTTCGGTCGTCGGTCGATGCCGTCCGGGCCGCGCTCGCGTCGCGCTATCCGTGCAGCGCGCGGACCTCGTCTGCGCGTTCCTCGTCGGTGACGAACCGGTCAAGGACCCACTCGATCTGGCCGAGGACGACGTCGTGGCCCTCGTCGGTGAGCTCGTACTGGTTCGTCCGCTTGTCGAGTTCGCTCTTCTCGACGAGCCCGTGCTCGACGAGGTCGTCGAGGTTGGGGTAGAGCCGGCCGTGGTTCACTTCGGAGCCGTAGTACGCCTCTAACTCCCGCTTGATTGCGAGGCCGTACATCGGCTCCTCGGCGAGGATGGTGAGGATGTTCTGTTGGAACGCTGTGAGATCGCTCGCGGCCGTCGATTCATCAGTGACTGTTTGTGCCTCTGACATGCCTGACATGAAGGGACCCGAACTTATAATCTTTCTCAACATTCACGATCGTAGCGATGCGTAACCCCGAACGTTCGTCCGGATCTCTCGGTATCGACGGTCTATCGGCGGACGCTCTCGGCATTCGGCGGTGAAGCGCGTTCGACTGATCGATTCCGTTTTGCGCGGGCGGACCGAGGGATCGTCGGTCGCGCCCCGCTTACGGCTCGCGATCGAAACCGAGCGATGGGGGATTCGACCGGCTTCACCCCCCGTGATATCGTCTCTCCGCAGTTCAGCGACGTTGTCTCTCCGCGGTTCAGCGACGTCGACTTCCCGTCGCCGTGACGCCGACGAGGACGGAGCGCCACGCGATCCCGAAAGGACTTTGCCCGACTTCCACCCATCATCGGGCACATGGTCAACCTCTGGGAGGATCTCGAGACGGGACCGAACGCGCCGGACGAGATCTACGCCGTCGTCGAGTGTCTCAAAGGCGAACGAAACAAATACGAGTACGACAAGGACATCCCCGGCGTGGTCTTAGACCGCGTGCTTCACTCGAACGTCCACTACCCGTACGACTACGGCTTCATCCCGCAGTCGTACTACGACGACGAGGACCCCTTCGACGTGATGGTGCTCGTCGAGGACCAGACGTTCCCCGGCTGCGT
>JBNJEE010000033.1:0-18247 GCA_051745525.1 Methanobacteriota archaeon | reverse complement strand
GAGGAGGCCGAGGAGGTCCGCTCCGAGGCGTCCCAGCACCACCAGAAGGTGACGGAGCTCGCGGACAAGGCCCAGGAACACCACAACCAGATGATCGAGGCCTACCGCGAGGCCGACGACATCCGCGACGAGGCCGACGAGATGCACGAGCTCTTCGTCGAGGCCCAGGAGGCGGCCGACCGCCACCACGAGGACTTCGTCCGCGTCCAGAAGCGCCTGCGCGAGCTCGACAAGAAAGAAGAGGAGGAGCGGAAGGACGAGCGCGCCGAGAAGCGCGAAGAGGAGAAAGAAGAGGCCGAGGAGATCTATCAGAAGTTCAAAGAGGGCGAGACGCTCGACACCGAGGACCTGATGAAGCTCCAGAAGACCGGCCTCCTGTAAGCCGGCGACTCGCTCGGTTCCGACGCGGTTCTTCTGCGGTTTTTCGCGGCCGACAGCGTCGCCGAGCGGCGCGCCTCGACGACGGCCACCGCTCACGACAGCATATAAACGCGTGCGCCGCCAACCGTCGATATGGACGACGCGCCGGCAAACGGACGGAAGGGGCTGCTCGCGGCCGCCGCGGTGGGCGCGGCGACGACGATAGCGGGCCGCGCGGTACTCGCGCGGCTCACCGGGGGACGGTTCGGTGACACGGACGAGTACAACACCGCGAAGGTGACCGTGTCGGGACCGATCCGGCGCAATCAGGGGCGGCCGTCGCCGCTGTCGGGCTCGGGCGGCGCGACCGCGGACGACGTGGTCGAGCAGATCGAGGCGGCCGACGAGGACGAGGACGTCGAGGCGCTGCTCGTCGAGCTCAACACGCCCGGCGGCGAGGTCGTCCCGAGCGACGACATCCGGCGGGCCGCCGCCGACTTCGACGGCCCGACGGTGGCGTACGCGACTGATCTGTGCGCCTCCGGCGGCTACTGGATCGCGAGCGGCTGCGACGAGCTGTGGGCGCGCGACGCGAGCCTCGTCGGCTCCATCGGCGTCGTCGGCTCCCGGCCGAACGCGAAGGGGCTGGCGGACAAGCTCGGGATCAGCTACGAGCAGTTCACCGCCGGCGAGTACAAGGACGCCGGCGTCCCCCTGAAAGAGATCGAGGAGGACGAACGCGAGTACCTCCAGGGGATCATCGACGGCTACTACGAGCAGTTCGTCGAGACCGTGAGCGAGGGCCGCGACATGGACCCGGAAGCGATCCGGGAGACGGAGGCGCGCGTGTACCTCGGCGACGACGCCGCGGAGATCGGGCTCGTCGACGAGCTCGGCACCGAGGACGACGTCGAGGACCGGCTCGCCGACCTGCTCGGGGCCGATCCCGAGGTGCGGGAGTTCACCCCGGAGCGCGGGCTGGCCGAGCGGCTCGGGATCGGCGCCGAGCGCGTCGCGTTCGCCGCCGGGAGCGGCGTCTCGGACGCCTTCGTCGACGAGGGCGGCGACATCGACGTGGAGTTCCGATAGCGGGCTACAGGCGGCCCGCCGGAGCCGAACGGCGCGGGGCAGGCGACGGGGAGGATTTTTGTCCGGTCGCGGTATGGGTCGACACGTGACGACGCTGGTCATCTGCGTCGACCGGTCCGGGGCGATCGGTCGCGCCACCAACGTCCCGATGCCGGTCGCCGGCTGGGAGGCCGTCCGGTCGCTGGTCACGGACGCCGGGCTGGACGACCCCGAGGACGCCAGCGTGAACTGCCTGCTGGAGTCGCTTCGCGTCGCGCGCGACCTCCGGGACGAGCGCGAGGAGTCGGTCGTGGCGGTCGTCTCCGCCGAGAGCGACACGGCGGTGGGCGCCGACCGCTCCATCGCGGCCCAGCTCGACGACCTCGTCGACCGCTACGACCCGCGGGCGGCGATCGTCGTCGTCGACTCCGCCGAGGACGAGCGCGTCCTCCCGGTCGTCGAGTCGCGGGTTCCCGTCGACTCCGTCGACCGCGTTGTCGTCCGGCAGGCCCGCGACATCGAGTCCACCTACTACCTGCTCAAGCAGTTCCTCGCCGACGAGCAGCTGCGGTCGACGGTCCTCGTGCCGTTCGGCGTCGCGCTACTGCTGGTCCCCGCGCTGTTCTACTGGTTCTCCGCCGGCGAGGCGATCGCCGGCGTCGCCGGCCTGCTCGGCGCCGCGCTCCTTTATAAAGGGCTCGCGATCGACCGGCTCGTGGCCGGGCTCCCGGAGCGCGTCCGCGAGGCGCTGTACGCCGGCCAGGTGTCCGTCGTGACGTACGTCGTCGCCGGGGGGCTCGCCCTCGTCGGCGGGTTCTTCGGCTTCCTCGCCGCCTCGGACCTGGGCGCCGGAGCGTCCCGACTCGTCGAGGTCGTGGAGTTCACCTACGCAGCGGTCCCGTGGTTCGCGCTCGCGGGCGTGACCGCGGCCGTGGGGCGGCTCCTCGACGAGCTGATCCGCGACGAGGGGATCCGGACGCCGTACCTCAATCTCCCGTTCGTCATCGCCGCGGTCGCACTGGTCGTCCGCGGGTTCGCCGGCTACTTCCTCGCGCAGGAGGCGATCCACGAGCCGCTGTCGATGTACGGGATGGCGATGACCCCGGTCCAGCAGCTCGCCGCGTTCATCGTCGGCGGAATCGTCGTGTCGCTCGTCGGCGTCAAGGTCGCCAGCGACGTCGGCACCGAGGCCCTCGAGGACGTCATCGACGCGGAGCGGGACGCCGAGGGACAGCGGGAGTAGATGGGGGACCGGACTCCGGAGCCGCGACGCGTCCGACGGCGACCGACCGCCTTTTGTCGGTCGCGGCCGCGTGAGCGGGCATGGACGTGTACGGACTGATCGGGAACCCGGTCGGCCACTCGCTGTCGCCGCCGATGCACGAGGCGGGCTACGAGGCGCTCGGCCTCGACGCGCGGTACGTGACGTTCGAACCGGACGCCGACGCCGCGGCCGCGGCAATCGCGGGCGCCGCCGACCTCGGCGTCGCGGGGCTCAACGTGACGGTCCCGTTCAAGCAGGACGCCCTCGGTGCGGTCGACGCCGCCCCCCTCGCCGAGCGCATCGGCGCGGTCAACACGGTCGATTACGCTCCGGTCCGGACCGGCGAGGCCGAGCGGCCGCGCGGCCACAACACAGACGCGGCCGGGGTGACGCGGGCGCTCGCACACCACGACGTGACGGTCGACGGGCGCGACACCTTGGTGGTGGGCGCGGGCGGCGCAGGGCGGGCGGCCGCGTTCGCGCTGGCCGACGCGGGCGCGACGGTCCACGTGGCGAACCGGACCGCGGAGCGCGCCGTCGAACTGGCCGCGGACGTGCCAGACGCGACCGGCGGCGGTCTCGACGACCTCGCTAACCGCGTCGCGAGCGCCGACCTGCTCGTCAACGCGACGAGCGTGGGGATGGAGGCGCCCGAGGAGACGCCGGTCCCCGCGGACCACCTCCACGGCGACCTCGCAGTCCTCGACGCGGTGTACGCCCCCATCGAGACGCGACTGCTGCGCGAGGCCGCCGCCGCGGGCGCGACGACCGTCGACGGGGCGTGGATGCTCCTGTATCAGGGGGTCGAGGCGTTCGAGATCTGGACCGGCGAGGACGCCCCCGTCGACGAGATGAACGCGGCGCTGTGGGCGGAGTTGGAGTGAGGCAGTAGAGCGATTATTTATAAACCGGACTGCGGTGCGGTGGCGCGTGCCTGCGAGGCCGCCTCGCGGCCGAGCAGCACGCGCGAGGGAGTCAGTCGTCGGAGCGAAGCGACGGCGACTGACGAGGCTGGGGAGGCGTGAGGTGCTGTGCGGAGCGGTGCGGTAGGGGTGGGACTCAAAGGGGCAGCCGTGAGGCGGGCGCAGGCGAAGTAAGTACCGCAGGGAGCGAACGGAGTGAGCGACCGAGGAACACAGCGAGCGTGCGCCCGCCTCACGGCTGGGGCTTTGACGGTGTTTGCCGCCGCCCTGCTGTCAGCCATTTATAAGCGAGCGACTGGGCTTTGGAGGTGTCTGTCGCCGATCGACAGTGAGTCGAGTATAACCGAGCGACTGCGGCTTCGGAACTGTTCGCCGCGCGGTCGACGACAGCCTAAAGAGAGGGAACTACCCGAACCGAGTACGCTTAAAACAGCGTCGGACTCGCGAGCAGCCCGGCGGTGACGATGAGCCCCACGGAGACGGCGGAGGCGCCGTAGAGGAACGGCTTGGCGTCGCGGGCGGGCTCGCGGAGCTTGTCGGCGTCGAGGCCGTCGGCCAGCTTCGACCCGCCGACCTCGACGAGCCCGGTGCCGACGAACCACAGCCCCAGCATCGTCAGTACGAGGTGGCCGCGCGGCGTGCTCGTCAGCGCTTCGAAGGTGTACAGCGTGCCGGCCATGTGCCCGCCGGTGGCGACGAACGCGACCGCGCCGATGCGAGTGATCCAGCGCAGGCGCCCGACGAGGGAGCCGAGCGCCGTCGTCCCGATGTCGCCGCGGAGCGCGGGCGGGAGGACCGCGAGAGTGACGAACAGCACGCTGCCGACCCAGAGGACGGCGAAGCCGACGTGGACCGACCACATGACCGGATTGAGAGCGTCCATACCGTCGGCACGGGCCGCCCCCACTTATAAACCTGCGAGACGGGAGCGGCGGTTGGTTGCGGCGGAAAGGGTTTTTAAATATCTCGCACGTGTAGCGGCCGGCAATGGCGCTACTCCAGAAGCTCAAAGAGAAGCTCGGATTCGGGAGCGGTTCGAGCGAGCGCGAGTCCGGCGAGACGGAAGTGACGGTCGAGCGCGAATCGGAGCCGGCGGCCGACGCGTCCGCGACCGACGACGGTCCGACCGGCGACACAGCGGCGAGCGATCCGGTCGAGGCGGACGAAGCGGACTCGACGGAGCGCGAGGCCGACGAAGGCGACGGGGTCGACGACGGTTCCGAGGTCGAGCCCGACGAAGACGACGAAGCTGAGCCCAACGAGGAGGCGGTTGCCACCGAGACGGAGGCCGCCGCCTCGACCGAGTCGCTCGTCGACGACGAGGGCGCGGGGACCGACGAGGCGGCCGAGCAGGCGGAGGCCGCTGGGACCAAGGCGGACGACGTCGCGGCCGCCGACGAGGACGACGACCGCGGCCCGAGCGTCGAGGAGATCAAGGGGATCGGCCCGGCGTACGCCGAGCGCCTCGCGGAGATCGGTATCGAGTCGGTCGACGACCTCGCCGGCGCGGACGCCGCCGCGGTCGCCGAGGGGACGAGCGTCGGCGAGAAGCGCGCCGCGACGTGGATCGACCGCGCGAGTGAGTTCTGACGGGCGGATCGATTCGGGCGACCGCAACTGTTTCGTCGCCCCCGCCGAACGGAGTCTCATGAGGCGAACAGTACACACGGACCGGGAGCGGTTCCGCGCGGTCGCGGCCGCGGCGCCGGACGGCGCGCGGGTCCCGGTCGAGCTCCGGGTCGCCGTCGACGACCCCTTCGCGGCCTACCGCCGGGCGCGGGACGGCCCCGGCGGCGTCTTCTACGAGACGACCGGCGGCCAGTCCGGCTGGGGGTACTTCGGCGTCGACCCAGTCGAGCGGCTGACCGTCTCCGCGGACGCTGTCGTCGCCGGCGCGGGCGGCGACCCGGAGCGATCCGGCGACGGAGACGGCTCCGACCCCGGGGGCGACTACCGACGCCCGTCCCCGTCGCTCTCGGCGCTCGAGGGCGTCCTCGACGGCGAGACGCTGGCGCGCGGCGACTGTGACGTGCCGTACCCGTGCGGCGCGTTCGGCTGGCTCTCCTACGACGCCGCCCGCGAGCTGGAGGACTTCCCGCCGGCGGCGCCCGAGGGGTCCGGCGCGGTCGACGACCGCGGACTTCCGCGGCTCCGGGCCGCGCTCTTCGATCGGATCGCAGCCTGGGAGTGTCCGGTGGTGACCGGCGATAGCGACTCCGTCACGCTCCGCGTCACGGCCTGCCCGCGCGTCCCCGAGGGGCTCGACGACCCCGACGCCGACCGCGACGCGCTCGACGCGCTGTTCGACCAGGGACGGGCGCGGGCCGGAGACCTGATCGACCGGATCGCGGCCGGCGACCCGGCCTCGGGACCGGCGCCCGATCCGACCGCCGAGAGCGCGACCTTCGAGAGCGACGTCGACCGCGAGGGGTACGCCGACGCCGTTCGGCGGGTCAGAGAGTACATTCGCGAGGGGGACACGTTCCAAGCGAACGTCTCTCAGCGGCTGACGGCGCCGGCCGCGGTCCACCCAGTCGACGCCTACGACGCGCTCCGGGCCGTGAACCCGGCGCCGTACTCGGGGTTGCTCGAGTTCGGCGGCTCCGGTGAGACCCGGGCCGACCGGCCGAGCGGCGTCGACCTCGTGAGCGCGAGCCCGGAGCTCCTCTTGGAACGCGAGCCGACGGACGACCCCGAGCGCGGCGCGCGCCTCGTCACGGAGCCGATCGCGGGGACGCGACCGCGGGGGGACACGGAGGGAGCGGACGCCGAACTGGAGGCCGAGCTCACCGGCGACGAGAAGGAGCGCGCCGAGCACGCGATGTTAGTCGATCTGGAGCGCAACGACCTCGGCAAGGTGTCGCGGTTCGGCACGGTCGAGGTGAGCGAGTACCGCCGCGTCGACCGCTACAGCGAGGTGATGCACCTCGTGAGCCTGATCGAGGGCGAGGCCCGCCCGGACGTGGGGCTCGCAGACGCGGTCGCCGCCTGCTTCCCCGGCGGGACCATCACGGGCGCGCCGAAGCCCAAGACGATGGAGATAATCGACGAGCTGGAGCCGACCCGCCGCGGGCCGTACACCGGATCGATGTTCGCGGCCGGCTTCGACGGGCGCGCGACGCTGAACATCGTCATCCGGACGCTCGTGCGCCACGCCGCCGAGTACCACCTCCGGGTCGGGGCCGGTATCGTCCACGACTCGGACCCCGACGCGGAGTACGAGGAGACGCTCGCGAAGGCCCGCGCCCTCGTGGGCGCGGTCGACGAGGCGCTCGCCGCCGGCGGGATGGCGGTCGACGAATCGGTCGAGGAGGCGGTGGAACGATGACTGGACCGGAGGCCGAGACGGTGAAAAGCGGCTGGCGCCCCGGCGCGAGCGACGCCGGCGCGCGGATCCTCGTCGTCGACAACTACGACTCGTTCGCGTACAACCTCGTCCAGTACGTCGGCGAGGTCGCCGGCGCGGTGACGGTCCGGCGCAACGACGCGGTCGACCTCGCGGGGGTCCGCGCGCTCGACCCGGACGGCGTCGTCGTCTCGCCCGGGCCGGGCACTCCGGCCGAGGCGGGGGTCTCGACGGCCGCCTTCGAGCTCGACCGCCCCGTGTTCGGCGTCTGTCTCGGCCACCAGGCGCTGTGCGCGAGCCGCGGGAGCCGCGTGGGCCACGCCCCGGAGGTCGTCCACGGGAAGCCCTCGACGATCACTCACGACGGCGATGGCGTCTTCGCCGGCCTCCCCGACCGGCTCCGGGTCGGGCGGTACCACTCGCTGTGCGTCGAGCGCGAGGACCTCCCGGACGAGCTGGTCGAGACCGCGCGCACCGAGGACGAGCGAGAGGTCGTGATGGGCGTACGCCACCGCGAGAAGCCACACGTCGGCGTCCAGTTCCACCCGGAGAGCATCCTCACGCCCCGGGGGAAACGGCTAGTGAAGAACTTCGTGGAGGTGTGCGAGGAGTATGAGTGAACCGCTGCGGTATCACGTCGACGGCGACCTCGTCCCCGCCGCGGAGGCGACCGTCTCGGTGGAGGACCGCGGATTCGCCTACGGCGACGCCGCCTTCGAGACGATGCGCGCGTACGGCGGCGACGTCTTCCGGTGGGCGGCGCACGCGGACCGGCTCGCGGACACCTGCGCGACGCTCGGGCTCGACCACGGGATCGCCGACGCGGAGCTGAAACGCCGGGTCGACGAAACGCTCGCCGCGAACGACCTCGCGGACGCGTACGTCAAGCTCTCGATCACGCGGGGGGTCCAGCCCGGCACGCTCGACCCGAAACCGGAGGTCGACCCGACCGTCGTCGCGATCGCGAAGCCGCTCCCCCGTGGCGGGGTCGGAGGCGATCTGGTCCATGACGGCCCCGCCGCGCTCCAGACGACGAAGACGCGCAAGCCCCCGGACCGCGCGCTCCCGGCCGCGGCGAAGACGCACAACTACCTCAACGGAATCTTAGCCCGGCTCGAACTTCGAGTCACCGGCGCCGACGAGGCGCTCATGCTCGACCCCGACGGCAACGTCGCCGAGGGCGCGACCGCGAACCTCTTTTTCGCCGACGGGACCGCCCTCAAGACCCCGTCGCTCGACGGCCCGATCCTCCCCGGCGTCACCAGAGCGACTGTGATCGATATCGCGGAGTCAGAGGGTATCCCGGTCGAGGAGGGGACGTACGCGCCGGACGCGGTCCGCGAGGCCGACGAGGTCTTCCTGACGAACTCGACGTGGGAGATTCGACCGGTGGCGACCGTCGACGGCATCGCAGTCGACGGCGACGGTGAGGGGGTCGCCGGGCCGCTCACGACCCTCCTCTCGCGACTGTTCGACCGGCGGATCGAGGAGCGTCACTACGACGGCGAGCGGCTGTAGGCCGGGCGTCGGGCCCTCAAACGGTTCCGCGGGCCGCCGCCGAACCGGGTTTGCGAGTTACTCTCAACCACACCGTTATCCCGCCGGGAGCCGTAGATCGGGCATGGCAGACGACAAGGACGGACGAGAGAAACAGGCCGCAGACGAGGACCGCAGACAGCGCGAGCGCGACGTCGAGGCCGAGTTGGAGCGGGGCGACGAGCCCGAGCCTCCGATCGACCCCGAGAAGGCCGACGAGTTCGAGTCGGCGCTCGAACCGCTGACGTTCCCGGCGACGGGCCGCGAAGTCGTCGCCGCGGTCGGGACCCGCGAACTCGAGTCCGGTGCCCGCGTGTACGCCGTCGCCGACCTGCTTCCCGACGCGGACCTCGAGGCGTTCGACGGGCCGGCGACGGTCCGAGAGCGCGTCCGTCGGCCGGCGGTCGCGGCCGCGATGAAACGGGTCGTCGAGGCGGCGGCGACGCTCGAGAACGTCGATTTCGGCCGGTCGCAACATGAGGCGTTCGAGCGGACCTTCCGAGCCCTGAGCGACATCGACGAACTCGACGACGAGGAGGGCGTCGAGGCGATCGCTGACTGGGCCGTCGACCGGATCACCGAGAAGGAGACGGTCCCCGGGTCGCGGGACCTCCGCCGACAGGCCGCGAAGTACTGTCGGAAACACGGCTACGAGGTCCGCGACGACGAGTGGTTGGGGGTTTGAGTCCGACCCCGGACGGCGTCGCGGTCGAGCGGCGGAGAACCGGGAATCCCGCCGCCGACGCGGGAACGCACAACGTTCAAGCCGGTCGACGGCCTCGCTCGGACATGGACGAGCACCGCCGGATCGCCGGCGTCGAGGAGGTTCCGGAGGAGAGCACGCTGCTCGCGACGCTGCGGCCGGTCGACCCCGCGGCGGTCGACGAGGGCGAGGGCGACGTCGGCGAGGGCGAGGACGGCGGCCCCGAGGTCGAGGCGGTCCTCACGCGCGCCGCCGGCGAGGTGCGCGCGTTCCGGAACTACTGTCAACACTGGACGGACGTCCGTCTCGACAAGGACGACGGGGCGTTCGTGCGCAACGGCGAGCTGTTCTGTCAGACGCACGGCGCGACGTTCGAGGCCGACGGCGGCTACTGTAACTTCGGCCCCTGCGAGGGTGCCGTCCTCGAATCGGTCGGGGTGACGGTGGCGGACGAGGCGGTGTACCTCGACGACGACGCCTACGAGTTCGTCCGGCTCGGCCCCTCCGCGGGGAAGGGCGACGGCAGCGGCTCGCGGATCGACTTCACCGGGAACTGACTTTCCCAGGCTGCCCGGTCAGAAGCGCGTGCGACCGCCCCCGCCGCTCGCGTCGTCGCGGCCGAGCGCCTTCTTTAAGAAGCTCATCCAGCGCTTCCGGTCGGCGGCCTCCTGCCGCTTCGCCTCGGTCTCCGGGTCGGGCGCGTCGAGCCCCTCCAACGCCTCCAGCGCGCGGTCGATGCCGATGATCGACGCGGCCAGCTCCTCGCCCGCCGCGTAGCTCACCTCGTTCTCCTCGATCGGCTCCAGCCGGTCGAGCCGCTCGCGGCGGAGGTTCCGCTTCGCGCGGTCGACGCGGTCGCGCTCGCCGGGCGGGACCGAGTCGCGGCGCTTGATCTCGAAGACGAACGACCGCAGGTCGATCGACTCGCCCTGGATCTCGATCGACTCCGGGATCTCGACGCCGATCGTCGAGGACTCTCGGTTGACCCGCTCTAAGAGCTGTTTCCGCTCGAACTCCTTCACGCCGAGTCGGTAGGCGACGGGCGTACTTCGCTCCTTCGCCCCGGGCGGTCCCGACGAGCCGGTCGGGGGTTCGCAAGGGACGACGTTAACCGCGCCGCGCCGCAACCGATGGGCATGGAGTCGATCGAAGCCGAACTCGCCGCCGCGCGCGACCTCGACGTCGCGGAGCTCGCGGACGCCATCGAGTCCATCGGCTTCGAGTGCACGCGCTGTGGCGGCTGCTGTACGGGCTACGCGCCCGACGAGCCGGGGGGCGCGCCGGCGGGGGAGGGCGCGGACGAGACCGACGGCGGAGAAGGCGACGAGAGCGTCGGGACCGATGCCGGGTGCCACGACGGCGACGACGCCGACCGCGAGCCCCACACCGCGACCGTCTTCCCGGACGAGGTCCGTCGCGTCGCCGACGCCGCGGAGGAGGCGTACGGCGAGTCGTACGACTGGCGCGACGTCGCCCGGCCGATGCCGTTCGGCCTGGAGACGGACGCGGACGGCGAGCCCGTCGGCGAGACGTTCGAGTGGGCGCTCGCGACCGACGACTGTGGCGACTGCACGTTCTACGAGGAGTCCGACGGGCAGGGCGCCTGTACGGTCCACGACGCGCGCCCGCTCATCTGCCGGACGTACCCGTTCAGCGTCGCCCTAGAGGGGACGAGCCAGCCGATGGGCGAGGCCGTCGACGAGGCGGGCGTCGTTCGCGCCCACGAGTGCGAGGGGCTTGGGCGCGACATCTCCCGCGAGGACGCCGAAGAGTTGGCGGCCGCGCTGAAGGAGCGCGCCGTCAGGGAACTCGAAGAGGCGATCGGCGTGCGCGACAACTACGATCCGAGCGCGCGCGAGCGGGTCGACGGCGACGCCGTCGTCTTCGACTCCGAGGGCCCGAAGGCGGCCGACGGGACGCCGATAGACGGGGAGTGAGCGGGTCCCTGCCGGCACCGTTTTTTAAACGACGTCCAGCGCCGCGTCCACGTCGGCGCGAATTTCCTCGCGGGCGTCCTCGTCCGGGAGCGTGAGCGGCGGGCGAACGGCCGGGTCCGGAATGAAGCCGCGGTGGGCGGCCGCGACCTTCGTCGCGGGCGCGAAGCCGTGGTCGGCACAGCGGTCGAAAAGCGGCGCGACCGCGCGGCGGTGAAGCGTCAGCGCCCGCCCGTCGTCGCCGTCGCGGATCGCCTCGCCGAGGGCGACGAAGACCTCCGGAACCGCCTGCGAGAGCGCGTGTATCCCGCCGTCGGCGCCGAGGCTCGCGCTCGGGTACAACAGCGCGTCGACGCCCTGGAAGACGGTGAACTCGTCCGGAGTCCGGTCGACGGCGGCGTCGACCGCCGAAACGTCGCCGCTGGTGTCTTTCAGCCCGACGACCGAGTCGCGCTCGGCGACGGCCGCGAGGACGTCGGGGTCGATCGGCTCACCGACCGTCGACGGGATGTCGTAGAGGTAGATCGGGAGCGGCGCGCCGTCGGCGACCGCGTCGAGGAAGGCCCGCTGTCCCGCCGGCGCGGTCGAGTTGTGGTAGTACGGGAGGGTGACCAGCGCCGCGTCCGCGCCGGCCGCGTCGGCGGCTTCGAGGCGCTCGCGGACCCCCGCAACCGAGGTGTCCGCTGCGCCGGCGATAACCGGCACGCGCCCGTCCGCCGCGTCGACGACGGTCTCGACCACGGTTTCTCGCTCCCCGTCGGTGAGGCTCGCGAACTCGCCAGTCGTCCCGCACGGGACCATCCCGTCGAGCCCGGCGTCGACGAGCACGTCGACGTGGGCCGCGAGTGTGTCGGTGTCGACGTCGCCGTCGGCGTCGAACGGCGTGACTATCGGTGGCGAGACGGCGCCGTGTCGGAACTCCGGACCTGTCATGGGGTTCGGTTCGACGTGCCGTGACAAAGACCTTGGTCCGGTGGCGGGGGCGGTGTGGAAGAGGGCGGCGACGGAGCGGAAGAGGGCGGCGACGGAGGAGAAGAGAGTGGGGACAGAACGGGAGAGCGCGACAGGCGCCGTCAGTCGACGTCGACCGGGTCGCGCTCGGGACCCGTCGCGTCGGCCGCGCCGCGGTACCGGTCCCGGAGCCCTCCCGCGAGGGCGCCGAGGCCGAGCAGGAGGACGAGCAGGTCGACGACCCCGCCGACCCACGGGAGCAGGCCGATCAGGGCGACCCCCCCGACGCCGAGCAGGAGCGCCGCCCACCGGTTCCGGCCGCCGACGCGCTCGAGCACCCACGCGCCGAGCGCGTACCGACCGTACACGGACCCGACCCAGAGCGCGACGCCGTAGGCCGCGAACCCGGCGAGCGACAGCGGGATCCCGACGATCGTGATCGCCACGAGGACGAGGGCGATCGGGGTGAGGAGCAGCGCGAGGAGACCGACCCCGCCGCTGACGAGGGGGTCGGCGCCGACGCGGTCCGCGATGCCGCGCGAGAAGCGGGGGAAGGCGAGCAACAGGACTGCGCCCAACAGGAGGTTGGCGGTGACACCGTACACGGACCCGGCCCACGGGGGCAGGAGATCGGTCCCGACGGCGACGCCGGGACCGCGGTCGCCCCCGAGGCTCGCGTCCTCAATGACGCCGCCGGCGACCGTCGCGTCTGGGCTCTCGGCGAACTCGCCGGCGTCGTACCGGAACTCGCCGTCGACGACCGCGTTCGGTCCGAGCACGACGGAGTCACCGCTCGCGCGGACGTCGCCGCCGACCGCGCCGTCGACCCGGACCGACCCCGCGCCCACGTCGAGCGAGCCGTCGATCCGACCGGTCTCCGTCAGTTCGAATGAGCCGGCGCCGACCTCGACGGTCCCGTCGACCGTTCCGGCGACGCTTATCGACCCGGCGGCGGCACGGACGTCTCCGGCGACGCGACCGGACTCGGCGATGCGGATCGACCCGGCCGCGCCCGAGAGGTCGCCGTCGACGGTGCCGCGGACGACCACCGTTCCGGCGACGCCGTCGAGCCCGTCGACCGTCTCGCCCTCCTCGACGACGACGGACCCGGACGGACCCTGAACCGACTGGGCCGTCGCGAGGCCCATCGCGAGCGGCGAGAGGAGCGCCATCGTCGCGAGCACGACGGCGATTCGACGACGGGTGCTGCTGTCTGAAAGGACCATGCGCGGAGAATCGCCGTTTGGACACATATGTGTATTTGTCAACTAGTGACCGCCGGATCAGTCTCTTCAAGCGGTTCGTCCCGCGTGCGAACGCGCACGCGCACCGGCCCTGCCGGCCGGGTGTTCGCGCTCGCTCGCACCGACAGGTCGGTCGTCACCGGCTCCAGCCGGAGCCGCCGGAGCAGCGTCGCGGTCGCGAGCCGGAGTTCCTGTCTCGCGAAGCGCATCCCGATACAGTGACGCGGCCCGCCGCCGAACGGGAAGTACGCGTACTCCGGGCGCTCGCTGACCGCCGGCCCTGGGGCGTCGTCGCCGTGGACGGGCCCCGCCGGCCCGTCGCGAAGCCAGCGCTCGGGGCGGTACGCCTCGGGCTCGTCCCACCACCGCTCGTCCCGGTGGACCGCCCACGGCGAGAGCGTCACCACGACGCCCGCCGGGACGCGGTGGCCGCCGAGCGTCACCGGCTCGGTCGGCTCGCGGAAGAAGGAGTGAACGGGCGGGTACAGGCGGAGCGCCTCGTCGACGGCCGCGGTCAGCGCGGGGCACTTCCGGAGGTCCTCGGACTCGGGGTCACCGTCGAGCGCCGCAACCTCACGCCGGACTCGGTCCTGAAACGCGGGACGGTCGGCGAGGCAGTACAGAGTGTACGTGAGTCCGAGCGCGCTCGTCTCGTGGCCGGCGAACAGGAACGTCACCGCGTTGTCGACGAGCCGGTCGTCGTCCATCGCCCCCATGTCGGCGGCCGCGACCAGAGTCCCCAAGAGGTCGTCCGCGGCACCGGGGTTCGCGGGCGGACCGGCCGCGCGGCGCTCGGCGACGAGGTCGCGGATCGTCGACCGGAGGGCGGCCAGCCGCCGCCGGTACCGGCGGTTCGTCGGGGTCGGCACCCACGCCGGGAAGAACGAGGTCAACCGCCGCGTGTCGAACCGCTCGGTGACGCTCTCGGCCGCCGCGCGGACGGTCTCGCGCTCCCGCTCGACGTCGCTCCCGAGCAGGCTCTCGGCGAGGACGTCGAACGCGTAGTCCGTCGCCGCGGCGTGGACGTCGACGACGTCGCCGTCGTCCCACGACGCCGCCGCGCGGCGCGCGTGGTCGACCATCGGACCGCCGTACTCGGCCACCCGCTCGCGGAAGAACGCGGAGCGGATCGCTGTCCGCTGCGCCCGCCAGTCGTCCCCCTCGGCGAGGAACAGCCCGTCGCCGAGGAGCCCGCCGAGCTGGTCCCGGGGCATCGACCCCTTCTCGTACCGGTCGTGGTCGTCGACGAGGATCCGCCGGATCGCCGCGGGGTCGGTGACGAGGTAGCTCTCCGTGCCGAACACGTCGTACCGGACGACGCCGCCGTGCGTCGCGGCGCGGCGCTCGTAGAAGGCGAGCGCGTCGCTCGCCAACTCGTGAACGTTCCCGAGCAGGGGGAGCCCCCCGGGCGCCGGCGGTCGCGGCGGGTCGTCGTCGCCTGTGCGCTCCGTCGCCGGATCGGTGTCTTCGCCGGCACGGCTGGTCGCCGGTGTGGCCTCGTCGTCCGCTCGGGTCGTCGTCTCTCCCATACGGATCGGTCGACGCCGCGACGGACTGAGCCTTGGCACGGACTCATCCGTGTATTTTAAATGAAAGCGTGCGGAACCGCGTGTGAGACCCATGCGCTACGTCCACGTCGAATTCGAGTTCCCGCCGGCGGTCCGACACCCGATGCACGACTTCCTCGACGGCGGCGACGGCCGACGCAGCGAGCTGGTGACGTGGCGGCGGCTGCGCGACGGAACGCTCGCGACGCTGTTCCGGGTCGCGGCCCCGCGCGAGCCGTACCTCGAGCGACTGCGCGAGGTCGACGCGATCGAGCGGTTCGAGACGGCACCGGGGGAGGCACCGTTCTACCTCAAGGCGTACGAGCGGTTGGGCGGGCCGACAGAGACGTTTCTCGACGCGTTCGTCGACACCGAGTTCCTCTCGGTCCCGCCCGTCGTGTTCCGGCCGGCGGGTCGGCTGTCGTTCGGACTGATCGGGCCGCCGGACCAGCTGCGCGACGCGCTCGACGCGGTGCCGGACCAGATAGCCGTCGACGTCGACCGCATCGGGTCGTACGGGGGCGGTCGGCAGCCGGCCGGAGTCCGGCTCACGGAGCGCCAGCGGGAGGCCCTGCGGGCCGCGCACCGCGTCGGGTACTACGAGGTCCCGCGGACCGGGTCGGTAGACGACGTCGCGGCGGCGATCGGCTGCTCGTCGTCGACCGCGGGCGCGCACCTCCGCAAGGCCGAGGCCGCGCTGGTCGACGCGTTCTCCGGGTGAGGGCGGGAGCCGCCCCGGCTCGGACCGGCGCGACGCCTGACTGTGTCGGCGGTACAACTATACTGGCCCGCGCCCAGCATCCGGTGGAGTCTACTATGGAAATCTCCGAGAAGCTCCTCTGTCTGTTCAGCGCGGAAGTTCGAGAGACCGACGGCGGCGAGTACGTCGTCGACGTGCCGAACCGCGAAATCGAAGCCGGATCGTTAGAACCGGGCGAGACGTACCGCGTCGCGCTCGTCGCCCGCGATGGGTCCGCGTCGTCGGCGGACGGCGCCGAGGCCTCACCGTCGCGGAGCGACGACGGGCCGCAGCCTCCGGTCGAGCCGGGCGAGATGCGGTACGTCGAGATCGAGGACCTCGGAAAGCAGGGCGACGGGATCGCCCGCGTCGAACGCGGGTACGTGATCATCGTCCCCGACACCGAGGTCGGCGAACGCGTGAAGATCGAAGTGACGGAAGTGAAGTCCAACTTCGCCGTCGGCGAAGTCGTCGAAAAGGCGGGCTGAGCGGCTACGGTCGTTCTTGTAGCGGCGGGACAGGACGTGTCGAGCCCGTCGCGCCGCTCACTCTCCGTCCGGCACCCGAGCGTTCCAGTACGACACCGAGGCGACGTAGTCGCCGGGTATCGTGTCGCCTGCGAGCTCGTCGAGGATCCGGAAGGGTCTCGCGACGGTGCCCGGGAGCTCGCGGTAGAAGCCGTACGGCAGCACGAAGTCGTGCTCCTCGTTCGCGAGCGTGAGCCCCGCGTCGCCGAGCATGGCGGCGACCTGTTGCTCCGAGTAGAGCCGCGAGCCCATCGGGAGCAGCCAGGTGTACAGGGTCCGCAGGCTGCGGCTGTTGAACGTGTCGAAGAACACCTGATCGCGGCTCACCCGGCGGAGCTCCTTCGCGAACGGGACCGGGTCGTCCATCAGGTGGAAAAAGCGCATCGCGACGACCGTGTCGAAGTGGTCGTCGGGGAACGGGAGCCGCGAGGCGTCGCCGCGGAGGAACTCGACCGCGTCGGCGTGGCCGGCGGCGGCGACCTTCTCGCGGGCCTGTCCGAGCATCTCGCGGGAGACGTCGAGTGCGACGACGTCCGCGCCCTGGTCGGCGAGCATCGTCGTGAACCGGCCGGTGCCGCAGGCGACCTCGAGCACGCGGTGGCCCGGGTCGATGGGCCCCAACGCGGCGAGGACGGCCTCCTTCTCCCGGCAGTCGATGAGCTGTCCGCCGCCGGAGAAGCGGACGTCGTCGTACTCTTCGGCGACCTCGTTGGCCTGGTACCAGTCCTGTCCCTTCACGTTGTCCGTTATGAACGCCGGACCGACAAAACCGTACTGGATGCGGTCTGGCGACGACCCCGGTTCGGGCGGCCGGAAGCGGTCCGGTGCTCCCCTTGATCACCCGCTCGTGGCCACGTTCTCGGCCGGAACCTTGACGATCACCCGCGCGCCCCCCTCTTCGTCGTGGTGCGGGTACTCGTCGACGCCGAAGTACCGGCGGGCGAGCTCGTCGATGTGTTCGCGCGCACCCTCCTCCGTCAGCTCCGCCTCGCCGCGGACGGAGACGTAGCGATACGGGTCGTCGGGGTCCAGCACGCTGACGCCGACCTTCGGGTTCTCGCGGACGTTTCGCTCCTTGCGGCGCCCGCGGGCGGTGTTAACGAGGACGTACTCGCGGTCCTCGTGGTCGACCCACACCGGGGTGACGTGGGGGAGCCCGTCCGGCCCGACGGTCGCGAAGTGCGCGTACGACTCGGCCTCGAGGATGTCGACGTGGGACTCGGGGATCACGTGACGTGGTAGGGCCTCGCGGGGGAAAACATGCCTGATAGATCGTCAATGATACCCGACCGAGAAGTGATATTAACACATTATATTATCAGAGGCGGATTCCCCTATATGTAGCCAACCTTTACCACTATCCACGGGATTCGTGTGAGACATGAGTACCAGTCCCGCGGAGACCGCTGACCAGGACCGCCTGTCGGAGACCGAGTACCGCGACCGCCTGCGCGAGTTGCCCCCGAGCGCGAAGCTCGTCGCGAAGGTACTGGAGGGGGACGCCCCCCTCTCGCAGGGCGGCCTCGCCGACGAGTCCCTGCTGCCCGACCGCACCGTCCGCTACGCGCTCAACCGCCTCGAGGAGGAGGGCCTCGTCGACTCGCGGTACAGCTTCAAGGACGCGCGCAAGCAGGTGTACTACCTGACCGTTTAAACGGCAGCCAATCCGGCTTCGCCGGTCGCAGTCGACGCGGCGTCGGCTCGGACCGGTCGAACGCACACGCAGTCCTTTTTACCTCCTCGCCCCGATAACGGCTCGTATGGACCTCTCGGTCGTCGTCCCGACGCTCAACGGTCGGGACCGGTTGGCCGCCTGCCTCGACGCGCTGGCGGCCGACGCCCCCGACGCCGAGGTGATCGTCGTCAACGGCCCCTCGGCCGACGGCACGACCGGCATGGTGCGCGACCGCGACGACGTCGACGTGCTGGTCGAGATCTCCGATCGCACGGTGAACGTCGCGCGCAACGCCGGCGTCGAGGTGGCGACGGGCGACGCGGTCGCGCTGGTAATTATGAAAGAAATGCGTTAAATCTTTAAGGAAAATAATATTATCCTGAATATTATTCAATGAGATAGAAACACGAGATGATATATAAGGATCATG
>JBNJEE010000032.1:0-18400 GCA_051745525.1 Methanobacteriota archaeon | reverse complement strand
GCCTTCGCGAGCAGGGTCTTCCCCGTGCCCGGCGGGCCGTACATCAGGACGCCCTTGGCGGCCTGCATGTCGAGCTCCTCGAACACCTCGGGGTACTCCAGCGGCCACTGGATCGTCTCGCGAAGCCGCTCTTTGGTCCCCTCGAGGCCGCCGACCTGGTCCCAGGAGACGTCCGGGACCTCGACGAACACCTCGCGCAGCGCGGAGGGCTCGATCCCCTTGATTGCCTCCTTGAAGTCGGACTCGGTCACCTGGATGCTGTTCAGCACGTCCGCGTCGATCTCGTCGCTCTCCAAGTCGATCTCGGGACGGATGCGCCGCAGCGCGTGCATCGCGGACTCCTTCGCGAGCGACTCGAGGTCGGCCCCGACGAAGCCGTGGGTGTTCTCGGCGTACTCGTCTAAGTCGATCCCCTCGGTCAGCGGCATGTTCCGGGTGTGGACCTGAAGGATCTCTTTCCGGCCGTCCCTGTCGGGGACGCCGACCTCGATCTCGCGGTCGAAGCGGCCGCCCCGTCGGAGCGCCTGGTCGATGGCGTCGACGCGGTTCGTCGCCCCGATGACGACGACCTCGCCGCGCTCCTCGAGCCCGTCCATCAGCGAGAGCAGCTGTGCAACAACGCGGCGTTCCACGTCGCCGCCGGCCTCCTCGCGCTTTGGCGCGATGGAGTCCAGCTCGTCCATGAAGATGATGGCGGGCGACTCCTCGGAGGCCTCCTCGAACACCTCGCGGAGCTGCTCCTCGCTCTCGCCGTAGTACTTCGACATGATCTCCGGGCCGGAGATCGTGTGGAAGTTCGCGTCGATCTCGTTGGCGACCGCCTTCGCGATCAGCGTCTTCCCCGTGCCCGGCGGGCCGTGGAGCAGGACGCCCTTCGGCGGGTCGATGCCGAGGCGCTTGAACAGCTCCGGGTGCCGCATCGGCAGCTCGATCATCTCGCGGACCTGCTCGAGCTCGTCGTCGAGCCCGCCGATGTCCTCGTAGGTGACGTCGGGGCCCTCGCCGGTGCCGCCCGCGGCCTCGCCGCGGTCGGCGAGCTCCTCGGCCGAGATCTCGGAGATACTGATCTCCGTCTCGTCGGTGATGACGACCGTGCCCCCAGGGCTCGTCTCGGCGATCTTCATCGGGACGGCCTGCGACTGGCCGCCCATCAGCCCGAAGCCGAGGGAGGTCCGGATCGTCTGCCCCTCAGTGACGGGCTGGCCGGAGAGCTTGTCGCGGATGAACGGGGCGATCTGTCCCCGCACCCGGAGCTGGCTCGGGAAGGCGATCGTCACCGCGTCCGCCCGCGAGACGTCGACGTCCTCGACGGTCACGCGGTCGTCGATCCCTACGTCGGCCTCCTGGCGAAGGCGGCCGTCGATGCGGATCACGCCGGTCCCGTCGTCCTCGGGGTAACCGGGCCAGACGCGGGCGATCGCGGCCCCGTCGGCGCCCTCGACGCGGACGATGTCCCCGCCGGAGAGCCCGAGCTCGTCGGCCGCGACGCGGTCGATCGCCGCGAGGCGGCGCCCGGCGTCCTTCTGTTTCAGCGGTTTGACGGTGAGCTTCATCGCTCGCCCTCCACGGTGAGCACGCCGTTGTTCACGGCCGCGTCCGCGGCCGTCCCGGGCAGCTCGAGCTCCGATTCGACCGGCCCGTCCGGTCCCTCCACGACGACGATCGCGGTGTCACCGACGGTGTCGACGGTGACGGTCTCGTCGTCGACGCCGAGGTCGGCGGCGACGATCCAGCCGTCGTCGTACTCGTACCGACGAAGCAACGCGCCGTCGCCGGTCGATCGGGTCTGTATGTGATTCATCCTAACTACGAGTTAGTCGCCCAAATATTTAAATCTAATGTTCAAAATCGCAGGACGTGAGTGTCTCTCTGTGCTATCGGTAGTGTAGCGGTTCGCGCCCGATCACTCCCGATCGGTCGCGGTCCAGCGGTCGGCGCCGCGCCCCGTCTCTCGGTCGGATCAAGAGGCGTCGACCGCGGGGAGTCGACCGCAGTCCGACTCCTCCGGCGTTTATGACGCTCGGCACCGAACCGCCGGCCATGAAACGGGTCACCCACGACGGCCGGGAGACGGCGTACCGCCGCTTCGACCGCGGCGGCGACGGACCGGCGGTCTGTTTCGTCCACGGCAGCGGCGGCGCGAAGGACGTCTGGAAGTCGCAGGCGCGGATCGCCGACCGGTTCCCCGGCGTCGCCGTCGACCTCTCCGGGCACGGCGACAGCGACGACATCGGGACGCCCGCGGGGCGCGAGACGCTCGACGCGTACGCCGACGACGTCGTCGCGGTCGCCGCGGAGACGGACGCGACCGTCCTCTGTGGCAACTCCCTCGGCGGCGCGGTCGCGCTGTGGGTCGCCCTGGAGCGCGAGCTCGCGCTCGACGGCCTCGTCCTCGCGGGCACGGGCGCGAAGCTCGCGGTGGCCGAGCCCCTCCGCGACGCGCTCGCGGACGACTTCGACCGGGCGGTCTCGCTGCTCCACGAGCCCGACCGACTCTTCCACGACGCGCCCGCCGAGTACGTCGAGCTCTCGGAGGCGTCGATGCGCGCGTGCGGACGGGCGGTCACCGAGCGCGACTTCCTGACGTGCCACCGCTTCGACGTCCGGGATCGCCTCGACGCGGTCGACGTCCCGGCGCTCGCGCTCGTCGGCGCGCACGACGGGCTCACCCCGCCCGCCTATCACGAGTACCTCGCCGACCGGATTCCGGCTGGAGAGTACGCTGAACTCCCCGACGCCGCCCACCTCGCGATGCTCGAACGGCCGGCCGCGTTCAACGAGGCGCTCGCCGAGTTCCTCGGTCGGCTGTAGCCGCGACGCGGTCGGCGGCGGCCGAGCGGCCCGCGGCGGCCGCGAGGGCGTCCCTTTAGGTCGCTCGCGCGCCGCGGAGGCACATGGTCGACAGCGACGAACGGGACTCGGACGCGGGTCGGGCGCGCGTTCCCGACGGACCGGACGATCCGGGCGACGCGGTCGGGCCGGCGGGGTCGGAAGCCCGGACCGCTCCCGCGCGCGGCCCCGACGAGCCCGACATCGACGACCTGCTCGCGAAGCTCGACTCCCTGCGCGACACGGTCGACGAGGGGCACGAGCGCGAGAAGGTCAGGGAGACGATCTCGCTCGTCGAGCGGATGCCCGGAACCAGCGCGCTCGCCCAGCGGATCACCAAGTACACCTCCCGCGACCTGGCCGAGTCGTTCGTCGGGGCGGTGCTGTTCGCGCTCCCCCTGCTCGTCGAGGGCGGCGTCTTCGAGATCGCGGCCTGGTTCGCGGCGACGACCGTCGCCGGCGTCCCGGTCCTCCTGATCGGCCACGTCGGCTTCATCTTCCTCGCGACCGCCGGGCTCCTCTACTTCGCCGACTTCCGCCAGATCACGATCAGACACCCGATATTCGGCGTCATCCCCCGGCGGTACGCGGGCGTCCTCCTCGTCTCGCTCGCCACGTCGGCGACCATGCTGCTGTTCTGGGGCCGGCTCCACGAGGGGGACCCGACCGCGGTCGAACGCGTCGGCCGGGTCGCGGTCGTCTGGGCCGCGGCCGCGTTCGGCGCGGGCCTCGGCGACATCCTCCCCGGGGAGTCGCAGGGAGAGGATCTCGGGAAGTTCGACCTCGACATCGGCGAGGGCGACTGATTCGAGGCCGGTGGCCGCGCTCGTCCCTGCCCAATTCGAGGGTCGTCCCCGCGCTCGCGACCGCCCGCGACCGCCCGCCACGGGCCCCGCGGTCAGGTCCCGACTTTCCACAGGTTTTTCGCCGCGGCGGCCCTATTTCCCTCTATGTCAGCGCTACGTGACGCGCTCCGGGACCTCCCGGACGCGGTGTTTGCGGACCTACTCGAGTCCGACGAGGGGTACGTCCTCGTCGTCGACCTTCCGGGCGCGGCCGCCGAGACCACCGAGGTGCTCGTCGAGGACGGGCGCATCGACATCGAAGGGCGCCGCGAGAAGACGGTCCCCGAGGGGTTCGAGTACGTCCGCGAGGACCGACCCCTGTTCCTCGACGCCGAACTCCCCCTCCCGAGCGACGCCGACGGCACGGGGGCCGACGCCGAGATCGACCGCGGCGTCCTCAAGATATCCCTGCCGAAGCGGGAGTCAGACGTCTCCCGGACCATCCCCGTCGACGACGCGGACGACGAGGGCGACGCCTGACGGGTGGTCACGCTGGTCAACCTTCGCGCCTACTGGCGGTTCGTCGTCGTCTTGCGGCGGTTCTCGCCGCTGATCGTCGCCTACTGGCGTGACAGCCGCCGCTACTTCCTGTTCGGCGGGAGCCGCGAGGTCGACGCCGAGACCCAGCGCGAACGCGCGGCGGTGCTGCTCGACATCCTGCTCACGCTCGGCCCGACATTCATCAAGCTCGGGCAGATCCTCTCGACGCGGCCCGACATCCTGCCGCCCGCGTACATCGAGGTGCTGGAGGGGCTCCAAGACGACGTGCCGCCCGCGCCCTGGGAGGAATCGAAGGTCGTCCTCGAAGACGAGTTCGGGCCGGTCGACGAGACGTTCGACGACTTCGACCGCGACCCGATAAGCGGCGCGAGCCTCGGACAGGTGTATACCGCGCAGTACGAGGGCGAGTCCGTCGCGGTGAAGGTGCGCCGCCCCGGCATCGAGTCGCTCGTCGAGGCGGACCTCCGGACGATCCGCTGGTCGATCCCGCTCGTCAAGCGCTTCACCGGCGCCGGCCGCGCGTTCTCTCTAGAGAACCTCGCGGACGAGTTCGCGAAGACGATCCGCGAGGAGATGGACTACGCCCGCGAGCGGGCGATGCTCGAAGAGATCCGCGGCAACTTCGCCGGCAACGACGAGATCCGGATCCCCGAGACGTACGAGTCGGTCTCCGGACCGCGCGTGCTCACGATGGAGTACGTCCCGGGCGCGAAGATCAGCGACCTCGACGCGCTCGACGAGGCGGGCCACGACCGGACCCAGATCGCGGAGACGCTCCAGGAGGTGTACCTCCAGATGATTATCGAGGACGGCGTGTTCCACGCTGACCCCCACCCGGGGAACCTCGCGGTCGCGGACGACGGCTCGGTGATCTTCTACGACTTCGGGATGGCGGGTCGGGTCGACCCGTTCGTTCAAGAGAAGATTGTCGACTTCTACGTCGCGGTCGCGCGCCAGGACATCGACGGCATCCTCGACACGCTCATCGCAATGGGCACCCTCTCGCCGGAGGCGGACCGCGAGGTGATGGGGAACGTGATGGAGCTGGCCATCGCCGACGCAAGCGGCGAGGACATCGAGCAGTACCAGGTGAACCAGATCATCGAGCAGGTGGAGTCGACCATCTACGAGTTCCCCCTGCGGCTCCCGCCGAACCTCGCCTTGGTCCTCCGGGTCGCTACCGTCGTCGAGGGCGTCTGCGTCACCCTCGACCCCGAGTTCGACTTCATCTCGACGGCCACCGACTATCTCCGCGAGGAGGGGTACTACGAGCAGACCGCCCGCGACCTCGCCGAGGACGCCGGCAGACAGGTCCAGCGGACGACCGAGGCGCTGTTCACGGTGCCGCCGAAGGCCGACGAGTTCCTCGACCGCGCCAACCGCGACGACCTGACGGTCAACGTCGTGTTAGAGGACGACACGAAGGTGTTAGAGAAGCTCGCGATGCGGATCGCCTACTCGGTGCTGCTCGCGGTCGGCGTCCTCTCGGCGACGATCCTCTACTCGTTCGCGGACAACTGGCGGCTCGCGCTCGTCGTCCTCGCGCTGGCCGCGCCGCTCGCGATCGCCTTGTACCGGTCGTTCCGGAAGAATCGCGGGCTCCGCGCCACGCCGCAGTTCACCAGGCAGGGCATGAAGAACCGGCGCGACGACTGAGTTACCCCGGCGCGTCCGAGTCGTCTCCCGGCCGACAGATCCACACGTCTTCCGTCTCCTCGATGGCGTAGTCCAGCGCCGCCAGCCACTCACGGAGGTCGGCGGCCGCCGCACTCGACGGGTCATCCTCTCCTCCCCCCGCCTCCCCCTCGTGGACCTCAACGGCCAGCAGCGGCCGGTGGGTCGCGAGCGTGCCCGCCGCCCCCCGGAGGACCGCTACCTCGCGGCCTTCCACGTCGACCTTGATCGCGTCCGGCGGCGGGACGGGGTCGGCGTCGTCCGGCGCCGCGCCGTCGACCCCTTCGACGAGGTCGTCAAGCCGCCGGATCGGGACCGACTCCGTCCCAGTGACCGTCGCGCCCCACCGGGTCGCCGACTCGCGGTCGAACGCTGAACACTTCGAGAACGTCGACCGGTAGAAGGTCAGCGTCGCGTTCGCGTCGCCGAGGCCGGCCCGACGGAGGTCGATCCGTCCGTCGGGCCCGCTCCGGTCGCCGAGCCTGTTCCCGCCACCGGACCCACTCCGACCGCCGAGCCCGTTTCGGTCGGCGTTGCGCGCCAGCCGGTCCGCGCTCTCGCCGTTCGGCTCGAACGCGACTACCCGCCGGTCGGTGCCGCGCGCCAGCGGGATCGCATGCTCGCCCACGTGCGCGCCGGCGTCGACGATCACCGCGTCGTTCGGGAGGCAGTCGAGGGCGGCGAGTCCGGAGTCGTCGCCGTGGGGGTTCGTCGGCTCGTAGCTCCAGTAGGCGCCGGCGACGGTCCGCTTCGGGGTCGCGACGCCGAGCGCGTACGTCAGGTCGGCGAGGCGGTACAGCGTCCGGAAGCCGAGGCGCTCGGCGCGCGCTCGCAACGTCGAAAGGAGCCGGGTCATCGCGGCCTCACCCGCCGACGACCTGGATCGGCACGAGGAGGAAACAAAGCGCGCCGACGGCGAACGTGGCGGCGCCGACCACGAGCCGCGGCACCCCGACACCGTCCTCGTCCGTCGGGTCCGCCGGGCCGTTGAACGCGATCACCGTCGCGAACACGCCCCAGAACGCCCACAGCCCGACAGACTCGTTCAGCCCGAGCCCCCGCCAGAAGTACAGGTAGGCGGCGATCCCGAACAGCGCACCGGGGACGAGCGCCGCCACCGTCTCCTGACGCGGGCCGAGCATCGCCCTGACCATGTGACCGCCGTCGAGCTGGCCGACCGGGAGGAGGTTCAGGAGGGTAAAGAACATCCCGACCCACCCGCCGATCACCACCGGGTGGGCGGTGAGCCGCGGGTCGCCGTAGCTCGTCGGCTGGCCGAGGACGCCCGCGATGAGGTCCAAAAGCGGCGGGTTGTTGAACCGGATCACCGAGCTGGACGAGCTCGCGAGCTCCGCCGGCACTCGGATCGGGTCCAGAGAGAGGCCGATAGCGGTCACGATGACTGTCGCGACCAGCCCCGCGATCGGCCCGGCGGCGCCGATGTCGAAGAGGACCTTCCGCGACGGCATCCGTCCGCGGATGCGGATCACCGCGCCGAGGGTGCCGAACGGGAAGATGAAGGGGATGACGTACGGGAGCGAGACGGGGACGCCGTGGTAGCGCCCGGCGGCGTAGTGGCCGAGCTCGTGGGTCATCAGCACGCCGAGGACGGCCGCGGTGAACGGCCACGCCTGAAGCAGCGAGAGCGGGTTCGACTGTATCTCCGCGAGCGGGACGTAGTACCAACCGTACGCGCCGACGAACAGCGTGGACAGCACGGTGACCGCGAACATGGCGACGTTCACCCACGGGATCCCGTCGCGGCCGCGGTCGAACGGCGTCGCGACGACGACGTGCCCGTCGTCGACGACCTCGACGTCGACCTCGTAGCCCGCCTCGCGGAAGTGTGGGGTCAGCTTCCGCAGCAGCGTTCGCTCCGGGACGTACGACTCGCCGCGGTATCGCACGCGGCCGTCCTCGCGGCGAACCTCGTCGATCCGGAAGAACGTCCGGAGCGGCTCCGGACGCGGCGCGCCGTCGCCGGCCGCCGCCGCGTCCTCGTGTTCTGGCATCGTCACGTCGTAACTGGTCGGCGAGTATAAACCCCGCGTCGGCGGGTGAGTGAACCGGAAAACGGGGACCGGCCGGGCAACCGCTCGTGCGGCGGGCACGCGTCGTGGTCAGAAAAGCGCGGGGCGGGGACCGAACCGCCGGATTCGCTGTGGCGTGGCGGGGACGGTGCTTCGGGCGTCGGTCGGCGGAACGGGACTGTCAGGCGGGCTCGACGCGCCAGGTCGTCGCGCCTGTGTACGACCACTTCTCGACGGTGAGCTCCGTCGCGGAGTCGCGGAGCTTCACCATCAGGGCGCCGATCTCCTTCGGCGAGAGCTCGACGTCCTCGGAAATGAACTTCCCTTTGAAGTACATCTCGCCGTCCTGGGCGCGGTCGAGCAGGTACTGCTTCAGCCGCTCTTCCTTGCTGCGGTCGTCGTTCGCGCTCGCGTTCGTGGAGGGGTTTGCTGTCGCGCTCATAGTACATCCCCTGCTTACCGGTGGAGGGTGTTATAAAGGCGACACCGTTGGGCGACGTTCAGGGGGTTTCAGGGCGTTTCACCGGACTCGACGAAGTAAAACGTGTCAGACGGACTCTTTAGAACGGTTCTAAAACAGCGTAGAAATTTTATACTCCGTTTTGAGAGCTTTTTTGGTTCTACCCACTCGGTGAGTGAGTTACCCGTCGCCGGTGCGCTCGATCGAGAATGAGCAGCAAAATTCTTTGGTTGCCCCCGCCACAGAACGGCCGCGCGCTCCTCCCGCGGTCGCCTCGCGGTTCGTTCCCGGCCGCGGTCCGGTCCCCGGTACCGTCGCTGTGCCCCCGATTAGTCCCGCCGGTGGACCCAGAACGTCTCCGACTCCGTCGCCTCCTTCTTGAATATCGGCACCTCGTCTTTCAGCCGGTCGATCCCGTCTTCGACCGCGCGGAACGCCTCCCGGCGGTGCCCGGCGAGCACGACCACGAACACAATGTCCTCACCCGCTTGGATCACGCCGGTGCGGTGGTGCATCCGCACGTCGAAGACCCCCTCTCGCTCCGCGAGCTCGCCGGCGATGTCGTCCATCCGCGCCTCGGCGATGCCCTCGTACTTCTCGAACGCGAGGTGCGTCGTCCGGTCGTCGTCCGGGGCGTCTCGGGCGCGCACGCGGCCGGTGAACGTTGCGATCGCGCCTGACCGCTCCGCGTCGGACGACGCCTCAACGCGTTCCACCAGCGTCTCCCGGGTGATCCACGGCGCCGCGTCGTCGAGGGCGACGACGAGCCCGTCCAAGTCGACCTCGTCAGGAGAGATCGCGGTCGCGAGGACCGTCCCCGGCACGCTCTCGGGGTCCGAGTCTCGCCCGAGGAGGACAACGGGCACGCGTAGCCGCGACTCGCCCACCGCCAGCAGGTAGTCGTGGTCGGGGGCGAGCCCGTCGAGCAGGTCGTCGACCCCCTCGAAGCTCCCCCGACCGCTCCAGTTTCCGTCAGAATCGAACGCGATCTCGGTGCCACCGTCGGGGCGCTGTACGGCGTCGGCGACGGCGGGGTCGACGACGCCGCCGTCGGCGGCCGGGTCGCTCGGGCCCAGTTCGCTCGGGTCCGGTTCGCCTCGCTCTCCGTCGGCCGAGTCGTCATCGCGCTCCACGATGGCGACCCGTCCGTCGAGCCGGGCCGCGAGCCGGCGCGCCAGCGTCGGGGCCCCGTCGCCGACGATCGATATCGGTCGCATACCGGAGAGCGGGCCGCGACCGGCTTAGGCGTTTCCCGGCCGGTCCGTCGGGCCGGATCCGCTCCCCCGACCGGTTCCGCCGCGTCCAGGCTTGACAATCCTTAAGACCGCGACAGGGGTACTCGTCGCCAATGAGAGTCGTCGTTTCTGTCGGCGGGAGCGTACTCGCGCCGGACCTCGACCCCGAGCGCGTGGCCGCGTACGCCGAGGCGATCGAACGGTTGGCCGCCGACGGCTGCGAGGTCGGGGTCGTCGTCGGCGGCGGCGGCGTCGCCCGCGAGTACATCGAGACGGCCCGCGACATCGGAGCCAACGAGGTGGAACTCGACCGGCTCGGCATCGGCACGACCCGGCTCAACGCCCGGCTGCTGATCGCCGCGCTCGGCGACCGCGCGAGCCTCGCGCCCGCGGTCGACACCGAGGAGGCGGCCGCGGCCCTCCGCCGCGACGAGGTGGCGGTGATGGGCGGCGTCATGCCGGGACAGACGACCGACGCGGTCGCCGCCGCGTTCGCCGAGTCGGTCGACGCCGACCTGCTCGTATACGCCACGAGCGCCGACGGCGTGTACGACGCCGACCCCAACACCGACCCCGGCGCGACCCAGTTCGCGTCGCTGTCCCCGGCCGAGCTCGTCGACGTCGTCCTCCCGATGAGCCGGGACGCGGGCGCCTCCGCGCCCGTCGACCTGCTCGCCGCGAAGCTGATCGACCGGGCAGGGATTCGGTCGATCGTCTTAGACGGCACCGACCCGACCGCCGTCGTCGACGCCGTGCTGCGCGGCGACCACACCGGGACCGACGTGGTCCCCGTCGACGGCGTGGAACCGGACCGCTGGACGGAGGAGCGATGAGCGCGGACGACACAACCGGCGACGCGTCCGTCGCTCCCGCAGACTCCCCTCACATCCTCTCCGAGCAGACCGCGCTCGACGAGGGAGAAGTCGCTGACGAGGAGGGCGCCGCCGAGGAGTCCGCCGGGGCGTTCCACGCCTTCTGGGCCGACGTCGTCGCGGACGAGATCGAGGCGCGCGACCCAGACGAGCCGATCGTGATTAAGGGCGGCGTCTCGCCGTCCGGCGTCGCGCACCTCGGCAACTTCAACGAGATCATGCGCGGCTACTTCGTCGCCGAGGTGTTACGGGACCGCGGCCACGAGGTCCGGCAGGTGTTCACCTCCGACGACAAGGACCCGCTGCGGAAGGTCCCGCGCAAGCTGGCGAACGCGGCCGGCGAGATCGTCGGGCTCGGCGAGGTCGACGCCGGCGCGCTCGGCCGCAACCTCGGGAAGCCGTACACGGCTATCCCCGACCCGTTCGGCGAGGCCGAGTCGTACGCGGCCCACTTCGCGGGCCTGCTGAAGGCCGACGCCGACCGCCTGAACGTCCCCGTCGAGATGCTCTCGAACACGGAACTGTACGCCGAGGGGACGTTCGACGACGCGGTCCGGACCGTCCTCGGCGACGTCGAGCGCGTTCGCGAGGTGCTCTCCCCGTATCAGGACAAGGTCGACGACGAGTACGTCCCCTTCAACCCGGTCTGTGAGGCCTGCGGCAAGGTGACGGAGACGGTGACGGCGATAGACCTCGACGCGGAGACCGTCGACTACGTCTGTACCGACATGGACGCCGGCGGCAACACCATCGAGGGGTGCGGCCACGAGGGCACCGGGACGTTCCGGGAGGGGAAGCTCCCGTGGCGGCTGGAGTGGCCCGCGCAGTGGGGCGTCCTCAGCGTCGACTTCGAACCGTTCGGGAAGGACCATGCCGAGGGCTCGTGGCCCTCCGGCGTCGACGTCGCGCGCAACGTCTTCGGCGAGGAGCCGCCCGTCCCGATGGTATACGAGTGGTTCACGCTCAACGGCGAGGCGTTCTCCTCCTCCGAGGGCAACGTCGTCACGGTCCAGGAGCTCCTCGAGCTGCTCGAACCCGAGGTGTTGCGCTACTTCTTCGCGCTCCACCCGAAGAAGGCCCGCGACCTCGACGTCGAGCGGCTCGACCAGCTTGTCGACCGCTTCGACCGGTTCGAGCGCGCCTACTTCGGCGAGGTCGACGACCCGGACCTCACCGCCTTCGCCGAGCGCGCCTACCCGTTCGTCGTCGGGCGGCCCGACGACCCGCCGACGGAGAAGCCGCTCCGACTACCGTACACGTTCGCGGCGGTCCTCGGGATGGTCGACGACCCCGCGTTCCGCGAGCGGCTCGCCCGCGACGAGGGGCACATCCCGGACGACGCCGACCCCGACGCCGTCGACGCCGCGCTCGCTCGCGTCGAGCAGGGGCGGAACTGGGCCGAGCGGACGGAAAACGAGTACGACTACCGGCTTCAGACCGACCTCCCCGCGGTCGAGTTCGATGAGGCCGTCGCGGCCGCGCTCGACGACCTCGCGGACTTCGTCGCGGCCGGCC
The DNA here is from genome assembly GCA_051745525.1 of Methanobacteriota archaeon. Taxonomy (GTDB): domain Archaea; phylum Halobacteriota; class Halobacteria; order Halobacteriales; family Haloferacaceae; genus Halorubrum. The sequence goes on along the minus strand of JBNJEE010000032.1, from coordinate 6,439 downwards.
ACGACGGCGAGGAGATCCAGGGCGCGATGTACGAGACCGCGCGCGACCACGACGTCGAAGTGAGCGACTTCTTCGCGGCGGGCTACCGCCTCTTTTTCGACGACACGCAGGGACCGCGCCTCGGAGAGTTCCTCGGCGAACTGGAGCGCGACTACGTCGTCGACCGGCTGCGACGGGAGGCGTAGATGCCCGAGGACCGCTCGCTCGACGACTTCGCCGGCACGGCCGCTGGCGCCGACTCGGCCGATTCGGACGACGACGCCGTCCATCCCGACGACGCGGAGGGTGACGCGGCCGAGGCCGCCGACCCGGCCGACGCCGACCCCGCTGACGTCGACCCGGCGGTCGCCACCTCGACGTGGCACGCCGACGGCGCCGAGTGCGAGCGGTGCGGCGAGCGGGTCGAGCGTCGGTGGCGCGAGGCGGACGCCTTCGTCTGTGCCGACTGCGCCTCCTGGTGACGGCTCCGGGCCGCCGGGCCCGGCGTCCGGCGGTCAAAACTTAAGCCGTCGGCCGTCAAGGTGTTCCATGCGAAGCAAATTCGCTTGGTGTTAAATAAATATAAATGAAATCTTTGTCGGACCTACTCTACGCGCGGTCGGCGGCGGCGCTCACGGCGACGTACCTCTGTCTCAGTGCGGCGCTTGCGGTCGCGCTCGACCTCTCGGTCGCGTCGGCGAACGGGACCGCGGCCGGCTGGACGCCGACGCGTCTCCTCGGGGACTGGCTGCTCGTCGCCGGGTCCGGCGGGCTCCTCTACGGCGCGGTCACGCACCACCGTCGCCGTGCGGAGACGGCCCGCAGCAACCTCGAAACGTCCAACCAGCAGTTACAGGTGCTGAGCCGAGTGTTCCGGCACAACGTGCGCAACGATCTCAACGTGATTCAGGGGTACACCGACCTGCTCGCCGACCGGGTCGACGACGAGCGGAGCCGAGAGTGCCTGGAGACGATCCGGCAGACGACGGACAACGTCGTCGAAATCAGCGAGAAGCTCCGGGTGATCGAGGACGCGTCGCCCGAGCCGCCGGACGGCCGCGTGGACCTCGTCGACGCGGTCCACGAGGCGCTCGGAGTCATCGACGCCGACGGGGCCGCGGTCACCGTCGAGACCCCGTCCGAGGCGTGGATCCGCGCCGACGACTCCGTGGAGTTTCCGATCCGCGAGGTGTTCGAGAACGCGGTCACCCACAACGACGGCGCCACGCGGCGCGTGGAGGCGACGATCCGCGAGAACGGGACGACTACCTGTCTGGAGGTGACCGACAACGGGCCGGGGATCCCCCCGGACGAGCGCGCTGTGTTGCAGGCGGAAGAGGAGACGCCGCTCTCGCACGCGAGCAGCATCGGGCTGTGGCTCGTCAAGTGGATGTGCGAGACGCAGGGGGGGACCGTCCGGTTCGAGGCGACGGACGACGGCACCACGGTCCGGCTCCGGTTCGAGTCCGCGGCGCCGCCCGCTACTCGAGTTCCGTGATCGTCACGGCGTACACCGCGCCGCAGTTCCCGCATTCGACGTGGACCCCACGGCTGGTCTCGCCGCGGGTGAACTCGGAGATCTCCTCCGAACACGAACACTCGAACTGGACTTTCACTACCGACCGTATGAGCTTCTGATATTTAAAAGAACCCGCCACGGAATCAGCGCTGAAACCCGCCGATCGCGGTACCACGCCGCACGGCTCTCCCTCGATCGAGAGTCGCGGCCGACGTCAGTCGTCGTCGACGATCACTTCGACAGGGCCGTCCCCGTCGTCGGCGGCGTCCTCGTCGTGCCCGCCGGAGGGGTCGGCCCCGCCGGACTGCTGTTGCTGGTAGTAGAGCCCGCCGGCGACCGCGAGGACGATCCACGACCGCCAGTTGGCGAGGTTCAGCGTGTAGCCGATGCCGAACGGCTTCTCGACGAGCATCCCCTTGCCGGGCTGCCAGTACGACGAGAGCAGCCGCCCGAGGCTCGGCCGCTCGAAGTTGTACGGGATCCCGAGAATCTCTCCCGACGACGGTTTGTCTGCCATACCCGTTTCTCTATCCGCTGGCACCATAAATCGTGGCGCCATAGAACGCTGAGCGAGGCGAGGCGCGCGGCCGCCCCGACAGCGCGGTCGACCGCGCCGGACGCCGTCAGCGATAGCGGCCGCGGTCCGCAACGTCCCGAAGTCGGTCGATGACCTCGCCGTCGCCGACCGCCTCGTACCCCGCTTCGAACGCCGCGATCAGCGGACCGGGGTCGGTCGCGGTCGCCCGGATCGACCCCTCGAACACGTGGAGGTCCATCGCGTGGTCCTCGACGTGGCCGGTATGATAGCCGAGTCCGAAGTCGATGAGGTACGTCTGCGGCGCCGGGTCCGACTCGCCGTTCTCCGCCCGCCCGCCGACGCCGTCGGGCGACACGCGCACGTTTCGGGTCGTCGGGTCGCCGTGGACGATCCCCGCGCCGTGAAGCCGCGCGAGGTGACGGCCGACCGCCCTCGTCGAACGCTCGTCGAGGACGGTCGCGAGGTCGCGCTCGCCGACGTACTGGAGCGTCAGCGTCGCGTTCGCGAGGTCGACGTCGTACACGAGCGGCGTCGGCACGCCCGCGCGCCTCGCCTGGCTCGTCAGCCGCGCCTCCGCGACGGTTCGGTCGCGCCTGATGGTTCGGTCGAGTTCGGGGTGGCGGTACGACTTCTCGACCCGGCGCTTGACCACCCGCTGTTCGTCCCCGCTCCCGGCGACCGTCACGGTCGCCTCCGCGCCACGGCGGTCCGCCTCCGGATCGCGCGCCGCGCCGCTCGACGCGTCGCCCGCGCGCCCCCGCGCGACCGACTCGCTGTCGCGCCACGTCACCGGCACCTGATCCGGCCGGAAGTTCGGGTCGACGGCGGACTCCGCGATCGGGACCGTGTCCCCGACAGCGGCCATCTTCGCGCCCAACACGGCGATCATCCCGGCGTTGTCGCGGAGGAAGCGCGGCTCCGACGCGTGGAAGTCCGCGCCACGGGCCTCGCACATCGTCGCCAGCATCTCGCGGAGGCGGTCGTTCTGCGCGACGCCCCCGCCCAACACGAGCTCGTCGGCGCCCGTCAGCGACAGCGCGCGCTCGGACACCTCGGTGAGCATCGCGAACACGTGCTCTTGGAGCGAGAAACAGATCTCCTCGACCGGGACGCCGTCGTCCGTGGCGTCGTTGGCGGCCGAGCTGATCCCGGAAAACGAGAAGTCCATCCCCTTAACGACGTAGGGGAGATCGAGGAGGGCGGCGTCGGCGATCCGCCCGTCAGATTCGCCGTCGCCCGCGGCCGCCGCGAACTCGGCGGCCGCCGCCTCCACCTTCGGGCCGCCGGGGTGGCTCCACCCGACGTGACGCGTGAACTTGTCTATCGCGTTGCCGACGCCGGCATCCATCGTCTCGCCGAGGACGCGGTAGCGGCCGTCGTGGTAGCCGAGCAGGTGCGCGTTCGCGCCCGAGGCGTTCAGACAGACCGGGTTGTCGAAGCCGGACTGATGGCGACCGATCTCTAAGTGCGCCACCATGTGGTTGACGCCGACGAGAGGGACGCCGAGCGTCCCGGCGAGCGACCGCGCGGCGGTCCCGACGATCCGGAGACAGGGGCCGAGACCGGGGCCGCGGGAGAAGGCGACCGCGTCGATCGCGTCCCCGCCGTGTTCCTCCTCGGCCGCGGTCAATACCCGGTCGACGACCGCAGGGATCGCCTCCGACATGTGTTCGGCGGCCTCGCGCGGATGAATGCCGCCGCTGTCCGGCTCGTAGGGATCGGATTCGATGAGAACAGAGTCGGTCTCGGCGTCGTACAGCGCGGCGCTCGCGCACCACGCGGTACCCTCGATGCCGAGAACGCGCATCCGGCGGCGTTAGGCTTCCTCGGCGTCCGCCTCGTCGCCGCCGATCTTGTTGCGTTCGAGCATGTGGTCCTGTTCGACCTCTAAGGCGTCGGCCGCGGAGTCATACACCTTCGCGTAACCGATCGTCTTGCGCATGCCGAACTTCGTGTCGAGCTCGTGGACGACGACCTCCTCAGAGTCCTTGTCGAGCTTGGCCGCCAGCGAGTCGCGGACCGACAGCCGCGAGGGCGTGGCCTCCTCGTGGGTCGTCTCGAAACGGATGTCCGTGCGGTGCAGCATCGGGTTCTCCTCCTCGGAGATGATATCGACGTCCATGGTTCAGTTGGGCGTATATCCCCTCGAAAGCTGTAAAAGGATTTCGAAGCGGGGGTGTCGCTGCCGAACTGCTCGCCAACCGTCGACCGAGCGCCCCGTTCGGCGTCAGGGTTTCACTCCTCCAGATCGTGGGTTGTACTAGCACGCCGATGCCCGACGACGACGCCCGATTCGATCCGACCGAGCGTTCCCGGTACGAGCTCGTCCGGGCGGCGAATATCGTCGTCCCGCTGTCTCCGGTCCTGAAGGCGCAGATCTGCGGAACCATCGCGCTCCTCGCGGCGCTCGCGGGGCCGATCGTGGCGACGCTCCCGTCAGCCGTCCGCGAGGCGAACTTCTCCGGACCGCCGCTTTCGGCTCCCCTGGGTGTCGCGGCGGTCGCGCTGTTCGGGGCCCTCGCGGCCGGCGGGGCCGGCCTCGGTCTCGTCGCGCTCCAGCGGCGTCTCGCTCGGAATCCGGAACCGACCGACGACGACGTCTGGACGTACCTCGCTCTCGAGGACGCGCTCACCGGCATCGGGTTCGTCACCGGTGGCCTCGGCGTCGCCGTCGGGCTGTCGCTGCTGGCGAGCGGTCACTGGGGCGTCGACGCGCTCGACGCCCTCCAGGGAAGCGGCGTCGAACCGTACGCCTCGGTGTCGACGCTCCCGGTCACGCCGCGGCTGACGACCGCGGTGGCGCTGGCGGTCGGTCTCGCCGCCCTCGCGGCCACCGCCGTCGTCGACAATGAGTGAGGCCGATCGCTCGGGTCGCCGCTATTCCGCGTCGTCCCCGTCGAACCCGTCCGGATCGACCCCGAGTATCTCGGCCGCGGCCGCGGTTTCGCCCGCCAACCCTCCGAACAGCTCTCGGGCCCGGCGACGGGTCTCAGGCGTGATCGGCACGCGGACCATCCCCTCACCGGGCTGCCCGTAGACGACGGTCGACCCGAGCGGCGCCGCCAGCATCGCCGGCAGCGCCGCCAGGTCTTCCTCGCCTGTCACCTCGATCGTCACCGGCTCGGCTGCCGCGAGCGCGTCGGCGAGCGCGTCGAGCAGGGCGGCCGACAGCCCCGCCGCCGGGCTCTCGACCGCGACCCGTCGCTCCGCCGCGGCGTCGAGCGCGGTCGCTATCTCCTCGCGAACCGCCTCGCGCTCCGTCTTCCCGTCGACGAACGCCACGTCTGGGACGCGGCCGGCCTCCCGGAGATGGTAGGTGACCACGTCGCCGACCGCGATCAGCCGCGGGGGAGCCTCGTCCGGCGAGCCGTGCCGCCCGCGGGTCTCGTCGACACCCGCGAGCAGCTCCTCGGCGTCCGTCGTCACCGGTCCCAGCGGCTCTTTGAACGCGTCGCGCAGCGAGTCGGGCAGCGTGAGAAGCGGGTCGAATGAGTCGGTCATCGGTTTCGCTCGGCCGCCGCCCGGCCGGTTATCGGACCTTGAGCGCGTACGCGCCCGCCTCGGAGACGTTCATCTCCTCGGCGATCTGGCTGTCCTCGGGCTTGGTGATGATGACGTAGCCCGCCCAGTCCTCCGTCAGCGACGAGGACCCGCAGAGCGCGCAGGTCTGGGCGTCCGGGTCGTTGACGTGGTGACACTCCCGGCACGCCAGGCGGTCCTCGGCCATCAGTCGGCCTCCTCACCGGTCTGTTCGCGGTGTTTCCGCTGGCCCTCCAGCCACTCGTGTTTGCCGAGGCCGGGCTGTTTCGCCGTGAGCCCGATCTTCGAGTCGCGGGGGTTGCGCTCGTCGATGCTCTTGGTGACGACGCGCACCCGCACGGCGTCGTCGACGCCGAGCGTCTTGTCCGAGTCCGACGAGGCGAGCTGCTGGTTCGCACCGTCGAACGTGAGGTACTCGTCGGTGATCTGCGAGACGTGAAGCAGCCCGTCTACCGGGCCGATCCCGACGAAGGCGCCGAACTCCACCGTCTCGACGACAGTTCCGTCGGCGACCTCCTGCATGTCGGGGTCGTAGGTGAGCGCGTCGAACTCCGCCTCGTAGTAGACGCCGGGGCGGTTGTGCAACACTGCGCCCTCGCCGATGTCGTGAACCTCGATGACGCTCACGACGCTGCCGACGTCCTCGTCCATCCGTCCTTCCAGCTTGTCTTGGAGCAGGGCCTTCACCCGCTCGTCGGTGACGTCCGCCAGGTGTTTCGGCGGTACCTCGACCGTATCCTTGAGTCGAACTCGTTTGTACATGATTGGTTGTCCGCGTCCGCTAGGGTTCCGTTATCGCCAGTGCGTTCCGACCCCTTAAACCGATTACTGGTGCGCCCGCCTCCAGCACCCGGTTCGCCAGC
>JBNJEE010000156.1:0-5653 GCA_051745525.1 Methanobacteriota archaeon | reverse complement strand
CGTGGCGCGACGCGCCACGGAAAGCCGGCGGCGGAGCCGCCGGCGACACCGAAGCGAGGGAGCGAACGAAGTGAGCGACCGAGTGAGGCGCGCAACGAGCGTGCGCCGCCCTCGAGGCTGGGGCTTTGGAAGTGATCGCCGCCGATCCACAGTCAGCCACTTATAAACGAGCAGCTGGGGATTTGGAGGTGATCGCCGACACTCCGCAATCGATCATTTATAAACCGACGCTCGCCGCGACCTCCCGGTACTCCGGGTCCCACACGTCGAGCGCGTGGACCCGCCACCGGATCGGGTCGAACTCGGCGGCGACGAGGTCGGCGACCGCGCCCGGCTCCGGATTCCCCCCACGCGCCAGCGTGATATGCGGCACGTACTCGTCGCCCTCGATCCCCTCTACCGCACCGAACGCGGCACAGAGCCGCCGATGAAGCAGGAGCAACTCGTCGCTTTCGATCGCCATATAAACGACCGGGCGCGACCCCGACCGCGGCGCGTCGAAGACGTCGATACCGGTCGCGGCGACCTCGAAGGGGTCGGCCCCGGCGAGCGGCCGGCGGAGGCGCTCGCACAGACGGTCGAGAGCCTCCTGTCGGGGCGGAGGGCCTCGCTCACCGGTCTCTTCGTCCCCGTCGACGCGCACGTCTCCGACGCCGAACCGCTTACAGACGAGGGTGGGGCGGTCGCGGACCCGGTCGAACCCCGTTAGTTTCGGGTGGAGATCGGCCGCGATCCGGTCGACCGCGGGCGGGAGCGGGACGTTGAGGCTGAACACGTCGGCGGCCGCCTCAGATCCGGTCGGTGAGGTGCAAGGCGATCACGACGACGAGCGCGATCCCGATCAGCGTCGGGAGGGCGTCGAGCAGCCAGAAGGCGATATCGAGGACGGCCCCGACGATCTCCAGGAGAAGCCACACGACGACGAGCAGCAGCACGACCTTCAGGAGGTCGTCGGTGTCGATCTCGGCGCGGTTCATGCTCTAGAGAGCGCGCGGCAGCGGTAAAAATCCGATGGCTGGCGGCGAGCGAGTCCGCGAGCCCCTTCTACGCGATCCTCTCGTACTGCTCGGAGAGCTTCTCGGCGGCCTCGTCGAGCAACTCCGACTCGTACTTGTCGAGGTCCCACTCGACGACCTCCTCGACGCCGTTCGAGCCGAGCTTCGCGGGCACGCCGAGCGCGGTATCCTCGTAGCCGAACTCGCCGTCGAGTACGACCGAGCAGGGGAGCACCTCGCCGGTGTCGTTCAGAATGGCCTCGACGGTGTGGGCGACGCCCGTGGCGGGCCCCCACTGCGTGGCGCCCTTCCGGCTGATCACGTCCATCGCGGACTCCTGAAGGTCCGCGAGGATCTCCTCTTTCTCGTCGGCGTCGAACGACGGGTCGCGGCCGTCAACGCGTACCTTCGAGAAGACGGGCGCCTGCGCGTCGCCGTGCTCGCCGAGGATCGTCGCCTCGACGTTCTTCACGGGCGCGTCGAAGCGCTCGGAGAGGACGTAGCGGAAGCGCGCGGAGTCGAGCCGGCCGCCGAAGCCGACCACCTTGTGGCGGTCGCGGTCGCCGGCCTCGTAGAGGTGGCGGTTGAGCAGGTCGACCGGGTTCGAGGTGGTGACGGTGACGAAGTCGTCGTTGTGCTCGGCCAGCGACGACCCGATGTCCTCCATGATCGGCGCGTTGTCGCCCGCGAGGTCGATCCGAGTCTGCCCCTCCTGCCGCGGGATGCCGGCCGTGATGACGACGACGTCAGAGCCGGCGGTGTCCTCGTACTCGCCCTGCCGGACGGTCGTGTTCGAGTCGTAGGCGACGCCGTGGTTCGCGTCGGCGGCCTGTCCGATCGTCGTCTCGCGCTGGTCCGGGATGTCGACGAAGACGAGTTCGTCGACCACGTCGCGTAACGCGAGGTTGTAGCCGGCCGCAGCCCCGACGGTCCCCGCCGCACCAATGACGCTGACTTTTGTCATACCGTGTGAAGTCGTGGTCGGGCGGTGAGTAAACGTTTCGGAACCCCCACGAACGTCCGTGCTGATTCCGGTGCGTCGCTCCCCCCGACCCGTCGCGAAAACCCTAACTCCGGCGGCCGCACACACCCACCCAGTGCCGACGTTCCGCTACCCGTGTCCCGGCTGTCGGACGACGAACAGCCTTCACGACGCCGACTGCGAGTTCGAGGGCGTGAGCTGGCCGACCGTCGAGAAGGCGTACACGGATCTGTTGTCGGTGCTGTCCGCGGAGCCCGACGGCCTCCCGGAGGCGGCGCTGCGGGACGCGGTCCCCGCGGACTGGGGCGGGCTACATAAGGCCGCGCTCGGCGCGCTCCGCCGCGACCAGCGCGTCGTCGAGGACGGCGACCGCCTCCGCCTGCTCACCGCCGCGGAGTTCAAAGAGCGCGTCTCCGAGCCCACCCGCGAGCCGATGCGGACAGTCTACGAGCACGGCTCCGTCCCCGGCTGCCACGACAACGCCGTCTTCGCGATGGTGGCGTGGTACGAGATGGTCGGCCTCTCGTGGCCCGAGACCCGCGAGAACGTTATCGAGTGGCTCCGCGAGTCGGGCGCGTGGGACCGCGGTGGCTTCGAGGAGTCGACTCCCGAGGAGCTCGTCGACGCCAAGCGCCACGTGTACGACGAGGGGTACGGCTGGAAGGAGAAGGGACAGTCGGCGAAGCGCGTCATCGAACGCCACCTGTAGCTCGGGCCGCCCGCGGCACCGACGACGGGCCCGCCGCGGCCGCCCGCTTAAGTCCCCGCACACCGTTTCACCGCCGTGACACATCCGGAAGCGGGGGCGTCGTCGATCGACGCCGAGGGGACCGACGACGGGCCTCCCGACCGCCCCCCGGCCGTCGCCAACCCGCGGCGCGCGCTCGCGGTCGTGATCGGCGTCGTGTTTATCGACTTGGTCGGCTTCGGGATCGTGATCCCCATCCTCCCCTTCTACGTCAGGTCCTTCGGCGTCAGCGACGCCTTCATCGGACTGCTCGCGGCCTCGTACTCGCTCGCGCAGTTCCTCGCGGCCCCCACGCTCGGTCGGCTCTCCGACCGGATCGGTCGCCGGCCCGTCCTTCTCGCGTCGCTCGCGGCCGCCGGCGTCGCGTGGACGACGTTCGGCTACGCCGGGGCCGCAGGGGCGCGCTTCGGGCCCATGGCGGCGCTGGCGACGCTGTTCGCCTCCCGGACGCTCGCGGGCGCGATGGGCGGGAACATCGCCGCCGCGCAGGCGTACGTCGCCGACATCACGCCGCGGGACCGACGGGCCGGGGCTCTGGGGCTCATCGGCGCCGCCTTCGGGCTCGGGTTCGTCTTCGGGCCGGCGATCGGCGGGCTGCTCGCTGCCGACGCCGTGGTCGCCCGCGCCGACGCCATCCTCCCGGCGGTCGTCCCGGCCACCGCCTACTCCCTCCCGAGCTTCGCGGCGGCGGGGATGAGCTTCCTCGCGGTCGCCGTCGGGTTCGCCTTCCTTGAAGAGCCGACGCGGACGCGGTCGACCGTGGAGTCCGACGGCCGGCGGACGACGGTCGTCGGCCAGTTCCGCGACGCGCTCGCCTCCGCTTCGCTCCGGCCGCTGACGGTCGCGTACTTCGTCGTCGCGGTCGCGTTCGCGGGCGTTCAGGTGATGTTCATCCCGTACGTCGCGGACGCCTTCGGCTACGACGCGACGAGCGCGGCGTTCCTGCTCACCTACGTCGGCGTCCTCGGCGCGATCAATCAGGGCGTCCTCGTCGGCCGGCTCTCGCGGCTCGTCTCCTCGCGGACGCTCGTCGCCGCCGGATCGGTCGTCCTCGGGGTCGCCCTCGTCGCGATCCCCGCGACCGGCCTCGTCGACCGGGTCGCGGGCGGCGTCGCCCTCGGCGGTCCATCGTGGCTCACCCTCCCGTTGCTCGCGCTGCTCGCCGCGCTCACGGCGCTCTCGCTCGGGAACGCCCTCGTCAACGTCTCGCTGGCAACGCTCGTCTCCGCCTCCGCCGACGACGCCGGCCAGGGGGCCGCCTTCGGCGTGACCCAGGGCGCGTCGAGCCTCGGGCGGACCGTCGGCCCGCCGCTGATGGCCGTCCTCTACACGGTCGCCGTCGCGTCGCCGTTCCTGGTCGGGGCGCTGCTGCTCGTCCCCGTGGCGGTCGCGTTCGGCCGTCGAAGCGGGCGGTGAGGCTCGACTCGTCGCCGCGCGACAGGTTTACGCCGCCCGTCGCCGTCGTCTCCCACGCATGGCCCTCGACCTCGTCCCCGCGTGGCCCGCCGCCGGCTCGCTCGCGGGCGGGGCGGGGGCGCTCGCGCTCGCGTGGGCGGTCCGCGAACACCGCGGCCGTCCGGGCGTCGACTGGTTCCTCGGCGTCTTCGCCGCGCAGGCGACGTGGTGTTGCTCCTACGGGCTCGGACTCCTCGTCGCCGACCCGACGCTCCGGACCGCGCTCGAGGCGACGACGTGGTTCGGCGTGATCTGGACCGGGATCGCCTTCCTCGGCTTCGCGTTGGAGTACACCGGCCGGAGCGACGTGGTCCGGAGCCGCCTGTTCGGGACAATCGTCGGCTTCGGCCTCCTCTCGTCCGCGCTCGTCGCCACGAACTCCCTCCACGGCGCCTTCTGGACCGACTTCGGCCGCGACCCCGCCTTCGGCGTCGAGACCGTCTCCTACGCGTTCGGCCCGTGGGCGTACCTGACGGTCGCCGCGGAGACCGTCCTCGTCGCCAGCGCGGTCTTCCTCCTCGTCGATACCCTCCTGAGCTACGGCCCCCTCTACCGGCGAGAGAGCGCCGCGGTCGCTTTGAGCCCCATTCCGCCGGGGTTCGCCCTGGTCGCGTGGGCGCTGGCGCTCGGCCCGGTCCCCCAGCTCCAGCTCGCGCCGATCATGTTCGTCCCGCACGTCTTGCTCGACGCGTACGCGTTCGACCGCGCGGAGATGTTCGACCGGAACCCGACGACCAGCCGCGCCGCCGAGCGCACCGCCATCGACGACCTCCGGGACCCGGTCGTCGCGCTCGCGCTCGACCGCCGCGTCGTCCGGCTCAACCCCGCCGCCGAAACGGTCCTGGGCGTCGACGCCGAGACCGCCCGTGGTCGCCCGCTCGCCGATTTCCTCGACCTGCCGGTCGCGGTCGACGACGAGGCGGACGGCGCAGACGGCGGCGACGCTGTCGCCGATTCCGGCTCCGGGGAGGACGCGAGCGGTGGCTCCCGCGAGACGGTCGAAATCGACGCCGCCGACGGCACCGGCCGCCGCAGGTACGCGGTGTCGGTCTCCCGGCTGACCGACCCGAACGGGACCCACGTCGGGTACACGGTCATCCTCTCTGACGCCACCGAGCGCGAGCGCCGCCGCCAGCAGCTGGAGGTGCTCAATCGAATCTTACGCCACAACCTCCGCAACGACGCCTGCGTCGTCCGCGGCTACGGCGAGATCCTCCGCGACCGCCTCGAGGACCCGGAGCTGGAGCGGATGGCCGACGCCGTCGAGCGTCGCGCCGGCGCGCTGGCCGCGCTCGGCGAGAAGGCCGGCACGGTCGAGCGCCTCCTCGCCGAAAGCGACCCCGCGGCGACGGACGTCCGCGCGCTCCTCGACTCGGTCGACGCGGTCGAGTCCGGGCGCGAGACCGCCCTCGAACACGGCTCGGGGCTGGGGCTGTGGGTCGTCGCGTGGGGCGCCGCCGCGGTCGGCGCGGA
>JBNJEE010000155.1:0-5702 GCA_051745525.1 Methanobacteriota archaeon | reverse complement strand
CGACCCGCCCTCACGGGCGGAGCACCGGATCACTCCGCGACGTCGCGCCCGTCCGCGGGCGTCTCCTCGACGGCCGGCGGCTCGGCGTCCGCGGTCTCGTCCTCAGCGGTCGCGAGGCGGAACAGGCCGACGAGCGCGCCCGCCGCCACCAGCGCGCCTTCGGCCTTCGCGGCCGCGTACACCCACTCGCGCGGCTCGGCCTCGCCGGCGTTCCGGTAGAGCGCGCGCGTCCAGAGGGCGACGGCGCGCCGCGGCGCGACGGCTTCGAGCAGTCCGCCGATTCCGGCCACCAACAGCAGTAACGCTTTCATACGCGTCTTTCGACGCCGACCCTCAAAAGCGGACCGGGGACGGGTAGTCGTTCCGAGGGGGTCCCGGTCAGCCGCCGTCCACCGGCTCGGCGCCCTTGAGGTAGCGTCGACAGGTCGCGGCCGCCCACTCGCGGACCGCCGGGGCGTCCGTCCACAGCAGCGCGGCGACCCCGCCCTCGTCGGTCAGTCCGACGACCGCGCGGTCGTCCGCGAGGGCCACCGCCACTGGCGACTCGCCGGCGTGACGGTACGCGTCGACGCCGCGGTCGGCGAGCGCGCGCCTGACGACCCGCCCCGTCAGTCCGGAGAGGCGGTCGCTCGCGGTCCCGGTGAACACGACGCGGACCTCTGGCGAAGCGTCCGCCCCGGGTTCGGCGTCACTCCTCTCGCTCGCCCCGGGTTCGGCGTCACTCCCCTCGTCCGCTCGACCTTCCCCACTCCCCAGCGACGCGTTCAGTCGCCGGGCGAGGTCGGCGTCAAACCGCGGGACGACGGCGACGACGCTATCGGCGCCGCCGACGAGTTGGGCGAGGCGTCCGGCCGGGGTCGGGTGGTCGCTCCCGGTTGCGTCGCCTCTCTCCGCCCCGCTCCCGCGTTCGACGACTTCGACCCGTCCGTCGAGAGCCGCGGGGTCGGCGTCGACGGCGCGCGCCACGAGCGACCGGAGGGCCGCCGCGGGCGACACCGAGTCGTCGTCGGTCACTCGTCCCGCTCGCTCGCCGCGGCGAGTTCGCCCTCGTCGCTCGGCCAGCGGTCCGAGGCGTCGGGTCGTTCCGGGTACGACTGGCGGCCGCCGGTCGACTTCCGCGCGAGCAACCGCGCGGTTGCGCGCCGACGGTCGCCGGGGCGTTTCACCGTCGTCTCGTCGTAGTAGCGCACGCTCAGCCCGAGTCCGGCGCGGAGCAGTTCGTTCGCCGCGAATCGGTAGCGGTCGTCGCTCGGGCCCGACGGCGACGGCTCGGCCGACCGGAGGTGGCCCTCCACAAAGAGGTACCCGCCCGGCGCGAGCGACTCGACGAGGTCCGCGAACCGGTCGAGCGCGTGGAAGTAGCTCATCGTGACGAGGTCGTACGCTTCGGTCGGGAACCCGTACGTCGAGACGTCGCCCCGAATCGTCTCGATCCGATCGCCGATCCCGCGTTCCGCGGCGCGCTCGCGGACGATCCTGAGCCCTTCCGTTGAGGCGTCGAGCGCGTCGACGTCGTAGCCGCGGTCCGCGAGGAACACCGCGTTGCGGCCGGTGCCAGCGGCCACGTCGAGCGCGCGGCCGTCGGGCAGCGACGGCTCGTAGGCGCGAAGCACGGGAGACGGGGCCGGCACGCGGGGGTACTCGCCCGACGCGAACCGCTCGTCCCAGTCGGTGTCGGTCACGCTCGCCATTCGACGCGCCGGGGCGTAAACCTCAGGGGCGCACCGCTCGGAGTGGGGGTATGGACGACGCGACGGACCCCGCCGAGCGCCTGAACGCGCTGCTCGCGGACGGCGACGAGACGCTCGCGACCGCGGAGTCGCTCACGGGCGGGCTGGTCGGGTCGCGGGTGACGGACGTGCCGGGCGCGAGCGCCTACTTCGACCGCGGGTTCGTGACGTACACGTACGACGCCAAGCGCGAGCTGCTCGGCGTCTCCCGCGAGTCGCTCGACGCGCACGGCGCTGTGAGCGAGCCGGTGGTCCGCGAGATGGCAGCAGGCGCGCGCGACACGGCGGACGCCGACTGGGCGGTCGCGACGACTGGGATCGCCGGACCGACCGGCGGCACTGACGAGAAGCCGGTCGGACTCGTCTGGTTCGGCGTCGCGCACGCCGCGCCGTGGGGCACGGGGGACTCGTTCGTGCGGGCCGAGCGCGCGGTCCTCGACGGCGACCGCGACGCGGTGAAGCGCGGGGCGGCCGACCGCGCGCTCGACGCCCTCGTCCGAGCGATCGAGGGCGTCGACGGGTGATGGCGGGGGATATCGGCCCGTTCGCCCCCGAACACCACGTGCGTTTATCAGGTGACGGCGCCTACTGCCGCCATGATCGAGCGCGTACTCGTCGCGATGGACGGCTCAGACCTCTCCGAGCGCGCGCTCCGGTACGCGCTCGACGGGCACCCGGACGCCGAGATAACCGTGTTACACGTCGTCGGCGGCGCGTCGCCGATGATGGGGCAGGCCACGGGGGTCGCCCTGTCGGACACCGGGGACGGCGGGATCCCCGAGGCCGCCGAGCCGGTACTCGAACGGGCACACGAGATCGCCGCCGAGTACGACGCGGCGCTCGAGACGATCGTCGAGGTCGGCCGGCCCGCGCGGCAGATCATCGACCACGCCGAGACGTTCGACGTCGTCGTGTTGGGCACTCACAGCGGGTCGCTGGCGGACCGCCTGTTCGTGGGTAACGTTGCCAAGACGGTGTTCCAGCGCTCGCCGGTGCCGGTGACGGTCGTGCGGTGAGTCGACGCGTCACCGCGTTAGTCGATGTAAGCGTTCCCGACCACCGCGACGACCAGCGCGGCGATCACGATCCACGTGAGGGGTTCGACCGCGAGGAGCCGGAGAGGCCGTGCGGCCGACTCGTCGAGGCCGAAGAGCGCACCGCCGGCGAACGCAATCGCCAACACGAGCGCGCCGACGATTCCGGCGACGCCGAGCAGCGCGCGGTCCGACGAGTCCATACCTCGCGTGGGGGTCGGGGATACTTAAGAAATACCCGCGGAGCCGCGGTGGCGGAGCGGCACAGAGCCAGGGCAGGGATTTGAACCCCGGAAGTCTCGATTACAAGTCGAGTGCATGAACCACCCATGCTCCCCTGGCGCGTGCGGCCGTACTCGGTCCTCCTATGAGTGCGTGTCGCTTTCCGCGAACCCGGCCGGCGTCAGTCGCTTTCCTCGGCCGGCCGACCGCCCTCATCGTTGAGGCCGTCGTCAGCCTTGCCGCCCAGCGACTTCGTCAGTTCGACGCGGTGGGGGTCGTAGCCGCGGTCCGCGTAGAACGCTCGTGCGCGGTCGTTGTCGGCGAGCGCCTCCAGCGCCACGCGGTCCGCGCCCGCCTCCGAGAGGGCGCGCTCGGCCGCGACGAGCAGCGCCGCGCCGATCCCCTCGCCGCGCCGGTCCGGCGCCACGTAGAGGTTGCTGACGGTCCCGCGGATGGCGTCGCGCTCGTAGTCGCCGCGTTCGAGCGAGAAGCCGACGAAGCCGACCGGATCCGCTTTTCGGTCACCTCCGCCGTCCGCCTCTGCCGCGGGGTCCGGATCGCGAGCGACGAGCAGTTCGCCGGTGACGACCGACTGCGCGACCCACTCGCGGACCGTCTCGCGGTTCGCCTCCGCGCGGAGCGTGGACCCGTGTTCGCGCTGGCCGGCCGCGAGCGCCACCCACATGTCGGTGACTGCGTCGACGTCGGCGGCGGTCGCCGGCTCAATCCGCGCGTCCGTCTCGCCCATGCGATCGGCTTCGGCTCGCGGCGTGTTGAGGCTGCCGGCCGGCGAATCCGAGGCCCGCCGCCGGTTCAGATCTCGCGGCAGTTCGGGCAGACGGCCTGCCCGTTCGCGGTGACAAGGTCGGGGACGAGCGCCCCGCAGTTCTCGCAGACGCCCTGCGTCGACGCACCGCTCGCCGCCCCCGCGACGGGGTCGACGCCGCCGTCAGTCCCCGCCGGTTCGTCCCGCGACTCGCCCGCGACGCGCTCCGCCGTCGCGTCTGGGTCCATCGTCGCCTCGGCGCCCCGCTCCGCGTCGGAGTCGGCGGCGGCGGCGGTCGACAGCACCGTCCCGTCCGATCGGGGGTCGCCGGCCGCGGACCCGTCGCCGAACCCGTCGGCGCCGGCGCCGCTCCGCGGTGCGCCCGCGGCGAGCGCGTCGCCGTCCGTGACGACGCCGACTGCCTCGCCGTCGTCGACGGCGACCACGCGGTCGGTCCCCTCCGCGACGAGTCGCTCTTCGAGCGCCGCGAGTGAGTCGTCCGGCGAGACCGTCGGCAGCGGCGGCCCCATCGCCTCGCCGACGGTGAGATCGTCCGGGGCCGTCTCCGTTTCCGAATCGCCGGTGACGCCCGTCGCGGAGAGCAGCGCGTCGAGCGCGTCGCGGGACCCCAGACGCCCGACCGGTTCGCCGCCGCGCACGACGACTAGGCAGTTCGTTCCCTCCTCGACCAGCAGCGCGGCCGCGTCCGAGAGCGAGTCCGACTCGCTGACGCCGAGGAACTCGCGGTGCATCACGTCACGGATCGTGGTGTCTGTTCGCATACGAGTCGGATCCGCTCCGACCGGCTAAAAGGTGCCCCCGGTAGCGTTTTATTCGCGCCGGTCGTATTTTTTCGATCGGTTCGCATGCCGACGGGAGAAGTGGCGCCTCTACGGCGCGGACACGGCGACCGCGCGCGAAGCGCAAAAGGGAGCGTTCAAACCTTCCGGCGTTCGAACGTCGATATGACCATTCCCTCGTTCGTGATCGGGATCGCGGGGGGGACGGGCGCCGGGAAGACGACGGTCTCCCGGCTCGTCACCCGCGACCTCGGCGACAGCGTCACCCGGATCCCGCTAGACAACTACTACGAGGACCTCTCACACCTCGATTTCGAGGAGCGTCAGGAGGTCAACTACGACCACCCCTCGGCGTTCGAGTGGGACCTCCTCAGGGACCACTTGGAGGCGCTGCTGGAGGGACAGTCCGTCGAGATGCCCCAGTACGACTTCGAGGTCCACAACCGCAAGGAGGAACGGATCACCGTCGAGCCGACCGACGTCATCGTGCTGGAGGGTATCCTCGCGCTGTACGACGAGGAAATAAACGGCATGATGGACCTCCGGCTGTTCGTCGAGACCGACGCCGACGTGCGCATTCTTCGGCGCATTCGTCGGGACGTCATCGAGCGCGGCCGCGACTTAGAGGGCGTCATCGACCAGTACCTCTCGACGGTGAAGCCGATGCACGAGCAGTTCATCGAGCCCTCGAAGAAGCACGCCGACGTGATCATCCCGGAGGGCGCCAACAGCGTCGCGGTGAACCTCTTAGAGGAGAAGCTCCGCGCCGAGGTCGAGGGCGACGCGGTCCGGAGCTGGGAACGCGGCAGCCTCGAACAGGAGCTCGGCGAGAAGCGCTCGCTCGACGTCGACGGCGACGACTAGTCGGTTCGAAACGCCGAGTCTCAGAGCGTGGACGCTGGAACGACGGCATCTGTCGCCGAAGCCCCGGTCGTTTGCTTATAAACCGCTGCTCGCAAATCAATGGTGAACACCGCCAAAGCCCCAGCCGCTCGCTTATAAACTGCTGCTCGTGGGTCGACGGTGAACACCTCCAAAGCCCCAGCCGCTCGCTTATAAACTGCTGCTCGTGGGTCGACGGTGAACACCTCCAAAGCCCCAGCCGCGAGGCGGGCGCACGCTCGCTGCGCGCTTCAGTCGCTCGCGTTGC
>JBNJEE010000031.1:0-18646 GCA_051745525.1 Methanobacteriota archaeon | reverse complement strand
CGCGGCGTCGTGTCTCACCCGTGAGTGGGCCGTAACGAGACCGCCTGCGACGAGAATCGAGGCGACCAACACGAACCACTCTTGCGGAGAGACGATGTGACGGAACAGCAGCCAGAGGCCGCCGGAAACGAGCGCCACGAAGATCGGAAGCCCGAGCGCCGTGTAGGCGACTTGCCCGGCGGATCGATCGCGCAGATAGTAGTATCCAGCCAGCAGCACGACGGGGAGGACGACGGTCAGTCCCATCGTCGCGAGCCAACTGGGATCGGCCGATAGCGGCCTGAGCGCGTCGTTCGCGACATACAGCAAGAAGACGAGCATCAAAAACAGCGTGAGCACCGTCGCTCCAAGACAGGTCCACTTGAAGACGCGTCCGCGGAGTCGACCGACCTCCTCCGTTGAGCCGAACCACGTAGTGGACGTCTGCGTTTCGCTGGCCATCAGTGGGTCACCTCCGCCCGGTGGGGGGCGTGCTGATCGGTCATTGGTACTCCTCTCGGTACCGTGCGGCGATGCGGTTGCTTGCGAGGTTCATCAGGAACGTGATTACGAACAGTGAGAGGCCGATCGCGAACATGCTGTAGTATTCGGGCGAGCCACCGGTCGCGTCGCTCGTAACGGCGTTGACCATCGAGGCGGTCATCGTCCGACCCGAACCGGCCAGACTGCCGAACGGATCGAGCGGGTCGAAGAGACTCGTCCGGAGACCGCCGGCCATGACGACGATCATCGTCTCGCCGATCGCTCGCGACAGGGCGAGGATGTACGACGAGAAGATCCCCGAGACCGCCGCCGGAATGACGATTCCCGTCGAGACCTCGTACTTGGTCGCGCCGAGTCCGTAGCCCGCCTGCCGGAGCGAGTCCGGTACCGCGCTCATCGCATCCTCGGAGAGCGACGAGACCATCGGCACGATGAGGATACCGACCATGATCGAGGCGCTAAAGAGGTTGAACGTCCCGAGCGGGAGGCCGATGTCTCGCAGCCACGGCGTCAGATAGACCAATGCGAGATAGCCGTAGACGACTGTCGGAATCCCCGCGAGTATTTCGAGGGACGGTTTGATCACTGAGCGAACCTTCGGGCTCGCGTACTCAGAAAGGTAGACGGCGGCGGCCGTCCCGATCGGGATCGCGACCAGCGCGGAGACGACGGTGACGACCAGCGTCGAACTCACGAGCGGCCAGATGCCGTAATGACCGTTTCTCGGCTCCCATTCGAGTCCGGTCAGAAAGTCAACGACAGTCGTTTCCTCAAATCCGAAGAACGTGATCGTGTCGTACGCGAGCGTGAACAGAATGCTCGCGGTCACGAATATGGTCAGCGCTGCGCAGGCGAACAGCAACACGCCGACCATCTTCTCTTTGACGTCGCGGTCGGCCGCCGCGCGCGTCAACGCTGGTTCGCCGTTCATTGGTGACTCATAGATAATTTCTGGTAGTCTTAATTCATTCGTGATCCGATAGCGGGGCCAACAGCGGTTCAGCTCCGGTTACGCGTACTCTTCGAGCGTCGAGAGGTTCTCCTCGACCTGCTCGTCGTTGGACGGCACGTAGCCGACGTCGTCGGCGATCCAGTCCGCGCTGGAGTTCTCGAGGTAGTACTCGACGAACGAGTAGACCTGATCCTTCTCGCTGAGCGAGTCGGCGCTGGGGTATATGAACAGCGGCCGAGCCATCGGGTAGTCGCCTTCGGAGGCTGCAGACAGGCTCGGGGCGCTGGGTTCGTCGTCCGAGGTCTCGGCGATGTTGAGCGCCTTGAGGTCGTCCTCGTTCTCCTGGTAGTAGGCGAATCCGAAGTAACCGATCGAGTGCTCGTTGTTCGAGATCCCCTGAACGATCGTGTTGTCGTCCTCGGTCGGCTCGTAGTCGCTGCGGTGGTTGCCGGCCTCGCCGACGACGTTCTCGGTGAACCAGTCGAACGTCCCCGAGGTGTCGTCGGGACCGTAGAGGTCGAACTCCTCGTCGGGCCAGTCTTCGTTGACGTCGGCCCACGTCTCGGCGGGGTCGTCGCCGTTCCAGATCTGCGCCAGCTCGTCGAAGGTCATGCTGTCGACCCAGTCGTTGTCGGGGCTGACCGCCACCGTCAGTGCGTCGCCCGCGATCCGGAACTCGACCGGTTCGACGTCGTTGCCGTCACAGCTCTCGATTTCTTCTTCCTTGATCGGACGGGACGCACCGTTGATGTCCGAATCGCCGGGACAGAAGTTGTTCGCGAAGCCGCCACCGCTGCCGGTCGAGTCGACGGTCACGCTGACGTCCTCGTTCTCGTCCATGAACCGTTCCTGCATCTCTATGGAGACCGGGTAGACCGTACTCGACCCGGTGACGATGACCTCTCCGGAGAGGCCGTCGCCGCCGTCGTCGCCGTCGTCACCGCCGAGACCGCCGTCGTCTCCGTCATCGCCGTCGCCGCCGTCATCGCCGTCGCCGCCGTCGCCGCCGTCGTTCGACGTGCATCCCGCGAGCGCGAGCGCCCCCACGCCGCCGAGCGCCGCGAGCGATTTCCGCCGCGTGATTCCCGCTGTGTCCGCGTCGTGGCTTGATGCCATCACCTGTCCGTGGACGAGTTCCGGTTAAGTAGTATGCTATGAGTAGTACAGGGCGGCGGGTACGGCCCGGTACGACAACGTTTCTGTATATAGATTATATAGAGATGTATATCAGATCGACCCGCGGTCGGCAGCGACGAGCGCCGGCGCCGGACGGCGCCGCGGCGTCGTCCACGACCGCGAACCGAGACGTGGTTTTAAGTCCCCGTACCGGGAGAAGCCGGACGAATGACCCCTCCCACGACCGACGGGCCGCCGGCGCCGACGACCTCCCGGGAGGAGGCGTGGGTGGCTCACGCCGCGCTGGTCGACGCCGCGACCGCCGCCACCGACGACGACACGCCGTATCACCGTCCGATCGAGTCGATAGAGCGAGGCGCGGCGCTCGACGACGAGGACGTCGCCCTGCTCCGCGACGCGCTCGTCGACTACCTCGGCGACGCGCCGGTCCGCGACCGCGCCCCCGGACGCGCGCTGTTGCGGCGCACCGACGACGCGACGGACGCGCGGTCGCGGCGCGCGTAGGTCGCGGGCGAAAGATAGCGACTCCCGGCCGCTACGCGCTGGCTCCCGGCCGCGACGCGCCCGCCTCCACCGCCTCGATCAGCAGCTCCGCGACGTCGACGATCTCGATCTGCTCCTCGAAGTTCCCCGTCTTCCGGCCGTCCTCGAACATCGTCGTACACATCGGGCAGGCGACGACGAACTTCTCGACCGCCGCGCCCGCGTCGGTGTCCTCGACCGCCTCGCGGAGGCGCTCCTCGCTCGGCTTCACTTCCTCGTCGTGTTCGGTCCAGAGGCCGCCGCCGCCACCCCCACAGCAGAAGGAGTCGTTCCGGGAGCGGGGCATCTCGTGGAGGTCGGCGCCGGTCGCTCTGATTAGCTCGCGGGGCGCCTCGTACTCGTCGTTGTACCGGCCGAGGTGACAGGGGTCGTGGTAGGTGACGGTGTAGTCCAACTCGTCGCCCGAGAGGCCGAGCCGACCCGCCTCGACCAGTTCCTCGACCACCTGCGTCCAGTGGAACACGCCGACTTCTCCCACGGAGTTCCACGGCTCCTCGCGCTCGAACGGCATCATCGGGTCGTCCGCGAACTCGGCGAAGTCGACCTCGGGGTACTCGTTTTTGATGGTGTTATACGAGTGCGGGTCGGTACAGACGATGTTCTCGAACTCGCAGTCCGCGAACGTCTCCACGTGGTGGCCCGCGAGTTCGAGATAGAGGAACTCCTCGCCGATCCGGCGGATGTCGTTGCCGTCCGTCTTCTCGTCGTCGAAGAGGATGCCGAACGACACGTCCGCCTCGTCGAACAGCCGAGCGAGCGCGCGGGCCACCTTCTTGTTCCGGTCGTCGAAGCTCGGGTAGTCGCCGACGTACCAGAGGTACTCGACCTCGGTCTGGCGGGCGTCGGGGACCTCGACGCCGTCGAGGTCGTCTGCCCAGTCGCCGCGGTTCGCCTGCGACTCGCCGAAGGTGTTCCCCTTCTGCATCACGTCCTGGAACACGTCTTGGAGGTTCGAGTCGAGCGCCCCCTCGTCGACGAGCTGGCGGTTCATCTTCGTGAAGGAGGTGAGATGTTCGATGTCGACCGGGCAGGCGTCCATACACGCCATACACGACATGCACGACTCCATCGACTCCGCGTCGATGACCCCGCCCTCGTCGGCGACGATCGGGACGGCGCCGCCATCGGTCGCAACTGTGTTCCCGCTTCCCGACCCGGCCACCGGGTCGTCGCTCACCGACTCGCGGTACGCCTTCAAATCGAGGATGACGTTCCGCGGGTCGAGGTTGCGGCCGACTGTGTCCGCGGGGCAGGCGTCCGTACACCGCCCGCACTTCGTACAGGCGTCGCCGTCGAGCAGCTCCTTCCACGTGAAGTCGTCGAGCGACTCGGCGTTGGTGTGATCGAGGTCCGCGGGGACGTTCGGGAGCCGCGCGCCCGCCCGCTCGTCGCGGGCGACGACGTTCGCGAACGAGGAGATCATGTGGAACGGCTTCGCGTACGGGATCCACGCGACGAACGCGAACGCCAGAAGCGAGTGGCTCCACCAGAGCGCGCCGTATATCGCCTCGGCGCCCGCGGCCGTGAGTCCCGCCGTCTCCAGCCCGGTCGCGAGCGCCATCCCGACGAAGCTCACCGTCTCGGTCGCCCGCTGAGGTTGCCCGACCATGCTCACGCCCTCGACGAGGAAGCCGCCGACGCCGAGCAGGAAGAGGGTCCAGAGGAACGCGTCGTCCTCCAACGAGGTGTGTTTCCCCCACAACCGGCCCTCGCGGCGCCGGTACCGGCGGTAGCCGGCCATTCCGACGCCGACGACGAACAGCAGGCCGAACGCATCGACGGCGAACTGGTAGGCCAAATAAAAGTCGCCGACCCAGAACGACTCGCCCGTGAGCGGGCGGTACAGGTCGATGTCGATCCCGAGGATCGTCGTCGCGACGAGTAAGACGAGGAACCCCCACAGCACGAACGTGTGCATCACGCCGGTGTACAGGTCCCCGTCGAACTGGTTCTCGTTCGCGAGGACGGTCTTCGTCGCCGCGACGACCCGGCCGGGGAGGTTCGACAGCCTGTCTTGCGGGTCCGCGCTCCCGCGCGCGTACGCAGCGAAACGCGCGTAGACGCCGTACAGGAAGACGAGGACCGCGACAGCTGCGAGCCAGTAGAACGCCGCCTTCCCCACCGGACCGACGGTCCAGAAGGTCTCTCGGGTGGCAGCCTGAAGGGGAATCATGATCGATCACCCGGATAGGGTCCGGTTAAAACTTGCCACAACGCGGAGTTCGTCGCTCGGCGTTCACGCGGCTCGGCCGGCCGGTCTCGTCGAGACGCTCACGCGATCCGCAACACGGCAGCCGCGAACATGAGCGCCGCTAGCGCCAGCGCCGGGGCGTCGACGGGGCGGAACGCCAGCCGCGGGAGCGTCGGGTTCCACGCGAAGCACCGGGCGACGAGCGCCGTCCCGAGCCGGTCTGCCCGGGAGAACACCCGCGAGAGCCCGCCGACGGCGACGAGGCGAATCCGCTCGCGACGCGAGCGATCCGCGCCGAGCCGCGCCCGGATCGCCTCGCGCGTCGCGACGAGGTCGCGCTTGAGCAGGGGGAGAAACCGGAAGACGAGCGCGACGCCGACGCCGAGGAAGACGCCCACTCGCCCGGGGATCGTCCGCTGGAGCGCCGCGCGCGACTCGCGAATCGGCGTCGACCGCACGTACGCGGCCGCGACGACGAGCAGCAGGAAGACGCGGTAGCTCGCGAGCCCCGTCGCGGCGGCGCGCTCGACCCGAAACCACGGCGCGCCGAGCGTCGAGCCCGCGACGAGGGGGGCGAAGAGGAGGACCGGGAACGCGACGCGATACCCCCACATGTCCCGCGGCCCGCCGTCGGCGGCGAGCAGACAGCCGACGGCGACGAGCGTGAGGGCGGCGAGCCCCCGCGGCGTGGTGTACGCGTACGCGACGGCCGCGAACGCGACCTGAACGAGGAGCTTCGACCGCGGGTCCAGCCGGTGGGCCAGCGAATCGCCGGGGACGAACGAGAGCGTCATTCGGCCGGGCCGCCGAGCCCGCTTCCCTCCGGCACCCGCACGTCGAGCCCGGGCAGCGCCGCGACCGCCTCCTCGGGCGGCGCGTCGACCGCGACCCGCCCGTCCGCCAGCCCGACGATCCGGGCCGCGAGCGCGGCGACGTCGCGGAGGTCGTGAGTCACGACGACGACGCTCGTCCCCTCGCGGTGAAGCGCCCGAAGGCGCTCCACGACCGACCGCCGAGCGGGCTCGTCGAGGCCGGTGAACGGCTCGTCGAGGACGAGGTGGTCGGGCGCCATCGCGAGCGCGCCAGCGATCGCGACGCGCTCGCGCTCGCCCCCGGAAAGGGAGTCGACCCGCTTGCGCTCCCGGCCCGCCATGTTCACGGCCGCCAGCGCCTCGTCGACCCGGCGATCGATCTCGTCGTGCGAGAGCCCGAGGTTCTCCGGCCCGAACGCGACGTCGGCCCCGACCGTCGCGGCGACCAGCTGGTCGCGGGGGTCTTGCAACACCATCCCGACCGCGGAGCGCGCGGCGACGAGGTCCTCGTCGACCGGGGTGCCGTTCACCGTCACGGTCCCGGCGTCCGGTTCGACGAGCCCGTTGAACGTGCGGACGAGCGTCGTCTTACCGGAGCCGTTCGCGCCCGCGACGACGAGGAACTCGCCGTCTGGCACGGCGAGAGAGACGTCGTCGACCGCAACGGTCGGAGCCGCGTCGACGTCAGCGTCGTCCGCTCCCTCGCTCCCGTCCCGACCGTACCGGCAGGTGACGCCGTCGAGTTCGATCACGCCGCGGCGATCGCGTCGGACCTGACGACGCCGACCGCGGCGGCGATCTTCAGGGCCTCGGCCGGGAGGAACGCGACCGCGCCGACGGTGACCGCCTCGGCCGGGCCAAGCGAGAGGACGAACATCAGGCCGGCGACGCCGAACCCGTAGATGACGACGGTGCCGAGGACCGTCGCGCCGACGAGCGTCGGGAAGCCGACGGAACCGAGGTCGCGGAGCGTCGCGCCGCGGTGAACGACCGCGCCGACGACCGCCGCGGCGACCGGGTACGACCAGAGGTAGCCGGCCGACTGGCCGACGAGCTGGCCGACGCCGGCCGACCCCCCCTCGAAGACGGGCGCGCCGAGCGCGCCGGCCGCGAGATAGAGGACGAGCGACGCGCCGCCCCACACCGGACCGAGGAAGATCCCCGCGAGGAAGACGCCGAGCACCTGGAGGGTCACGTCCACGGGCGAGACCGGGTTCGGGAAGGTGACGTACGCGAACGCCCCGACGAGCGCTGCGAACAGCGCGGCGCGCGCGAGGTTCGTCGCCGCCTCGTCGCCGACGAGGTCGACGGACTCCGTGTTCGTTGCCATGTTCCGACGAACCTCGTAAACCTACTTCAAAATAGCGGTTTACGAGGTCGGCGCAGGCGAGTCACGTAACCGAACGGCGAATCGAGTACCCGAGGACTCTCTCGATAATCCGCGGATAATAACGTTCATGACCGCCCGGCGTCCACGACGCGAGTATGCCCAAGATAAGCGTCGAGATCCCGGCAGAGCTGCTCGCCGACCTCGACGAGCACGTCGGCGACGACGGGAAGTTCGTGAACCGCAGCGACGCGGTGCGCGCGTCGATCCGGAAGAACCTCGACCTGCTCGACGAGATCGACGCCCGTCACGACCGGCTCGACGACGCGCCGTCGACCGCGGCCGGGTCGGCGGAGGAGACCGATGAGTAGCCGGACGGCAGCCGGTGGCCAGGACGGCCCCTTCCGGACCGACCCGCTGGACCGGTCGGCGGTCGCGGCGGTGGCGCTGATCACGCTGTTCACGGTCGCGCTTGCGACCTCGCAGCTCACCGCCGCGAAGGTGCTCGCGCTCCCGCTCCCGTTCGCACTGCCCGTCGTCGGCCCGGAGATCACGCTTCCCGGCGCCGCGCTGGCGTACGCGCTCACGTTCCTCGCGTCGGACTGCTACGCGGAGCTGTACGGCCGGCGGGCGACGCAGGTGGTCGTCAACGTCGCGTTCCTCGCGAACTTCCTCGTGCTGGCGTTAGTGTGGTCGACGCTGGCGGCCCCCGGGGTCGACCCCGAGGTGTCCGCTGCCTTCCAGACCGCGCTCGGGCCGGCGACGAACATCGTCGCCGGGAGCCTGCTGGCGTACGTCGTCAGCCAGAACTGGGACGTGTTCGTCTTCCACGCGATCCGCGACCGGACCGGGGAGCGCATGCTGTGGCTCCGCAACCTCGCGTCGACGGCGACGAGCCAGGCGCTCGACACGCTCATCTTCGTCGGCGTCGCCTTCTACGCCGCGCCCGTCCTGTTGGGTGTCGGAAACCCGCTCCCGGGGAGCGTGCTGCTCGCGCTCGGGCTGGGGCAGTACTTGCTGAAGCTCGCGATCGCCGTCCTCGACACGCCGGTCGTCTACCTGGTCGTCGGCGCGGTCCGGAACTGACCGGCCCGGGCGCGCTCGCCACCACGGGCGTTCTCGGTACCGACTCAGGCGACCGCCAGCGCCCGCGCCGCGCGGTCCGGAAGGTCGACCGGAACCTGCTCGAAGGAGTCGCCCGCGTCGCGGGTGACGAAGAGCCCGCGGTCGGAGAGCGCCCAGACCTCCCCCGAGGACCGACCGGCGGCCAACACCGCCCGGTACGTGCCCTCGCCGGTCGGGAACCCGCGGTCGTCGAGGCGCTCGAACGCCCCCGGGTCGCTCGCCGGCTCCCCCTCGCCCTCCGCTCCCGTCCCCCCATCCACGCCATCCTCGCCGCGACGGTAGCGGTACAGGTACGCCTCGCCGCGCCGGTGGGCGGCCGTCGCGCCCTCGGCCGCGCTGACCAGGGCGGTGTCGGGGTCGCCGGGGTCGACCGCGAGCCCCCAGACGTAGCGGTGGTCGAGACCGGCGTCGCGAACCCGCCACGAGTCGCCGCGGTCGTCGCTCTCGGCGAAGCCGTCGCCGGCGGCGGCGTAGACGCGGTCGGAGGCGTCGGCGTTGGTCGCCATCGTGTGCGTGTCGCGGCGCGAGCCCGGCGGGCAGTCGGTCCACGTCTCGCCGCCGTCCGGGGTCACGGCGAGCGCGCCCGCCTCGATGCCGAACAGCCACCGCGCCGGGTCGGCCGGGCAGGGCTCGATCCAGCGCACGTGGTGGGTGTCTGGTCGCGGCGGGAACGACCACTCGCCGGCGGACGGGAGGTCGGTCAGCCCGCCGACGCGCTCGGCCGTCTCGCCGCCGTCGAAGGAACGGTACGCCCGCGAGGGCTCCGTGCCGATCCAGACGACGTCGGGGTCGTGCGGGCTCGTCGCGACCGCGGTCACCGCGTCCGGGCCGGACCCCTCGGGGCCGAGCGCCGAGGCTGCCACGCACGCGAACCGGCTCCCGCCGTCGACGGAGCGGAAGAGCCCCGCGTCGAACGTCCCCGCGAGGACGCGCGGCGGGTCGGTCGCGTCCTCCGCGTCGGCGGCGGCCTCGCCGCGCGCGACGGAGAGGCACTCGACGCGCTGGCCGGAGAGGCGGGTCTCGACCGCGCCGGTCGCGGGGTCGACGACCCGGAGTCCGTCGTCGTACGCCGCGTAGATGCGCATGGTTCGGGGTTCGACGGCGAGACTGAAAAGCGTACGCCGGGCGGCGGGAGCGCGGCGCCATCGATTCGTTGGTGGTCGAACGGGCAGGAAACCGGGTTCCACGAGCGCAAGAGACTTATCGCCGGCTCCCGTGCCAACAGTACGCATGGATCTTCGCGTACAGGGGGACGTTCCCCCCGACCCGTTTCTCGGCGCCGCGGACCTCTTCGAGACTGAGCGCTCCGTGGAGGCGCCGGTCCGCGTCGTGGTCCGCGAGGACCCCGACGAGCGGACCTGGGCCGGCCACTACGACGACCACCACGTCCTGAACGTCTCGCGGCGAGCCGCCACGAGCGCGATGGCGCGCGAGCTGGCGATCCACGAACTCGCGCACATGGCGCGCTACGAGGAGGGCCACCCCTCGCACCTCCAGTCGACGGAGGAGGCGTTGTACCTCGGCCTCTCCGGCGAGACGGTCGAGCGTCGCAAGCTCGCGCACTGCTACCAGATCGCGAACCACATGAAGGACATCTACGCAGACGACATCACGCTCTCGGTGGCGCCCGCGGACAAGCTCCTCGGGTTCCTCGAGTCGACGCTCGCGGCCGCGGTCGCGGACCGCCCCGACGTGTCGCGCACCGGCTCGCCGCCCGTGACGGCCGGCGCCGACCCGGAGATAACGGCCGTCAACGCGGCGTTCGCGCTCGCTCTCGTGGAGCGGCACGACATCGCCGGCCCCGACCATCGCATCTACGACCTCGCGCGCGCGGCCGGCAGCGACACCGACGCCGTCGACGTCGACGCGTTCAAAAACAGGTTCCTCGACCTCGGCCACGACCCCTCCGAGAGCGACTACCGGAAGGCGCTCGTTGCGGCCGCCCGCGCATACGCGGTTTGAAATCGGAACGCGGCACACGACGGTCGACTTGCGGACTACGCCTTTTCAAGACGGGACCGACCGCGGCGATTGCTTATAAATAAAACAGCGGTGGCGCGTGCCGACGAGCACCCGGAGGGCGCGAGTCGCAAGCGCGAGGGACACCGCGAACGCCCGAAGGGCGTGAGCGGCGAGGCTGGGGAGGCGTGAGGTGCTGTGCGGTGCCGTACGGGGCGGGGCTCAAAGGGGCAGTCGCGAGGCGGGCGCAGGCGACGTAAGCACTGGAACGAGGGAGCGAACGAAGTGAGCGACCGAGTGAATCGCGCAGCAAGCGTGCGCCCGCCTCGCGGCTGGGGCGTTGGCGGTGTTGGCCGCTGATCAACTATCAGCCATTTATAAGCGAGCGGCTGGGGCGTTGGCGGTGTTGGCCGCCGATCTACAGTCAGCCGTTTATAAACAGCCGCTCCGTGCTCCGAAAAATTCGTATTCAGCGGCTTATCCCGTGTCGTTCCGGGTTGGGCCGCCGTCGCCGTCCGCCTCCGCCGTCCCGCTCTCGTCGGTCGAGTCGGTCGCCTCGACCGGAGCGCTCGAATCCTCGGCCCCCGCTTCGCCGTCGAGGACGGTGACGCGTGCGGACATGATTCGGGTGTTGTCCACGCGCTCGATCCGGATGCGGATGCTGTCGAACTCGATCTCCTCGCCCTCCTCGACGAGGCGGCCGGCGCGGTTGAACACGAAGCCGGCGAGCGTCTCGAACTCCTCGCCCTCGGGGAGGTCGATGCCGAGGATCTCGTTGACCTCGTCGATGTTCACCTCGCCTTGAACGACGGCGACGTTGTCCTCTAAGAACTCCACCGGCGCCTCCTCGTCGCCCTCTAAGATTTCGCCGACGATCTCCTCGACCATGTCCTCTAAGGTGATGATCCCCTCGGTGGTCCCGAACTCGTCGATGACCGTCACCATCTGGAGGCGGTTGTCCTGCATCTCCGCGAGCAGCTCGTCGGCGTTCTTCGACTCGGGGACGTGGAGCGTGGGCTTGACGACGCGCTCTAGGGAGGGATGGCCCTCGGAGTAGCGCAGCTCGCGGACCAGGTCGCGCACCGTCACCACGCCGATGATGTTGTCAAGGTTCCCCTCGTAGACGGGGACGCGCTCGTGGTCGGCCTGGATGCACGTCTCGATCGCCTCTTCAACGGATTCCTCCTTCGCGACGGCGGTGACGTCGAGCCGCGGCGTCATCACCTCCTTGGCGATGGTGTTGTTGAACCGGAAGATGCGGTCGAGCATCTCCCGTTCCTCCTCCTCAATGACGCCCTCGCGCTCGCCCGTCTCGATGATGTCCTGGATCTCGTCGCGGGTGACGTACGTCGACTCGATGGCCGCGGAGCCGCCGATGACCGCGTTGACGCCCTTGACGATGTAATCGAAGAGGACGACGAGCGGGTACAGCGCGTACTCCGAGAGCTTCAGCGGGCGGGCAATTCGGAGCGCCCACGACTCAGTGTTCTCGACGGCGTATGACTTCGGGGCGCTCTCGCCGAAGATCAGCACGAGCGTCGTGATCCCGAACGTCGTCGCCAGCACCGACTGGCCGCGGGAGAGGTAGATCCCGAACAGCGCGGTGGCGATGGAGGTCATCGCCACGTTGACGATGTTGTTGCCGACAAGGATCGTCACCAGCAGCCGGTGGGGGTTCTGTTTCATGTCGCGGATCGTCTCCGCGCCCGTCACCCCCTCGTCGACGAGGCTGTCGATGCGGTGTTGCGGCAGCGAGAACATCGCGATCTCGGACGAGGAGAAGAACGCCGAGAGCCCGACTAAAAAGAGGATCGCGGCGACGCCGAGGGCGGTCACGACCCCGTTTCCCGGCATCGGTATCTGGAGGACGTCGACCAGCGGCGCAGTAGACGACAAGCCCATGTTCGTATGTCTTCCGTCGGCCCGCGATTAAAGCGTTCCCTTCGAGTACCCGCGGAGCGTCCGACCGTCGCCGCGACGCGCGCCGCCCGCTGCCGGTCCGGCACCCCGTACCGAGGGAAGCCCGCGCCGGTCCGGCTCCACGCGCCCGAGGGGTGCCGCTGCCGACACGATTACCCGTCTCGCGGGCGAATCGCGGGGCATGAACGAGCCACAGATCACCCTGTACCGGCTCCAGGCGTGCCCGTACTGCGAGCGCGTGGTCCGGACGCTGAACGAACTCGACGTGGCGTACCGCTCCCGGTACGTCGAGCCGATGCACTCAGAGCGAAACGTCGTCAAGCGCGTCTCCGGCGCCCGGAGCGTCCCGGCAATCGTCGACCGCGAGGCCGGCGTCACCATGTCCGAGAGCGCGAACATCGTCGAGTACCTCGAAGGAACCTACGGCGAGGGAGGTGCCTGAGATGGTCGACTTCGACGTCGTCTCCCTGCCCAAGACAGACCACGTCGCCGAGGGCGACACGGCGCCCGACTTCACCCGCCCGCTCGTGAACGGCGAGTACTGGGAGGACCGCACGCTCGCCGACGTCGTCGACGGGCCGACCCTCCTGCTGTTCCACCCGATGGACGGCACCTTCCAGGGGACGTACCTCTACAACACGGTCGACGACCACGGGTGGAGCGACGACGTCGACGTCCTCGGCGTCTCGATTTCGACGCCGTACGCCCACAAGCGCCTGCTCGCCGAGCGCGCCGACGGCGTCCGGATCTTCTCGGACCCCGGCGCGGCCGTGGTCAAGGAGTACGGCCTCGCGCACGATATCGACGGGATGACGGGGATCACGGAGAGCCGCCCCGCCGTCTTCCTCCTCGATTCCGACCGCACCGTCGAGCACGCGTGGGTCTCGAGCGAACACCCCGAGTTCCCGGACGCCGAGGCGATCGACGACGCGGTCGCCGACCTCGTCGACTGATCGGCGCCGCGCACGCCGGTTGACGCACGAACCCGCACACACTCGTCACGCTTTTTCAACTCGGCGCCGAACGGTCGCGCGTGACCGCCGACACGAGCGACGACCGACCGGACCGATGCGAGGAGCTGCGCGCGGCGGCCGCCGCCGTCGACCGCGGCGACCTCGTCGTCTACCCGACCGAGACGGTGTACGGGCTGGGCGCCGACGCGCTCGACGCCGACGCCGTCGGACGCGTCTTCGAGCTGAAGGGCCGCGACCGGTCGAACCCACTCTCGCTCGGCGTCGCGAGCGTCGACGACGCGCTCCGCTACACCCGCCCGACGGAGCTGGCCGTCGCCTTCGCCCGGGCGTTCCTCCCGGGGCCGGTGACCGTCGTCGTCAAGCGCGACGACCGGGTGCCCGACGCGCTCACCGCCGGGCGCGACCGCGTCGGGATCCGCGTGCCGGACCACGACCTCGCGCGGACGCTGCTCGCCGAGACCGGTCCCCTCACGGCGACGAGCGCCAACGTTTCCGGCACCGGCAGCGTCACCAACCCGGCCGACCTCGGCGACCGGATCCGCGAGGGCGTCGCCGCCGTGATCGACGGCGGGGAGACCCCGGGGGCAGAGAGCACGGTCGTCGACCCCGAGGCGGGGACGATCCACCGGCGCGGCGCGATGGCCGGCGCCATCGAGGCGTGGCTGGCGGACCCGCCGGTGGGCGAGTGAGGAGAGCCGGAGAGAAGCGTTCGTTCGCGGGTTTTAGACGGAGAGTTCGCCCTTCGCCTTGATCACGTTCAGGTCCTCAGCGTCGACCGTCTCGACGTCGAGCCAGTGGGGGACGTACTCGCGTTTGTCGTAGGCCTCGCGCTCGTCTTCGGTGCCGACGGTACACCAGAGCTGCGGCTCGTCCGGGCCGTGCCAGCCGCCCTGAACGTTGATACCGAAACAGACCAACTCCTCGCCCTCGTGCTCGATCACCGCGTCCTTCCGAATGTCGGGGTCGCCGCGGATGATGAGGTGGTGCATGTGCCGGCGTTCGCGTGTTCCGGGCTTAATCGCTTCGATACGGCGGATCGGCCCCCGGGGGCACCGCGGCGCTCGCCGGCCCGCGCCGGACTCGATTCAACCGGAGTAGTAGTACTCGCCGTCGCGCTTCTGCTGGCTGTCGAGCTGCGAGCCCGGCTTGTTGATCCGGGGGCGCCCGGTGCGCTCGTCGCGCCGAAAGGTGATCTCGAGGTCGGCGAGGAACTCGTTCATGCCGTCGCGCATGTCCTGGGGCGGCGCCGCGCGGCCGCGCTCGGCCGGCTCGCCGTCGAACACCATCAGGCGGTCCGCGAGGAGGTCGATCATGTAGATGTCGTGGTCGATCACCATCACCGTCGCGTCGTGGTTCTCGGCGTAGCGGCGGATCGCGGTCGTCGCCCGCACGCGCTGCTCGACGTCGAGGTGCGCGGAGGGCTCGTCGAGCAGGTAGAGGTCGGCGTCGTCGGAGAGGCAGGCCGCGATGGCGACGCGCTGGCGCTCACCGCCCGAGAGGTCCGAGAGGTTCTGCTCCATCACGCGCTCTAACTGGAGCGGCTGCGCGATCTCGGTGTTCCAGTACGAGGAGCCGAACTCGTCGGTGATCGAAGCGAGGAACGCGTCGACCCGCATGTGCTGGTCGATGTCGATGTACTGCGGCTTGTAGGAGATGTCGAGCGCGAAGTCGAGCGCGCCCTCGTCGGGCTCCAGATCGCCCGTGAACAGCTGTGCGAGCGTGGACTTCCCGATCCCGTTCGGGCCGACCACGCCCAGCACCTCGGAGCGGTTGATCTCGCCGCCCTCGACGCGGAGCTCGAACTCGCCGTCGCCGTACGACTTCCGCAGGTCGGGGTACTCGATCAGCGTCTCGCTGCGGGAGGCGACCCGCGGCGCGTGCTCCTCGAAGGTGATCGCCGACGGCCGGATCCGCATGTTCTCGTTGTCGAGGTACCCCTTCAGGTACTCGTTTATCCCCTTCCGGACCGACTTCGGGTCGGTGATGACCCCGTATGCGCCCGGCTCCCCGTACGCGACGTGGAGGGTGTCCGCCAGCAGGTCGAGGATAGCGAGGTCGTGTTCGACGACGAGCATCGACCGGTCGGCGGCGTCGTCGTCCGCCAGCTCGCGGATGAGTCGGGCGACGATCATCCGCTGACCGATGTCGAGGTACGGCGTGATCTCGTCGAGGAAGTAGAAGTCGGCGTCGCGGGCGAGACACGCCGCGATGGCGACGCGCTGGAGCTCGCCGCCGGAGATGGAGTCGATGTCCTGGTCCATCACCGGCCGGATGTTGAGCCGGTCGACGAGGTCGTCGAGCGCGCCGCGCTCGTCGGTCCGCTCCAACAGCTCGCGGGTGTTGCCGTCGAACTGGTTGGGGATCTGGTCGACGTACTGCGGCTTGCGCGCAACCGTCACGTCGCCCGTCTTCAGCGACTCGAGGTAGTTCTGGAGGCCGGTGCCGCGGAAGCGGTCGAGGACGCGCTCCCAGTCGCTGTCGGCGGCGTGGTCACCGAGGTTCGGGACCATCTCGCCGGCGAGCGCGTGGACCGCAGTGGACTTCCCGATCCCGTTCGGGCCGAGGATGCCGGTGACGCTGCCCGGCTCCGGCGTCGGGAGGCCGTACAGCGAGAACGCGTTGTCGCCGTAGCGGTGGACCGGGTCGTCGTCGAGCTCGGAGGGGAGGTTGATGATCTCGATCGCGTCGAACGGGCAGGAGTTGACGCAGATGCCGCAGGTCTCGCCCAGGCAGATCTCCTCGGAGATGTGGATCTGGTCGGGGTCGCCCTCCTCGGCGTCCTCGCCCCGCTTCGTGATGCACTCCTTGCCCGTCCGGTTAGGCGGGCAGTCTTTCATACACTCGTAGTTACAGCGGTCGGGTTGGCACCGATCGAGGTCCACGACCGCGATGCTGTCGTCGGCCATCTCAGACCCCCAGGTCGACGCCGGACGTCAACAGGACGGTGTAGCTGATGAACCAGAGGGTGAACGTGAGAAACGCCACGTAGAGGTTGTCTTTGATCCCGAGGTCGCCGACGCCGACCGCTTTGAATATCGGGTACTGCGCGATGACGAACGCCCCCAGCACGAACACCGCGGTCGTGCTCGCGGCGGCGGCCGGGTCGGTCCCGACGTAGACGGCCGAGACGACGCCGGCGGCGATACCGGCGAGACAGCAGATTGTCGTGACGACCACGCCGCGCGCGTGGTCGGACAGGCCCGAATCGTCGCTCATGCGTTCGGATCCGCGAGCGCCCGTGAAAAGCCGTTCGTTCCGGCCGTCGCTCGCGGCCGCGGCGAGACGACCGCGGGGACGCTCCGTTCGCCGGCCCGGCGCGCGCCGTCGGCGAGGGGGCGCGCCCGAGCCGAATCACTGACTGACTGGTCAGTCTAGCGGCCAGAAATAGGACGATGTTGCCGGTATGAGGCGCATGAATCGGTTTATTTTGCCGGTATAGAGTGTTCTGACCGGAAAGCGCCATCAACATTTATGACCGTGTGCGGTTTCGAATCGTAACGATGGAAGGAACTCAAACGGAGGGGCTCGACGACCTCCCACCGAGCGCCAAACTCGTCTTCAAGGTGCTCGAGTACAACGGACCGCTGACCCAGAAGGGGATCGTCCAAGAGTCGATGCTGTCGGCCCGAACCGTCCGCTACGCGCTCGAACGGCTCGAAGGGATCGGCGTTGTCGACGAGGACGTCTACTTCGCGGACGCGAGACAGAACCTCTATAAGCTGACGGAGCCGGCACAGGAGCTCACCACCGACGAGGGCGAGGCCTCCTGTACCGCCGACTGACGCTCCGCTTCACGTCGTCTGAACGGTCTCCGCTTGTGGCCCCGACCAGCGACCCCAAGCGACGCGTCTCCGTCACTCCAGCCGCTCCGCGGCGCCCTCTCTCGCACCGCGCACCGCCGCTGCGACCGTGAGGACGACCGCGATCGACAGCGCCGACGTCGCGGCCAGCACGAACGCGAGCAGGAGGAACCAGACGTCCGGCCCGAACAGCGGGTAGTCGCGCGTGTCGATCACCGGCCCGAGCAGCTCGAGGGTTCTGACGAGGTACAAAAACGCCGCGAGCAGCGCTCCGGCCGCGGCCCCGACGCGGACGTTGCGGTAGAACGACAGCGACTCCAACAGCACCAGCATCGGGGGCTTCGAACTGTCCTCGCTCACGACCGGCCGTACGGTCGGCGGCCGCAAAGAGCCATCGGAATGTAACGCACGGAGCGGGAGTTTCGCGCGAGGAGCAAGGGTCTCTCACGATCGAAACGGACGTATTCGGACCTGACGCCGTCAGTGACAGCCGTCAAGTGAGTCGGCGAAAAAAGGGACGTATGCCCAAGGTAGTGCTGTCGGCGTTCCCGATGATAGACCCGGAGACGTACCGCGAGGTCCTCGCCGACGCGGTCGACGAGCCGGTCGAGATCGAGGTCGCGGAGTTGGGGTCGACCGAGCGGGTAGTCGAGGCGGCGAGCGGCGCCGACGCGGTCGTCACCGACATCAACACGCCCGTCACCGAGGCGGCGCTCGACGCCTTGGACCTCCGGGTCGTGGTCCGCTCGGCCGTCGGCGTTGACAACATCGACGTCGCCGCGGCCGCGGAGCGCGGCGTGGCCGTCACCCGGGTACCCGACTACTGTACTGACGAGGTGGCGACACACTCCGTCTCGCTGCTTTTCGCCTGCCTGCGCTCGCTGAAGCCGTACGACGACTCGGTCGCCGCCGGCGACTGGAGCTGGGAGGTCGGCACCCCGGTCCGGCGCGTGAGCGCGTCGACGATCGGCCTGCTCTCGTTCGGGCCGATCGCGCGGCGGGCGGCCGAGCAGCTCTCCGGGTTCGGCGCCGACCTCGTCGCGTACGACCCGTTCGTCGACGCCGACGAGATGGCCGAGTACGGCGTCGAGAAGCTGGAGTTCGAGGCGCTATTCGACCGTGCCGACCACGTGGGCGTCTACGCGCCCCTGACGGACGCGACGCGGGGGATCGTCGACGCCGACGCGCTGGCGCGGCTGAGCGAGGACTCGGTCGTGGTCAACGTGAGCCGCGGCCCGGTCATCGACGCCGACGCGCTGCGCGACGCGCTGGAGGGAGGCCAGATCAAGGCCGCCGGCCTCGACGTCCTCGCCGAGGAGCCCCCGGAGGACGACCCGCTCGTCGGGCGCGACGACACGGTCGTCACGCCGCACGCGGCGTGGTACAGCGAGGAGGCGAAAGACGACCTGAACCGGAGCGGCGC
>JBNJEE010000154.1:0-5799 GCA_051745525.1 Methanobacteriota archaeon | reverse complement strand
TGTCGGTCGCCCGTCGCTCCGCTTCGGGCGACCGACTCCCTCGCGCGTGCTGACTCGCGGCCGCCGGTGGCGGCCGCTCGCAGGCGCGCGCCACCGCAGTTCTATCTATAAAGCGTAGATTGCCATCTTCACGCCTCCTGTGTCGTCCACTCCACCTCGTAGCCCGCCTCGCGCACCGCTTTGAGGACGCGGTCGACGTGCGCCGGGCCGTTCGTCTCCACCTCGAACACGAGGTCCGCGTCGCCGACCGGCAGGTCCGGCCGACTCCGCTCGTGACGGACCGTCCGGATGTTCGCGCGCTCCCCGCCGATCAGGGTCGCTATCTCGCCCATCGTCCCGGGCGTGTCGTCGATGCGGACGGCGAGTTCGATCAGCTGGTCGCGGTCGACGAGGGCGTGGGTCACCACCTCCTTCAGCGTCGTCACGTCGATGTTGCCGCCACAGAGGAGCGGGACGACGGTCTCGCCGGCGAGATCGAGGTCGGCGACCGCGTCGTCGTTCAGCAGGGCGGCCGCGGCGGTCGCGCCCGCGCCTTCGACCAGTTGTTTCGCGCGCTCTAAGAGCAGCAGGATCGCGCTCGCCACGTCGTCGTCGCTCACCACGACCACCTCGTCGAGGTGCTCGTCCAGCAGGCCGAACGTGAGGTCGCTCAGCCCGCCGGTCGCGATGCCGTCCGCGATGGTGTCCGGCTCGTCGCGCGTCACGAGCTCGCCGGCCGCGAGGCTCTCCGAGAGCGTGGAAGCTCCCTCGGTCTGAACTCCCACCACGCGCGTCTCGGGCGAGCGCGCTTTTACCGCGGTCGCGACGCCGCCCGCGAGCCCGCCGCCGCCCACCGGAACGAGGACGGTGTCGGCGTCGGGGACCTGGTCGAGCACCTCCAGTCCGAGCGTCCCCTGCCCGGCGACCACGTCCGGGTCGTCGAACGCGTGGACGAACCGCGTCCCCGGGTCGTCGACCAGCGTCTGCGCGTGTGCCATCGCCTCCGGAAAGGCGTTCCCGCGGAGCACGACCTCGGCGCCGTACGCGCTGGTCGCCTCGATCTTCGCCGCCGGTGCCGACTCCGGCATCACGATCGTCGCGTCGATCCCGGCGTCCGCCGCGGCCAGCGCCACGCCCTGCGCGTGGTTGCCCGCGCTCGCGGCCACGACACGCTCGATCGCGGGCTCGTCGCTCCCCGCTCCCGACCCGCCGATAGCCAGCGAGATCGCGTTGTACGCGCCGCGCGTCTTGAACGAGCCGGTGCGCTGGAGGTGTTCCATCTTCAGGCGCACGTCGGCGCCGCACCGCTCGCTCAGCGACCGGCTCCGCTCGACGGGCGTGCGCTGGACGATGTCGGTGCCGGCGAGCCGCTCGGCGGCGGCCTCGACGTCGTCGATCGTGACCGGGGACATGGGCGCGGTGTTCGCCCGGTCCCCGCAAAAGAACTCGGTTTCGGAACGGAGTCTGTCCGGTCGGGTCTCGCCCGCGCCCGAATCGCCGCCCCCGGCCGCGTCGTCACCGCGTCGGCACTCCGTCGCGCTCCCGCCTCACCGCTTCCCGAGGGCTTCCTCGAAGACGCGCTGTGCCCGCTCGTACCCCTCGTTCCGGTCGACGATCGGGTGCGGGTAGTCAGGCGCCAGCTCCTCGCGCTCCGCCCGGGAGAGGGTCGGCCAGTCGACGACCTTCTCCGCCGGTACGTCCGCCAGCTCCGGGACGTACGCCGTCACGAAACGCGCGTCCGCGTCGTACTTCGCCATCTGGCTCACCGGGTCGAAGATGCGCACGTCGACGGAGTCGGTGCCGGTCGAGGCGGTCCACTGCCACGCGCCGTGGTTCGAGGCGTAGTCGTGGTCGATCAGCTGCTTCGTGAAGTAACGCGCCCCCCGCCGCCAGTCGATCAGGAGGTGCTTCGTCAGGAAGCTCGCGACGACCTGCCGCGGACGGTTGTGGACGTACCCCTCCGCGTTCAGCTGGCGCATCCCCGCGTCGACGAGCGGGTAGCCGGTCTCGCCGCGCGTCCACGCCGTGAAGTCGTCGTCGGCCTCCCGCCACGCGATCTCGTTCGGGAACGACTTGTAGTTCGACACGGCGAGGTCGGGGTTGTAGTACAGCAGGTGGTACATCTGCTCGCGCCACGACAGCTCGTACCGGTACTTGTCGACGTTGCGGCGTTCGCCGCCGGTCACGGCCTCGTAGACGTCGCTTGCGCCGCCCCACACCTCGCGGATCCCGATCGCCCCGGTCGCGAGGTACGGCGACAGCCGTGAGACGGCGAGGGTCGGCGCCTCCATGGCCCGTGCGAGGTCGTCGCGGGTGTCGTTGTACGAGGCGATCCCGCGGTCGAGGAACTCGTCGAACCGCTCGCGGGCGGCCTCGTATCCCGCGTCCGGGAGGTCGATGTCGGCGTCGGACTCGGGGACGGTCTTCTCGTCGCGCACGTCGGCCAGCGCGTCCGGGTTGGGCTCCGCGTACGGCCCGCGCTTCGGCACGGCCTCCCAGTCGCCGTGGAACTGACTGTGGTTCGGATAGCGTGCCTCCAGCCGCCCGGGATCGACCAACACGAGGTCGGTCCGCGAGTCCGTCTCGACGCCGGCGTCGGCCAGCGCGTCCTCGACCGCTCGCTGCCGGTTCCGCCGTGCCGGCCGGTAGTGGTCGTTGTAAACCACCGCCTCGGCGTCGTACTCGGCGGCGAGGTCGACGAGGACCTCCTCGGGGTCGCCCGCGCGGACGATCAGGTCGCTCCCGAGTTCGCGGTACCGCTCCTCCAGCCGCGTCACGTGTCGGAGGAAGAGGGCGCGCTGGCGCGCGCCGACCGTCGCGAGCAGGTCGGAATCGTACACGAACGCCGGCACGACCTCCCCGTCTCGGGCCGCGGCCGCGAGGCCGGCGTTGTCTCGCGTCCGCGCGTCGCCTCGGTGCCAGAACAGGCGCATACGATCGCCTGGGGCGCGAGCGGATAGTGTCTGTCGCCGGGTCTCGGGCACCGCCACGCTCCGGCGCCGCCAGTACGTTCAAGACGCTCCGTCACGAATCCTGACCAGTATGACCCGACGCGATCCCTTCGACGAGATCGAAGACCTGCTCGAACGGATGGGCCGCGAGTTCGAAGAACTCGGCGGCACGCTGGAGGGTACCGGTCCCGAAGTCCCGCGCTTCCCCGGCGCCCGCGACGTCGACGTCGACGTGATTGAGGACGACGAGGCGATTACCGTCGTCGCCGACCTGCCCGGATTCGACGCCGACGACGTTGACGTCGAACTGCGCGACGACGCGCTCGTGATCGCCGGCTCTCGCGAAGAATCGACCGACTTCGACGTCGCCGACGCGGGCGACAAGGTCGGAGAGGTCGTCACGGCCGACGCGGACGCCGCGGGCGACGAGGCCGACGGCACAGACGCGGCCGACGACGAGGTCCGCTACCACCGGCGCGAACGACGCCTCCGGTCCGTCTCCCGACGGGTTCCGATCCCCGAACCGGTCGAGGTCGACGCGGCGACGGCGTCTTTCGACGCCGGCGTGCTCACGGTCACGCTCCCCAAGCGCTCGCCCGACGACGACCGCGGACACACGATCGACGTCAGTTGAACCCTGCCGCCGCCGCGACTCCGAGATAGCACACGTCACTCGCTGTTTAATACCTCACGGCGCGTTCCTGTTGGTATGAACACGACGAATCCCTTCGACGAGATCGAGCAGTTCCTCGGCCGCACCCCCTTTGCGGGCGAGCGTGCCTGGG
Source organism: Methanobacteriota archaeon (assembly GCA_051745525.1). GTDB lineage: Archaea > Halobacteriota > Halobacteria > Halobacteriales > Haloferacaceae > Halorubrum. Next base: position 2,084 of record JBNJEE010000154.1, on the reverse strand, counting down.
GGCGCGACCTCCGCACCGCCGACATCGACGTCGCCGAGTACGACGACGAGTTCGTCGTGATGGCCGACCTCCCGGGGTTCGACCACGAGGAGATCGAGGTTCGCGTCCACGATGACCGGCTCACCATCGCCGCCGAGCGCGACGCGGAACGCGAGGACGCGGACCGACGGTACCTCCGACGCGAGCGCCGCCACGAGTCCGTCACCCGGACCGTCGACCTCCCGCGGACCGCCCGTCACGAGGACGCCACCGCGTCGTACCGACACGGCGTGCTCACCGTGACGGTCCCGCTCGACGCCGTCGACGCCGACGAAGGACACCGGATCGACGTGAACTGAGCGGTTCGGCGCATCCGCGGTCGAACTGACTCCCGATTTTCCCGGCCGATGCTTTCTCCACGCTCCCCGTGCTAACTACCCGCATGAACGACGCCGACCACGCGGCCGCCAGACGCGAACTGGTGAGCGCGCTCCGCGCCCGACTCGACGCGAGCGAGCGAACGCTGTCGGCGATCGGCGCCGTCCCGCGCCACGAGTTCGTCCCGGAACCACAGCGCGCGTCGGCGTACGCCGACCGACCGCTCCCGATCGGTCACGAACAGACGATCAGCGCGCCGCACATGGTCGTAGTACTGACCGACCTGATCGATGTCGAGCGCGGCGACCGCGTCTTCGAGGTGGGGACCGGCTGCGGCTACCACGCCGCCGTCGTCGCCGAGATCGCCGGCCCGGGGAACGTCTTCTCGGCCGAGCGCGTCCCGGAGCTGGCCACGGACGCCCGAGAGCGGCTCGCCCGCCTCGGTTACGAGGTGACCGTCGCTGCCGGCGACGGCCGCGAGGCGTTCGCCGACGAGGCCCCGTTCGACGCCGCCTACCTCACCTGCGCGGCGCCCGAGTCGGTCCCGAACCCGATCGTCGACCGCGTCCGGACGACCGGGCGGGTCGTCGCCCCCGTCCGCGAGGGCGGCCGCCAGCGGCTCGTCCGGCTCACGATTCGCGAGGACGGGACCGACCGCGAAGACCACGGCGGCGTGCGGTTCGTTCCGATGCGGTGACCGAGCGCGCCGCTCGCGTGCCCGCCGCGGCCCGGCCGGATCGCCGCGGCCCGGCCCGCCCCGCCGAACGCACAGCTTTAGAGGACCGAGTCCCGAGACCGCGCATGGACGACGCGTCGCTCAGGGCGGACATGATCGAGGGGCTCGAACACCAGATCGGCGAGCCGATCGAGCCGCCCGTGCTGACAGCCCTCCAGCGGGTCCCGCGCGACTCCTTCGTCGACGACTCGCCCCGCGGCGGGGCCGTCGACGGCGACGACCCCCACTCGCTTTCGCTCGCGACGCTGGTTCGGCTGGTCACCGCGCTCGACGTCGACGAGGGGGACTCGGTCCTCGTCGTCGGCTCGGGGGTCGGCTACTCGGTCGCGATGCTCGCGGAGATCGCCGGCGCGCGCCGCGTTCACGCGGTCGACATCGACCGCGCGGCCGTCGCCGCCGCGCGGTCGAACCTCGACGCGGCCGGCTACGGGGCGGTCCTCGTCGACCGCGCGGACGGCGCCGACGGGCTCCCACCGTACGCGCCGTACGACCGGATCCTCCTCGAAACCGCCGTCGTCGAGCCGCCGCGTCCCCTTCGGGAACAGCTGACGACCGACGGTCGGATCGTCTACCCGCGCGGCGCGGGCGTTCAGACGGTCGCGGCGATCGAGCCGGTCTCCGACGAGGATTCCGAGGGAGAAGACGACCCGGCACCGGCGGGGTTCGAGACGGTCGAGACGCACGGGCCGGCGCGGCTCCAACCAATGCTCGTCGACGGCGAACAGCCCGGGACGGAGAGAAACCGAACTCGGCGGGAGGACGCCGAACGCGCCGAGCGCGGCCGTCAGCGTCGACACGGCTGGGAACAGGACTGGATCGACTGGGACGACCGGCTCTGACCGGTCCGCGGCGTCTCCTTCGATCGCGGGGTCACTCCTCGACGACGAGCACCTCGGTGTTCCCCCGCTCGTCGACGTAGTCGCCCTCGGCCGGCGGCTTGATGTCGATCGTGAGCGTCCCGTCGGCCTGGTTCGCCCCGAGTTCGGGGTCG
>JBNJEE010000153.1:0-5826 GCA_051745525.1 Methanobacteriota archaeon | reverse complement strand
CACAATCATATAAATAACTATCTTGTGAATTATGACTAATTGGGAATGCGGGCGGAGCCGCGCCGGGCCGCCCGCCGAGGCTGGGGAGGCGCGAGGCGCCGTGCGGGGCGAAGCGGTGCCGACGATGGATAGCGGGTCGGACCGCTCGGCCGAAAACGAGAAACAAGAAACGAGAACCGCAGACGGACGGCCGACGGACCGCGTTCGGCCCGCCTACCCCTCCATCCCGCCGAACGAGAGGCCGTCCTCGACGGAGCGCTGCGCCGCGAAGTAGACGATCGCGACCGGCAGCGCGAACAGGTTCGCGAACGCCGCGAACCGCGTCCACGGCGTCGAGAACCGACCCTCCGTCGCGATGTTGTACAGCTCTACCGAGAGGGGGTAGTTCTCGGGGCGCAGTAGCGTCTGCGCGATGATGAACTCGTTCCAGCCGGCGAGCCAGACGAAGATCAGGACGACGGCGAGCCCCGGCTTCGTCAGCGGGAGGATCACCTCCCGGATCGTGTCGAGGAAGCTCGCGCCGTCGACCATCGCCGCCTCCTCGTAGGAGACGGGGATGTTGTCCATGTACGTCTTCAACAGCCACGTGTTGAACGGGATCGCCGACGCGGCGTAGAACAGCCCGAGGATGAACAGGTTGTTCGTGAGCCCGTAGGAGCTGAACAGCGAGTACAGCGCCACGAGCGTCGCGATCGACAGCCCGGCGCCGATCTGGGTGAAGAGCACGTAGCCGTAGAGGATGCGTTTACGCGCCACGAACTGCCGGCGCGAGAACGCGTACGCCGCCGGGACGATCATCCCGAACCCGGCCGCGAGCGTCACGCTGACGATGTAGAGGCTGTTGAACAGCGCGCCGGGACCGGTCTCGGTGCCGGCCCACCGGAAGCTCACCAGCCCGCCGCCCCCGCCGAGGACGAGCTGGGGGTACCCCCAGTCGCCGTCGACGAAGAAGAAGTCGGACTCGAAGATCACCCACCGGTACGCGCCGAGGTTGTACGTCGACGGGTCGGGGAAGATTCCGCTCGTGTTGAACAGCCGCGACCCCTCGGCCAGCGACGCGGTCGTGATCCAGAACAGCGGGAACAGCAGCACGAGCACCATCGCGAGCCCGAACAGCGTCATGATGACGCTCTTCGTCACGTCCCACGAGCTGCGTTTCCCCGTGCGGACGTCGTAAACGGCCCGCTGGACCAGCACCGAGAACCGCTTCGGCGCGGTCGCGAGCCCGACCAGCTTCGAGCGCACCAGCGCGAGGGCGGACGCGATCAGCGCGGCCGCGGAAGCGAGCGGGTTCATTCGTCACCCACCCCCTCTGCGAGGCCGCCGTAGCGCACGGCCACGTACATGAACATGCCGACGAACGCGATGCCGACGATCAGGATGGCGGCCGACAGGCCGAACTGGTTGAACGTGATCGCCTCCCGGTACCCGTACACGATGATCAGCTCGTTCTGTCGCGACGGCCCGCCTTGGTTGAACACCCACGGGATCAGGAACTGCTGGAACGACGTCGCGGCCGTGAGGATCGACGCGAACAACACCGGACCCTTGATCGCGGGGAGCGTCACGGTACGGAACCGCTGGATCCACCCAGCGCCGTCGACCATCGCGGCCTCGTGAAGCGACCGGGGAACGTCCTGTAATGCGCTCACGATGATGATCACCATGAACGGGTACGCCAGCCACACCTCCGTGGTGACGTACGCGAAGAACGCCTCCCAGCGACCGCTGAGGAAGCCGATCGGCACGTCGAACAGCAGGAGTTCCGGGGCGGAAAGCGACGACATGAGCTCGTTATACCGGCCGAGGATGGTGTTGAACACGCCGTAGCGCGCGTCGCTGAACATGCCGCGCCAGACGGTGATCGTGAAGATACCCGGGAAGCCCAGCGGGACGATCACCGCCGCGCGCATGTACCGTTTGCCGGCGACGCGCACGTGATTGAGGAGGAGCGCGATCCCCACGGCGAGGATCACCTTGATCACGAGCGAGACGGCGACGAACAGCCACGTCGTCGTCATCGACGTCCAGAACTGCGAGTTGCCGATCAGCTGGACGTAGTTCGCCAGCCCGATCAGCTCGGCGCCGCCACCGATCACCGACCCGGCGAACGTCGCGTCGGTCAGCGAGATGTAGAATAGATAGAAGATCGGGTACAGCATGAAACTCGAGAAGAGCAGCGCGCCGGGCGCGACGAGGAGTAACCCCCAGTCGCGGCTGGAGAACGGCAGCGCCGAACGGAGGCGCGCCAGTCCGCTCACGCCGGGTCCGGATTGCGAAGAGGCCATCGCTCCGTGAGGTGCCTACAGCGCCTCCCGGATCTCGGAGGCGGCCTGATCGAGCGCGTCGTCGCTGTCCTGCTCGTCGTTGAAGACGCGCTCCAACGCGTCAGTCACTGGCGTCCAGACGCTGTCCATGTCGGGGTGGCTCGGCATCGGAGCGCCGTGTTCCACCTGCTGAGCGAACGCCTGGACCTCGTCCGCGACGTCGCCGCTTTCGACGACCTCGCCGAGCACCGGGATGTACCCCTGCGACTCGGCGTTACTCCGGATGATGTCCGGGTTCGTGGTGTACCACTCGGCGAGTTCCGTCGCGGCGTCGACGGTCGCCTGGTCCGCGTCTACCAGCATCGAGCTGAAGTAGAACAGCTGGACCCCGGAGTACGAACGCGGGTTGTTGCCGTCGACGGTCGGCAGCGTCGTGACGCCGAGGTTATCGACCTCGTTCTCGAGGTTCCCGAGCTCCCACGGGCCGTTGATCGCGAACGGCGCGAGCCCGTCGGCGAACGCGACGATCTGCGACTCGTACCCCGGGTCGGCGGGCATGTACTCGTAGAGGGTTTCGAGCGCGTCCATCCCCTGCTTACACTCGTCGCTGTCGACGGTGACTTCCAGATTCTCCTCGTCGAAGATGTCGCCGCCGTACGCCTGAATGAAACCGCTCGCCTGATACGGGTCGACGCCCGGGAACGAGAGCCCGTACTGGCTGTTGTCGGGGTCGTGATGCTCCTCCATGATCGAGACCATCTCCTCGAGGGTCTCCGGCGGTTCGTCGACCATGTCCGCGTTGTAGTACAGCGCGGCGGTCTCGGACGCGAACGGCAGCCCGTAGAGCCCGCCGTCGAACTGGGCCGCCTGCTGTGCGGTCTCGGTGTAGCTGTCGAGCGAGACGTCGACATCGTCGGTCGCGTCGTAGAGGAACGGCGGGTCCTCGCGGACCGCGAACCGGCCGACCCAGTCGTGCGCCCATATCCACGCATCCGGTCCGTCACCGGCCGGGACCGCCGTTTCGAGCTGCTCGTCGAGCTCGCCGCCGGGCGCCTCCTTCTCGATGGTGTAGCCCGTCTCCTCCTCGAAGTCGGAGATGTAGGCGTCCATGTCCTCGTCCTCGGCGTCTGTGAGGTCGGCCCACAGTCGCGCGGAGCCGGAATTTCCACCGTTGCCCCCGTCGCTCCCGTCCGAACCGTCTCCGTCGTCGCTTCCGTCCGAGCCGTCGCCACCGTCGCTTCCGTCTGAGCCGTCGCCGCCGGTGCTGATACAGCCCGCGAGCCCCGCGAGCGCAGTCGTTCCCCCCATCGCCTTGAGCAGCGTTCTACGTTTCTCGTTCATATGGCTAGAACAAATGATGAATTATATTTTCATACATTTAGTATTTGGGGTACGTCCCGATCGATCCGGATCGATCCGCGTCGACCGTGGGATTCGACGATCGACTGTCTGCGCGCAGCGGACCGATATCTGAGAAGAGATACTTCACCAAATATCAGGAAAACAGCAAAGAACTCATATGCCAGCGGACCAGTTTTGAGGGAAATGGCACGCGTCACGCTCGATACGCTCCGGAAGGAGTTCGACCGGGGAACCATCGTCGCCGTCGACGACCTCGACTTAGCGATCGACGACGGGGAGTTCGTGACCGTGGTCGGGCCGTCGGGCTGCGGGAAGACGACCACGCTCCGGATGGTCGCGGGGCTCGAAGAGCCGACGTCCGGCACCGTCCACTTCGACGACGAGGACGTCACCGAGATCCACGCGAAGGAGCGCCCGGTCGCGATGGTGTTCCAGAACTACGCGTTGTACCCGCACAAGACGGTCCGCGAGAACATGGCGTTCGGGCTCAAGATGAGCACCGACATGACGACGGAGGAGCGCCACGGGCGCGTCCACGAGATGGCGGAGATGATGGGCATCGCGGACCTCCTCGACGACAAGCCCGACGAACTCTCCGGCGGGCAGAAGCAGCGCGTCGCGCTCGGCCGCGCCATCGCGCGCGAGCCCGAGGTGTTCCTTTTCGACGAGCCGCTTTCGAACCTCGACGCGAAGCTCCGCACGGAAATGCGCGCGGAGATCCAGAAGCTGCAAAAGGAGTTCGGCGTCACCGCGATGTACGTCACCCACGATCAGGAGGAGGCGATGACGATGGGCGACCGCCTCGCCATCCTGAACGACGGCGAGCTCCAGCAGGTCGGCGCGCCCACGGAGGTGTACCAGAACCCCGTCAACGAGTTCGTCGCCGGCTTCATCGGCTCGCCGTCGATGAACTTCCTCGACGTCGACGTGGAGACCGACGGGACCACGGCGACGATCCGCGACGAGTCCTCGGGGCTCGCGCTCTCGCTCAGCCGCGACTACGTCGCCGGCCACGACATCGAAAGCGGCCCGTACACCCTCGGGATCCGCCCCGAGAACATCGAGATCATCGAGAAGCCGACCGGCGAGGAGACGCTCACGTCGACCGTCGAGGTCGTCGAGCCGATCGGCTCCGACAACTACGTCCACCTCGACGTGAACGAGGACTTCCTCGCGCGGTCGCCGGCGGACGTCCAGCCCGAGGCGGGCGACGAGGTCGGCGTCACCTTCGAGGAGGCGGACCTCCACCTGTTCGACGCCGAGACCGGCGAAGACGTGTTCCTCACCGACGAGGAGATAGCGGCCGCGGTCGCTTAGGGAGGGTCGGTTTTCGGAGCGAGTCTTCAGCTGTGAACCGATCGTTCGTACTTTTTGCGTACTGAGGTCAAACGCCGTCGTTGGAAGCAACCCTTCGAGAGTTCGGGAACCCAGTCACTCCTCGAAGGACGCCGAATACACCCGCCCCTGAGTGTGATGTTCCGTCGCGGACACGTATCGGAACCCGCCGGTGCGCGTTGCCTCCACGCGGTAGCCCTGTGATGCTAACGCGTCGTTACAACCACTTTTGGCACCGTCGTCAACGCCGGCGACCAGCAGGTCCAGACGCTCTTGTGACTGTTGGTACTGAGCGTAGACCAGTTCGAGGTCGGCACAATCGGTCGATCCGTACGTGACGGTCCCTTCTACAAGTATCGTCTCGCCCTCGACCGTGATCGCAGGTGGAGAGTCGGCGTCGATGTCAGTTTCCACCTGTTCGAACGTGACGTCGAAACCGACCACCGGAAGCCTGTCGAGACACCCACCGCTGACAGTGGCGAGTACCGTTCCGGTTCCGGCGAGGAGGGCTCGGCGGTTCATATCTGAGATTACATAAGCCGGCGGTATGTGTTTTATCCCGGTTGTTTTGATTCCTGAGTATCCCTGTCACGAATCGGACACTACGAGTCGTCAGAAAGGCCCGTTCCACACGAGGATATTCCTGACAAATGGCGATTTGAGCAGAGCCGCCGTTTATAAATAACTGGTTGCGGGTCAACGGAGAATACCGCCAAAGCCCAGCCGCTCGCTTATAATTCGTCGATTCCGCATCGGCGACGAACACCGCCAAAGCCCCAGCCGCGAGGCGGGCGCACGCTCGCTGCGGTCCTCGGTCGGTCGCTCGCTTCGCTCGCTCCCGCCCTGCGGTCCTTACTTCGCC
>JBNJEE010000030.1:0-18802 GCA_051745525.1 Methanobacteriota archaeon | reverse complement strand
CGATCGAGTTCATCCGGAACAACGTCCCGGAGCGCGCGTACCGCCGCTTCGACTCGAACTCGGCGGCGACCGCCTCGCGGTCCCGGTCGGTCCGGTTCGCGATCCGGGAGAAGACGCGGAACCGCGGACCGCCACGGCCGTCACCGGGAGAGTCGCCCGATCCTGTCGCGCCGGCCCCCGCTGCGCCCGCCCCCGCCGCGCCCGCCCTCGAGACTCCCCCGTTCGTGTCGCCGCCCGGCGCGCCGGGGAACCGGAACGCGCCGTCGCCGTCGCGCCAGGCGACCGTGTTGTACCGGACGGACTCGCCGCCGGCCTCGATGACGCCCGCGCCGCCGCGCTTCGGGTCGCCGGTCGGGCTCCGCTTCGCCTCCGGGTCGAGGGCGTCGTACGCGGCCTCGGAGAGGGGTTCGATCGCCCGGGAGACGTAGCGCTCGCCGTCGACCTGCCGGGGGAAGACCACGAGGTCGACCTCGCGAAGCAGGCGGGCGGGTAGGTCCCGCTCGCGCAGGCGGTTGGCGAGCGCTTCGACGTCCTCCGCGTGCGTCGTCCCGATCACGCCGTGGCCCGTACTCAAACTCTCCGCGAAGGTCTCGAAGCTCTCGGGGGTGTTGATCTCGGCTATCACCTCCACGTCGGGGTTCAGGTAGTTGGCTTCGGTCATCAGCTCCGCCATCCCGACCGACTTGTAGGCGTCCTCGTGGTCGCGGGTGGTGAGCGAGACGCCGGTCTCGTGGGGGAGCCGGACCTCGCGGGACCCCTCGTCGACGGAAACCGGGCGGGCGTCGAAGGGGATGAACGGCGCGTGGGCGTTGAGCAGCGTCGTCTTTCCGACGCCGGTCGGCCCCGCGAAGAGGACGACGCCGCGGTGCTCGTATAAAAGCCACAGCAGCGTGACGAGGTCGACCGACAGCGTCTCGCGCTCGATCAGGTCGACCGGGGTGAGCGCGTCCGCGCGCTGCTTGCGGATCGAGACGTGCGGCCCGCCCTCGGAGATGACGGGCAGCGCCACCGCACACCGGATGGTCTGGGGCACGCCGTCGAGTTCGAGGTTCACCTTCGCGGAGGGCGTCGAGGCGTTCAGCTCCGTGCCGTCGCGGGCGGCTATCCCCGTGACGACGTCGACGAACGTCGTCTCGTCGTCGAACGCGAGGTTCGTCGGGATCCGCGCGCCCGCCTCGGGGGCCTCGGGGGAGCCGTCGCCCTCGAACCTGCCCGTTTCGCCCGCCGAGCCCGAGAGGACTGCGGCGCGGGGGACGACCTTCACGCGCTCGCCGACGCGGTTCGCCTCCACGTCCTCCAAGTGGGGGTCGCGGATCGGCACCGTCAAGATTCCTTCGCCGACGAAGTCGCGCAACACGTAGTACGCGAGGTCGTCCAATCGGTCGCGGGCGAATCGCGAGTCGACCGGCGGTGCGGCGAGCCCCCGGTCCGCGAGCGCGGTCCGCGCCCGGTGGACCGCGGCTTCGAGCCACGCGCGGGTGTTGCGCGCGGTGAGCCGGCGGGAGAGGAACCGCCGAGCGCGGGCGGCGACGAACGACTCGCGGTCCTCGATCACGTCGCTCACGGTCGTCTCCCAGATGCGCGACTTGCACTCCTCGATGAGCGCCTCGTCGCCCGGAAGCAGGTCCGGCTCTAACACGGCGTACTTCGTCTCGAACGCGTCGGAGCCGAGCAGCCGCTCGCGGTAGACGACCACCTCGACCGGGATGCCGGCGAACTCGACGGCGTACTGCGCGAGCCGCTCGGCGGCCACCCGTTCGACGTAGTCGGCGCCGGCGTCGATACCGGTCTCCAGCGGCGCGAACGTCTCGGTGTGGACGACCAGCTCGCGGTCGTCGCCCACGTCCGCGACCGCGATCCGGTCGTCCAAGGCGATCGGGGTGAGCTCGCCGAGCAGCCGGAACTCCCGCAGCGCGTGGTAGTCGATCCGGCGGCGCGCGGCGGCGCTCGCGTCCACCAGCCGGTCGATCGCCTGCGCGTACTTCGACTCGAACCCCCGCTCGGCGCGCTCGACGACCCCGACCCGGGTGAGGGGGCGGCGGTGCCGCACCGCGGAGAAGCGGTCGCGGATGCGGCCGAGCGCCCGCTCGTCGTCGGCCGACAGCGGCGGCTCGCGGACGTCGTAGCCGAACCGGCCCCCGTCGCGCTCGCGGATCGTCGCGACGACGCCGGGCGCCGCCTCGTACTGCGCCCGGACGTCCGGCGCGTACCACGCCTCGGGATCGTCCGGCGGGACCGGCGCGGGGACCGCGCCGCCCGGGTCGTTGTCGGGTTCGTCGACGATCCGGAGGGTCGCGCCGTCGCTCACGGCTCGGCCCCCCGCTTTCCCTGTCTCCCTCGCTTCGTCGTCATTGTCCTCATCTGCGGGACGCCCGGTGAGTCTGTTAAGCGTTTTCTTCTCCGTTATCTTACTTGTTTCAGATTTTATAAGCGGGAGTGTTTTCCCGCCCAAATCGGTTTAAGCGGCCGGTAGCGGCCGATACGGAGCTGACAGGCGACGCGAGCCACCGATAGGTATATCCTTCTGACATCCGACGATCCGTCGATGGGTGACTCCTCGACGGCGCCGGTGAGCGTCGTGTTACCGACGCGGGAGTGGACCGTCGCCTGCGACGAGCTGGCGGCGCAGACCGCGCCCGCGGACGAGTTCCTCGTCGTCTGCGACCGCCCGACGGACCCCGTCGTCGAGGCGGCGGCGGAGCGCGCGGCGACTGTCGTCGTCGCCGGAGAGCCGGCGGGCTGTTCGGCGAAGTGCAACGCGCTGGCGGCGGGGTTGGCGCGCGCGGCGCACGACCGGCTGGTGTGTACCGACGCCGACTTCGAGCACGGCGACGGGTGGCTGGACACCGTCCGGCGGCGGCTCACGCGGACCCCCGACGGGCACGTGCTCTCGACGGTGCCGGTGTTGGTCAGCGAGGGCGTTCTCGGCAAGCTGCTGGAGCCCTCCAGCGTCATCGGCGTCGCGCGGAGCGTCCGCTTCGACACGGGCGTCTGGGGCGGAACGATGGCGTTCCGGCGCGACGACATCGACCTCGACGCGTTCGTCGGCGACCTCCGGCGGACCGTGGGCGACGACGCCATCCTGGCGAAGCGGGCCGACGGGATCGAGACGGCGCGCTCGCTCGTTCGCGAGATGCCAGTCGACGGCACGCTCCGCGGAACGGTGGCCCGACGGGTGCGGTGGACCCGGATGGGCCTGTACCTCGACCCCGGCGGCATCGCGTCCAGGATCCTCGTGTCGCTCGCCGTCCTCCTCGGAACGCTCCTCGCGCCGTTCGTCACCGTCCCGCTGGTGACCGGGGTCGCCGCGGCCGCGTACGCGGCGCTCGGCGTTCGCCGCTGGACGTTCCTCCTCGCGGTGCCGGGGTACGCGCTCGTCCTCGCGCTGCTGTGTTACGCGCTCGCGTGCGACGAGTTCGGGTGGGGCGGACGCCGCTACCGCTGGTCGTCGCTGTACGACGTGACCGTCCTCGACTCACGCGAGGAGTGACCCGCCCAACTGCGGACGACGCGGCCACCCGCGCTCTTATGCCGCGCCCGCCGCTAGCCGTATACCATGCGCGCAGCCGTTTTCAACGGTCCAGGCGAGATCGACGTAGAAGAGCGGCCTCGGCCCGAGATCGAGGCGCCGACGGACGCGATCGTCCGCGTGACCCACACCGCGGTCTGCGGCTCGGATCTCTGGTTTTACCGCGGCGACAGCGACCGCGACGCGGGCTCGCCGGTCGGTCACGAGCCGATGGGGATCGTCGAGGAAGTCGGCGAGGACGTGACCTCGGTCGCGCCCGGCGACCGCGTGTTCGCCCCCTTCGCGATCTCCTGTGGCGAGTGCGAGTTCTGCCGGAAGGGGCTCCACACCTCCTGTGCGAACGGCGACTCGTGGGGCGGGGACAACGGCGGCGGCCAGGGGGAGTACGTCCGGTCGACCCACGCCGACGGCACCCTCGTCCGCGTCCCCGACCGGTACGCCGACGACGAGGACACCCTCCGCTCGCTGCTCCCGCTCACCGACGTGATGGGCACCGGGCACCACGCGGCCGTCAGCGCGGGCGTCGAGGAGGGCTCGACCGTGGCCGTCATCGGCGACGGCGCGGTCGGGCTCTGCGGCGTCCTCGCGGCCCGCCGCCTCGGTGCGGAGCGGATCATCGCCGTCGGCCATCACGAGGACCGCCTCGGACTCGCGGAGGAGTTCGGCGCCACGGAGACCGTCTCCGAGCGCGGCGAGGCCGCGGTTGACCGCCTCCGGGAACTCACATACGGCGGGCCGAACCACGTGATGGAGTGCGTCGGCGCCGCGAGCGCGATGAACACCGCCATCGACGCCGTCCGCCCCGGCGGGACGATCGGCTACGTCGGGGTCCCCTACGGCGTCGAGGACGAGGGCCTCGACGTGTTCGGGATGTTCGGCGACAACGTCACGCTCGCGGGCGGGGTCGCCCCCGTTCGCGCGTACGCCGAGGAGCTAATGGCCGACGTCCTTCAGGGGACGCTCGACCCCGCGCCGGTCTTCACCGAGACGGTCGGCCTCGACGACGTCGCCGAGGGGTACCGCATGATGGACGAGCGCGAGGCGATCAAGGTGCTGGTGAAGCCGCACGCCGACGCCTGACCGGCCGCGAAGCCGGTTATCCACGTGACACTACTGATATCATTTTTAAGCGGTGGCGCGTGCCTGCGAGGCCGCTCTGCGGCCGAGCAGCACCGCGCGAGGGACGCGGTGAGCGCTCGAAGAGCGCGAACCGCGAGGTTGGGGAGGCGTGAGGTGCTGTGCGGGGCGGGACTCAAAGGGGCAGCCGCGAGGGCGGCGCAGGCGACGCAAGCACCGGAGCGAGGGAGCGAACGAAGTGAGCGACTGAGCGAGGAGCACAGCGAGCGTGCGCCGCCCTCGCGGCTGGGGCTTTGGCGGTGTAGGTCGTCGATCCACGGTCGCTTATTTATTATTGAACGGCTGGGGCTTTGGAAGTGTTTGCCGTCGATCTACGGTCGATTATTTATAAGTGAGCGGCTGGATATTTGGCCGTGTTCTCCTTTGATCCACAGTTGTTTATTTATAAGCGAACTGTCGTGGATTCCGCAGCCGTCGCCGAGCCGGTAGCCGCCGATGGGAATCCGGACGCACCGCAGACAGAACCGCTCAAACGTTCGGTTCCGGCGGTATCGGCGTAACTTTTAGTACGCTCAAATTCTTGTCATCTGTTGTCATGTGCCATCATTACGACGAGGCGCGTACGTGGACGGAGATTCAGGCGCGTCACCGGTCCGAGGAGGCGGACGAGCGAGCCGACGAGACTCCCGACGTCGACGCGGTCGACGAGCCGGTAGTCGACGAGCCGGTAGTCGACGAGCCGGTAGTCGACGAGCCGGCGGGCGAGACGGAGGAGTCCGAGCCCCCGGCGGAGCCGCGCGCCCCGGCCGACGACTGACGCGGTCGGGAACGACCCCGCCTCGAACCCCGATTTTCTATCGCGCGCGTCGCGCCGCATAGCGACGGCGCCGCCCTCGCAGCCGCCTCAGAGCGGCTCGATCAGCTCGACGACGTGGCCGTCGGGGTCCTTCACGAAGGCGACGCGCGCGCCGGCCTCCGGGTGGTCGGCCGGCGCCTCCACGACGCCGTGGTGATCGAGGGCGTCGAACGCCGCGTCCACGTCGTCGACGCCGACGGCGACGTGGTCGTAGCGGTCGCCGTCCGCGCTCGGCTCCTCGCCGGCCGTGTCCGACAGCTGGAACTCGACGCCGTTCTCGTCGGCGACGTAGACGTTGCGGGTGTCGCCGTCCGCGGTCGTGAACTCCCACGACCGCTCGAACCCGAGCTCGTCGACGTACCAGTCGGCGGTCCGGTCGGCGTCCGCCACGTTTAGGCAGGTGTGGAGTATCTCCATGCGTCGGCGTCGCGCGGCAGCCGAATAAATCCCAACCGCCGACCCTCGCGGCGCGATCGCGGACTCACGCGCGGCGTCGAACCGCGGTACCGGCTCCCCCGAGCAGTCATGGCGGTCGCGCTCGTATGTCCCGTATGGACCGCAACGCGGTGCGTCGCGCGTGGGACGAGGTCGCCGAGACGTACGCCGCCCGCCGCGACCCCGACGGCTCGGACGCGGCGCTCATCGACGACCTGCTCGACTCGCTGGCGGACGATCCGCGAGGCGGCGACCCCCTCGTCCTCGACGTGGGCTGTGGCGACGGCGCACGGACACTCGCGAACCTCCCGCCGGACAGCGTCGGGCTCGACGTCTCCAGTCGCGGGCTGGACCTCGCGGCGGAGACGGTGCCCGAGGCCCGACTCGTCCACGGCGAGATGTCGGCGCTCCCGTTCGCGACCGACCGCTTCGACGCGATCACGGCGTACCACGCGGTGTTCCACGTCGCGCGCGAGCGCCACCCCGCCGTCTACGCGGGGTTCGCCCGCGTCCTCCGCCCCGGCGGGCGACTCCTCATGACGCTGCCGAGCGGCCGCTTCGAGACGGTCCGGCAGGGCTGGATGGGCGGCCGGATGTTCTTCTCTGCGCCCGGCCGCGAGCGCACGCTCGACCAGCTGCGCGCGGCGGGGTTCTCGGACGTCGAGACGACGACCGCGACCGACCCGCTCGGCAGCAGCACCGCGTTCGCGTTCGCGACGCTGGCGAGCGACCGGCCCGACGACCCTCCGGGCCAGTTGTGACCGACCCCGACGGGGTGCCCCACGACGTGCGCGCGAGCCTCGAACAGCTGCTCGCGGCGGCCGCCGACGCGGCGGCCGAGGGCGACGCCGAGACGGCGCGGGCGGCCCTCGACACGGCCGAGACGGTCGCGACGAACAAGCTCCCGACCGGCGAGCGCCGCGACCGCGTCCGGTGGGGCTGCGCGGCCGCGCTCGACGCGATCCCGAACGGCGACCTCGCGGCCGCGTACGCGACCGCGACCGCGGACGCCGTCGCCGCGTCGGACCCCTCACTTTAGGCCGCCGAGCGCCTATCTCCGCCTATGCGCGTCGCCTCCCTGCTGCCCTCCGCCACGGAAACGCTGTTCGCGCTCGGCGTCGAGCCGGTCGGCGTGTCGCACAGCTGTGACCACCCGCCGGCCGCCCGCGAGTTGCCGACGCTGACGAGCACGGTCGTCGCCCACGAAGACCGCTCGGCGGCCGACATCGACGAGCAGATGCGCGAGGTCGACGGCGCGGTCTACGACCTCGACGAGGAGCGGCTCGCGACCCTGGCACCCGACCTCCTCGTCACGCAGGCCACCTGCGACGTCTGCGCGGTCGACGCGAGCGAGGTCCGCGCGGCCGCCGAGCGGCTCGACCCCCCGCCCGAGGTGCTCGCCTGTGACCCGCACTCCTTCGCGGACGCCCTCGACGACGTGGTGCGGATCGGCGAGGCGGTCGGCGAGGAAGTGGCCGCGACCGCGCTCCGCGCCGATCTCCGCGAGCGCGTCGACGCGGTCCGTGAGCGCGCGGAGCGAGCGGTCGCCGATGAGGGGCGCCCCCGGACCGCCGTTCTCGACTGGACCGAGCCGCCGATCCGGGCGGGCCACTGGGTGCGCGACATGGTCGAACTCGCCGGGGGCGACCCGTCGTTCCAGCCGAGGGGCCCCTCCGAGCCGGTCGCGTGGGAGAGCGTCGTCGACGCCGACCCCGAGGCGCTCGTCGTCGCGCCCTGCGGGTTCGACCGCGACCGCGCCGCCGACGCGGTCGCCGACCTCGCGGCACGCCCCGGGTTCGACGACCTGCGCGCGGTCGCGGACGACCGCACCTACGCCGTCGACGGCAACGGCCTGTTCAACCGGCCGAGCCACCGGCTCGTCGACTCGTTGGAGGCGCTTCTCGCCTGCCTCCATCCCGACCACGCCGCGACAGCCCCGGCCGCGCACGACCGGATCGCGCGGGCCGAGCGCGCGACGACGCGGTCCGTCCGGGCCGACGGCGGGTGACAGTGACGACGGGTCGGCTATTTGACGCCGTTGAGTCCCTCTGCGACCGATACGAACCGGTCGCTGAACACGGCGGACTGGTCCATCAAAGGAACCGTTCGTCGGCCTGTTCGGATTTGATCGTCGACTTCGACGCGTCGAGCCAGCCCGTGTCTACGTCCTCCGGAACATCGAAGTCAGGGACGAACGGCTTGATATCCAGCAACGGCGTCTCATCAACGACATCGATCCCGCGAACGGCCACTTCGGACCCCGTGACTGACTCGATTTCAACGACAGAGAGGCCGATCCGATTCGGGCGCTGCGGTGCTCGGGTGGCGAAGACGCCCCGTTTTTCTTCATCAAGAAACGGTTCAACCCGTAACGAAGCGGTATCAGCAGCCGCGTGAAAATGATACAGCAAAATACAGTGAGAAAACCCGTTCAGATCCTGCAACCCATCGACGTATGACTGCTTTACCTCGACGGTCCCCGCTACGGTATCCGCTCCAGCCGGTTGAATCGGCATCCCTTCCGGCGATTCAAAAGGCGTCCGAACTACTCCGATTGGCTCGTAGTGGTACCGGTCAGTTGGCATGTTGTCCCGTCACTCGTCGAACGAGAAACCAGTGTCGCGACCGACACGCGCTCCGCGTTCAGCATCGCCTCTCTAACCTCTCAGTCACAAAACTTCAACAGAGCCGGCGGTCTTGGCCGCCCGATCAGGCGTCCGCTCGCTCGCGCAGCCCCGACAGCGTCGCCGCCGCCCGGAGGTCGGCGACCGTACAGTACCACGCGCCGCGCACGCCGGTTGAATCGTTCTCGACCGGGCGCTCCAGCGGGACGAGGTCGCCGATCTCGAAGACCACGACGACGCGCTCCTCGGAGACGGGATCGATGAGCGCCCGCCAGTCGTCCTCGCTCATGGGGCCCGGCCCGCCGCGCGTCTGCTCGGTCCGGTCGACGACCCGGGCGTAGCGGGTTATCGCGGACACCGGCACGGTGCGGTAAAATGCCATGTAGTCGAACGCCGCCCGAGTGCGGTCGTACGACCGCGGCGCGGGATAGAAGCCGGCGCGACAGCGCTCGAAGGTGTCCGGCCGCGTCGCGACGACGCAGACGCGGGCGTCGGCGGTGAGGGCGTCGTCGTCGGGCGCGTCGTCGCCGGCTGCCTCCGCGGCGGATCGGTCGAGGTCCACGTCTCGGGTCGCCGGCGAGCGCGGATATATCCGCCGCCGGCGCGTACCGGAAGGCGATGGCACGGAGCGCGACGAGCGCGCGCGGCGGTCCCCGCGGGCGCGACCAGACGGACGCGGCACGCGGCGACGAGTCGCCCGCCGACCGGTTCGGCCCGCCGGCGCTCGCGGTCGAGGGGCTCACGAAGCGGTTCGGCGACGGCGACGACGCGGTGGTCGCCGTCGCCGACGTGAGCCTCACCGTCGAGCGCGGCTCGGTCGTTGGCCTGCTCGGGCCGAACGGCGCCGGCAAGACGACGCTGATCAAGTGCGCTTTGGGGATCGTCATCCCCGACGCGGGCTCGGTGCGCGTGTTCGGTAACGACGTGAGCGACGGCCGCCGGGCGGCGTACGCCGACGTGGACGCGATGCTGGAGGGCGCGCGCAACGACTACTGGCGGCTCACGGTCCGCGAGAACCTGCGGTACTTCGCGACGATCAGCGGCGTCGACCCCGACTCCGTGGCGGCGCGCCACGACCGGCTGCTCGACCGGCTCGACCTCGCCGACAAGGCGGACACGCCGGTCCGCGACCTCTCGCGGGGGATGAAACAGAAGGTGTCGCTCGCGAGCGTGCTGGCGGGCGGCGCCGAGCTGGTGTTCTTAGACGAGCCGACGCTCGGGCTCGACGTCGAGAGCGCGCGGACGCTCCGGGCGGAGCTGCGCCGGCTCGCGGCCGAGGAGGGGCTCACCATCGTCGTCAGCAGCCACGACATGACGACGATCGAGGCCGTCTGCGACCGCGTCGTCATGCTGTCGAACGGCCGGATCGTCGCGGACGACACCGTCGACGCGCTGCTCGGCGCGGCCGCGAGCGACGCGGTTCGCGTGGCGAGCCCGGACCTCGACGCGGAGATGGTCGACGCCCTCCGCGAGCGGTTCGAGGTCGTGTACGTCGACCGCGAGTCGCGCCCGCCCGCGGTGACGGTCGCGGCGGGCGGCGACCGGCTGTACGACCTGACCGACGCGCTGCGCGCGGCCGGCGTCACCGTCTCCGACATCCGGACGGTCCAGCCCGACCTCGAAGACGTGTTCCTCGAACGCACCGGAACGGCGCCCGGTGCGGCAGACGACGCTGATGCCGCGTTCGGGGGTGAGTTCCCGTGAGCGGGGACGCGAACCCCGCCGGCTCGCCGCACGCGGACGCGTCACCGACCGACGACGCGAGCGCCGACGGCGAGCCCCGTCCGGCCACCTACTACCACCTGGCGCGGGCGGTGCTGTACCGGGAGTTTCTGATCTTCGTGCGGTATCCGGCCAACGCGATCGGGGGGATCGTGGTGTCGTTGTTCTTCTTCGCGGCGCTGTTCCTCGGCGGCCAACTGCTCGCGGGGCAGGCGCTCACCGACTCGATCGAGGGGATCGTCGTCGGCTACTTCCTGTGGACGCTGTCGGTGGGCGCGTACTCGTCAGTGTCGAACGACATCGGTAGCGAGGTCCAGTGGGGAACCTTAGAACGCCACATCACCACGCCGTTCGGCTTCGCGCCCGTCGCGCTGTTGAAGGGGGTCGCGAAGGTGGTTCGAACCTTCCTCACGAGCGCGGTGATCCTCGCCGTGATGCTCCTCGCGACCGGGACGCGGCTCAGCCTCGCGCCGGTGACGGTGATCACCGTCGCGGGGCTGTCGATCGTCTCGGTGCTCGGGCTCGGCTTCGCCGCGGGCGGGGTGACGGTGCTGTACAAGCGGATCGGCAACTGGCTCAACCTGCTCCAGTTCGGGTTCGTCGCGCTGATCTCGGCGCCCGTCTTCGACCTCCCGTGGACGCGCGTACTGCCCTTAGCGCACGGCAGCGCTATGCTCCAGCGCGCGATGGTCGACGGAACCCGGCTGTGGGAGTTCCCGCTCGCCGACCTGGCGCTGCTCGTCGCGGTCGCGGTCGGCTACCTGCTCGGCGGCTACCTCGTCTTCCAGCTGGCGACGGGGCGGGCGCGGCGGCTCGGCGTACTCGGCGACTACTGACCTCGCGGGTCGCACGGGGGCTCGTCGGGCTCGACGGGCCGTCAAGACGCGGGTGACGGAGCCGGTGAGACGCCGCCGAGGGGCAGCTACCCGGACCCGTCGCTGCCGTTCGCCGTCACCACGACGTAGATCAGCGCGACCGGGATCGCCGCACCGAGCGCGCCGGTCGGGATCAGCGCCGCCGACGCGCCGACTGCGACCAACAGCCCGACCGCGACGCCGGCCGCGGCGGCGCCAGCGAGAAGGACTTCAACGGCTCTCCGCATATCCGACCGATGACTCCGGGGTCACATGGGCGTGTCGCTCCCGGCCCCGCGGAGCGCGCCCCTACTCGGGCTACCGGTCCTCTTCCGGCTCCGCGGCCAGCGCTTCGTCGCGGAGCTCGCGGCAGCGCTCGCCCGCGACCTCTAGTTCCGGGACCGGCGTCGGACTCCCGTCGGCGTCGACGGCGACGAACACGAAGTACGACTCCGTGGTGAGCTCCCGCTCGCCCGTGCGCGGCGACTCGCGGTACGCGCGGATCCGCGTTCGGAGGCTCGTGCGCCCGACCGCGTACACGTACGACTCGATGACGCAGGTGTCGCCCTGCGGCACCGGCCGCTTGAAGTCGAGCCCGTCGATATTGGCCGTGACGCAGGTCTCGCCGGCGGCGCGCATCGCGGACATCGCGCCGATCTCGTCCATCCACTTGACGACGTTCCCCCCGTGGGCCGACTCGTAGTTGTTCGTGTGCGTGGGCTGGACGCGCTGACGGTTCTCGATGTACGTGTCGCTGACGCTGGGCATACTCGCCGGTGGCGCGGCTGCGGGAAAAACACCGCCCTCGACCGTCTCTCACCCGGGGAAGCCCGGTGTCAGTTCCCTCCCGCTCGCACACTAGTTATCAGAATCTGTAACTCGGCCTTCAATGATAAATAGGACAGTTCGCTTCGGTCGAACAACAGATGTTGAACGCGATCACCGCGCGGTACGGTCGGCGGGTCGGAGCGGCCGTGCTCGTGACGCTCGGCGTGACGCTTGGCTTCGTGGCCCTCTTCGCGGGGCACGTGACGACGGTCGGAACGCCGGCGGCCGCGACGGCGGCGCTGACCGCGGTCGGCGTCGTCGTCACGCTGAACCTCGGCCTGCTGGGTATCGTACTGGTCGGGAACGTCGCGGTCGAACTCCGCCGGCTGACGGAGACGGCCGAGGCGGTCGGTCGCGGGGAGTTCGACGCGAGCGCGAGCTCCGATCGCCCTGACGAGATCGGCCGGCTGTTCGACGTCTTCGACGAGACCCGGCGGTCGCTCCGGGACGCCGTCGCGGAGTCCGAGCGGGCGGAGTCCGAGGCGGAGTCGGCCCGCGAGGAGGCCGAGGCGCTGTCGGACACCCTCATCGATCGGGCTGACGAGATCGGCGGCGCCATGGAGGACGCCGCGGAGGGCGACCTCACGCGCCGGCTCGACGAGGACAGCGAGGTCGACGCGATCGAGCGCATCACGGCGGCGTACAACGAGATGACCGGCGGGCTCTCGACGACCGTCGAGGACATCCAGTCGTTCGCGGGCGACGTGGAGGCGACGAGCGAGGAGATGGCGTCGGAGGCCGACCAGGTCGCCGCGATGAACGAGGAGGTCGCCGACGAGATGCGCACGCTGGCCGACGAACTGGACGAGCAGACCGACCGGCTGCGCGAGACGGCCGCCGACACCGACGACTTCTCCGCGACCGTCGAGGAGATCGCCTCCACCACCGACGAGGTGGCGGGCGACGCGAGCGCGGCGGCCGAGCTTGGCGCGGAGGGCGAGCGGCGGGCGACCGAGGCGGTTGAGGCGATCGCCGCGATCGGCGACCTGCTGACGGAGCTCGACGACCTCGTGGCCGGGCTCGACGACCGGATGGACGGCGTCGCGGAGACGACAGACGTGATCGCGGACATCGCCGAGCAGACCAACATCCTCGCGCTGAACGCCTCGATCGAGGCGTCGCGGGCGGGCGGCGACGGCGACGGGTTCGCGGTCGTCGCCGACGAGGTGAAGGGGCTCGCCGAGGAGACGCGCGCGTCGACGACGGAGATCGAGGCGACGATCGGCGAGGTGACCGCGGACGTGTCGGCGGTCGCCGGCGAGATGGACCGGACGATGACCGAGCTCGACGAGACGACCGCGGCGGTCGAGGCGGCGGGCGACGCGATCGAAGAGCTCACCGGCACCGTCGAAGACGTCGACGTCGCGATGGGCGACATCGCGCGGGCGACCGACGAGGGCGCCGAGGGGATCGAGTCGGTTGCGGCGCGCGTCGAGGCCGTCCACGGCTCCGCCACCGACGCCGCCGACCGCGCGCGGTCGCTCGCGAAGACCGCCGACGAGACGGCCGCCACCGTCGGCGACCTCGCGGAGACGGCGACGGCGCTCTCGGGGCGCACCGCGTCGCTCACCGATCGGCTCGCACAGTTCGAGACGCGCGGGGACGCGGCCGACGTCGCGGCCGCGACGACCGCGACGGCGACGGACGCGGGGACGGAGCCCCCGGCGGGTGCCGCCGGCGACGCGGAGGTGAGCGCCGATGATTGAGCCGTCGACGGTTCGGTTCGCCTCGGCGGGGATCTACGCGGTCTCCGCGGTCGTGCTGGTCGCGCTCGCGCGGCGCAAGCCCGCCGACCTGCGGCGGTACTGCTACCCGTTCGTCGCGGTCGTCGCGCTCGCGGGCGTCGGCGTGGGGCTCTGGGGCACCGGGCTCGGGGCGTTCTCGGTCGCGAGCGGCACGCTGGAGGGCGGCCAGCTGCTCACCGACTACGTGGCCTACCCGTTTCTGTTCGGGTTCGCGGCGTTCGTCGCGGGCGCGAGTCGGCGGTCCGTCGCGGGGGTCGTCGCGCTCACCGTCGCGATGCGGCTCGGCTACGACTTCGCGGAGGTGTTCGAGGGCCCGCTCGCGACCGCGGGCACCGTCGGCATCCTCGTCGGGTACGCGACGCTGGTCGCGCTGTTCTTCGGGCCGCTCGCGAGCGCGGCCGCGCGGCAGCCGCCCGAGCGCGAGCTGTTCTATAAGAAGACGCGGAACCTCGCGCTGTTCGCGTTCGGCGTGTTGATCGCGTGGGCGATGTTACAGATCGCCGGGCTGTTCGACGAGTTCACCGCGACGGTGACGCTAGAGTACCTCGACCTCCTGCTCCGGGTCGGGTTCGCCGGCTTCGTGTTCGCGAACGTGGAGACGCTCGCGGCCGAGGCGGCGCCCGGGGTCCGCGAGGACGGCGTCGAGGCCGGGCCGGACGCCCGCGCGACGACGTCGGCGTCTGGCGCGGACTGAGATTCGGCGCAGTCGGCTTTACACGGATTAACATGGAGTCCAACGATTTTACCGACTAAGTAATCGACGGATGGCGCTCGTCGATACCAGCGTCTCAAGTCCGCTCGGAGCGGTCGATCGGTTGGAACTGCTGTCTGGGATGTCTGTGACCGTCGTCGGGTAGCGGTGATACCGCTCGCTACTATTCGGCGTCGAACAGCGACGTGAGCTCTCGGATTCCGTACAGCGACGCGTCGGATCGCTCGTCGACGGCGGTCCGTAACTCGTCGGTGAAGCCGGCTCGGGAAAAGACCGCGTACCGTACATCCCGGTCGCGTCCACGCCATCTGACCTCCGGTTCGAGCGCCGTGAGATCGTCGAGCACCGCTCGCCCGACGGGGTCTGCGGTCCACTTGCATTCGCCGAGCAACAGGGTCTCGGTCTCTTGATCGATCCCGACGACGCCTATCTCCTCGCCGCCGTACCACCACCGGCCGACCCGCGAGCAGGAGACGGGAAACGCCGACGTCCGAACCGCCTGCTGGCACACGGTCTCGAAGGTCCGGCTCGTGTGTGTCGGCAGCGTCTCGGTGATCGCCGACCGGACCGGCGCCGTGCGCCCCTGTTCGAGCGTTCCTCGATTGGGTGCCACGTACCGAAACCAGAACCGAAGGAAATCGTCAGTCAACCGATACAGCCCCCGGCCGTCCGGATCCGTTACCGGGTGCTCGCGCTCGAGGATCGCCAGCTGTGTGAGGTTCTGGAGGTACCGGGAGAGACTGCTCGCGTCGCGGCCGATCTCGTTGGCGATCTCGGTGACACGCGTCGCGCCACCGGCGATGGCCTCGAGGATCGCCATGTACGTCGCGGGTTCACGAAGCTCCTGTCGTAACAGAAACTCCGGCTCCTCGTACAGGAACTCGCCTTTCGAGAGGACGGCCCGCTCGACGTTCTCGAGGAGGCGCCGATCCGGGTCGAACTGTTCGAGATACGCGGGGACGCCGCCGAGGACGCCGTACACTTGGATCTGCGTCTCCAGGTCCTCGTCCGGGAAGAACCCGCGAACGTCCGCGAACGAGAGCGGTGCGAGCTCCCACTGTCCGGTTCGGCGTCCGTATAACGGGCTCTCGTAGCTCAACACGCCCTCCTTCATCATCGAAATCGACGAGCCCAACAACACGAGCGAGACGTCCGTCCCCGCGAGCACATCGTCGACGACGGTCTGAAACACCGACGGGACGGTGTCGTCTTCGGCGACGAGATACGAGAACTCGTCTAACGCCACGACACACGGCCCGCGTCGACGGGCCGTGAGGTACCGAAACGCGTCGACGAACCCGTCGACGTCCGGCGTGACGTCGTCGAACGTTTCGGCGCACTGCGCCGCGAACCGGCGGGCGTTGTGCGTCGCGCCCCGCTCGTCACAGAGATAGTACATCGACGCGTCGTCGAGCGTCTCGAGCGCCGTCGTCACCAGCGTCGTCTTCCCACCCGCCGTCGGCCGTACACGACGAACAGCTGTCGCTCCGCGCGCGTGGGGTGCGACGTGAGCCACTCGAGCTCCGCCTCCCGATTTATCATTATGCGAGCGATAATATTATCACGTTCATAATAGTCGTTCGGGTCAGCGATGACGTTCGCGCTCTCGTTTCCGCGCGAGGACACCCTCCGACGTGACGGCCGTCCGCCGTCCTTCCGAGTGTTGCTCGTTCCGACGAGCGACGGTGGTGTCTGTCGGCAACCGGAGTCCAGAGACGGTCGTCACAATACAGCGGCCGCGACAGCAGCGGGACACTCTCCGACTCGCCGCATTCGACTACATAATTCGGCGACACCAGAATTATATAGTAATATCTGGTATCGATGGATATGCCCTCTGACGGTCCAGACCGAGAGTTCGGACTCGCCGAGGGGTTCAGCGCGGATCTCGACGCCGAGCCCGCCGACGAGCGCGTGTATCGGGTCGCGCTCCAGCTGTACGAGCCGGCGGGCGTGTCGGCGATCGCCGAGCGCGCCTCGTGCGCTCCGGACACCGCCCGGCGACATCTCAAGCGGCTGGCCGACATCGGCGTCGTCGAACGCGTCTCGGAGTCGCCGCTCACGTTCGCCCGCAACGAGTCGTACTTCGAGTGGCGACTCCGAAACCGACTCGAAGCCCTGTCACGCGACGAGCTCCACGACAGGCTCGCCGAGCTCACCGAGCGCGAGTCGGTGTTCCGAGATCGCTTCGACGCCGAGTCGCCGACCGACGTGGACGCGTTCGACCACGCGGAGTACGACGACATCGAGACGGTGTGGCTCGCGTTGAGCGAGTGGCACACGGTCAGGGAACGGATCGACCGGCTGGAGGCGGTCCGGCGCGGTCGCGGCTCGGACTCGTCCGTCGAGGAGAACGCCGCGTGACCGACGCCGACCCGTCGCGGTCCGTCGACGAGGCGACCCTTCGGTATCTCGGTCGCGCGTTCGGTCGACGGGACGAGGTGCGCCAGACGTCGCTGTTCCCCGCGAACAAGCCGGAGCGCCTCGTCGTGGCGCTCGACGCCGAGTACTACCCCGAACTCGTCGAGGCCGCCTCGCTCGAACTCCGCGCGTACACGAACGGTGACTTTCACGTATCATATCACGAGACGCGCGCCGGCGACCGGCGATGGTGTCGCTGGGACCGCCACGACCAGCCGCACAACACGCGGGACCACTTCCATCCGCTGCCAGACGCCGACACGACAACTGCGGTCGACCGGAGCTACGCGACGGACCTCACGCGCGTCATCGAGGGGACCGTGCTGCCGTGGGTCGACGAGCGGGTCGGCGCGCTGTGGGAGTCGGACACGAGATAGGTCGGCGGCGATACATCCGAGAGGCTCCGTCCGGTCACGCCTCGGTGGGACGCGGCGTGTATCGGTGGAGCGCGTCGACGGTTTCCCGAACGACCTCCGGCGCCAGTTCGCCCTGCTGGTCGTCGAAGTCGCGATACTTGATCGTGGTCGCGTACCACGGCGAGACGTACGCGGCCACGTCCGACCCGCCTCGAATCCAGTCCCCGTCGGTGACGGCGATACCGTCCGGGTGCTCGGTCGTGGTCATCCCCACGACGAGACACTCGACGGCCGAGAACGGGTGGGCGTCTCCGCTGACGATCAGCCACGGTCGATACGCCGGGTCGGCCTTGTGCGGCGCCGGTCCCCACCAGACCTCGCCCTGCCGGTCACTCATTCGCCCGCTCGGCGTCGGACTCGACGCCGTGCCCCCATTCGTCGGGGTCCTCGGGACCGAGGCGCTCCGACAGCGCGCGCGACCCGGCGAGCGCGGTGAGCGTCGTCTCGACGTCTTCGGCGTCGCCGACGGCCCAGTACTCGCCGCGGTGGCGGACGAGTCCCCGGTCCTCCAGTCGGGAGAGGACGACGCCGACGCTCCCGCGCGCGACGCCCGTCGCCTCGTGGATCTCCTTCGGCGTGTACGCCTTCTCGGGCGACCCGGCCAGGAAGGAGAGAATCGTCTCCGCGTTCGTCCGCCCGTCCGCCCGGAGGTCGCGGCTCGAACCCTCTTCGAACCGGTCGATGTCGATGGGCACGCGCGTCGGTACGTTCGCAGCTGTAATAGCTGTAACGGCTGTAATTACACAGGCGATGTGCTTATAATAGCCGCTCGGGTCAGCGATGACGGTCGCGCTCTCGGTTTCGCCCGAGGACACCCACCTACGCTCCGCCTTCGGTGAACGTGAGCGTCTCCGGAACAAGTCGGGAGACGATCCCGTCGAAGTCGTCGTCGAAGCTCAACACACCGTCTATCTCGTGATATTCGATCATCGCGACAGTCATCGCGTCGGTGAAACTGAGATCGTGGTCGGCGTACGTCTGGTGGACGGACACGGCGCGATCGAAGAGTGCCGGAGACGAGTGGAGCAGTTCGATGGCCGAAGGGTATCCCGCACCGCGAATGCGCCGTCCCACTTCGAGACCGGCGTCGACGTCCCCCGTCCGCATCTGTGTGAGGGTGACCGTTTCGTCGTAGACGTAGTCGCTCGTCATCACGTGGCCGTATTCCGCGGACGAAAGAACGGCATTCAGGGCGTCAGTACCGACCGCGTTTCGGCTGGCGTCGGTGTCGTGATGAGCGTAGAACACGCCGGTATCGACGAAGACGCTCATCCGTACAGGACGTCGTCGATGTCGTCTTCCGTCGTTTCGACACCGGAAGCGATTCGTCCTTGGTTGAACGCTTCGAGCTCCGTTTCGTTCAGGGCCACCGTTCCGTCCCGGAACGAGTCGATGAACTCTGCGCGGGAGTCGACGGCCGACTGGATCAGCGTCGAGAGGAGCTCCTGTTGAGTGACTTTCTTTCCCGTTTTCAGCCTGATCTCTGCCTGAAGCTCCTCGAGCTTCGATTTCGCCTCCTCGTCCATCTTGACCGCGGTCGACATAGATGAGGGTTGTAGCTACAACACAGTTAACTTTTCTAC
>JBNJEE010000152.1:0-5834 GCA_051745525.1 Methanobacteriota archaeon | reverse complement strand
TTATAAAGGCTGCTGTCGGATCGACGACGAACACCGCTGAATCCCCAGCCGCTCGGCCGGACGGCGGTGATTCTTATAAACGACTGATCGATACCAACACCACCGAAGCCCCAGCCGCGAGTCCCAACCCCCCACCGTAACCGCACCTCACGCCTCCCCAGCCTCGTCGGGCGGCCTCCGCTTCGCTCCGGCTGCCCGACTCCCTCGCACGTGCTCCTCGCGGCCGCCAGAGGCGGCCACTCGGAGGCGCGCGCCACTGGGAAAAATCTGAATTCCGATCCCCGGTCCAGTCACTGCCGGTTATTTAAAAGAAGTCGAGGTTGCCGTAGACGACGACCGCGGACCGACAGCGATCTCAGACGTACCCTTCCTCGACGAGCAGTTCGCCGTTGAGGAGGGAGGCGCCGGCCGCGCCGCGGATCGTGTTGTGCGCGAGGCAGTTATATTTCGCGCCGGCGTTCGTCGACTGGACGCCGCCGGCGACGATCCCCATCCCGTCCGCGTACGTGCGGTCGAGGCGGGGCTGGGGGCGCTCGGGCTCGTCGTTGCCGAACACCTTGATGAGCCGGTCGGGGGAACTCGGGAGGTCGCCGGCGCCTTCGAACGAGCGCATCGCCTCGCGGAGGTCTTCCGGCGAGGGGTCGTCGGCGAACTCGGCGAAGACGTTCTCCAGGTGGCCGTCGAGCGTGGGGATCCGGTTACAGGAGGCGGCCACGTCGGCGTCGTGGAGCGCGACCTCGGCGCCGTCGAACTCGCCGAGTAGCTTCCGCGACTCCGTCTCCATCTTCGCCTCCTCGCCGCCGATGTGCGGGATGGCGTTGTCGATGATCTCCATCGAGGTGACGCCGGAGTAGCCGGCGCCCGAGACGGCCTGAAGCGTCGAGACGCGGACGCTTTCGAGCCCGAACTCGTCGATCGCCGCGAGCGTCGGCACCATCGTGATCGTCGAGCAGTTGGGGTTCTTCACGAGGGCGCCGTCCCAGCCGCGCTCGTCGCGCTGGACCTCGATCAGGTCGAGGTGGCCGGGGTTGATCTCGGGAATGGTGAGCGGGACGTCTGCGGCCATGCGGTCGTTCGAGGAGTTCGAGGAGACGACGTACCCCGCCTCCAAGAAGGCCGGCTCGACCTCGGCCGCGACGCCCGAGGGGAGCGAGGAAAACAGGAGGTCGACGTCGGCGTCGGCGACGCCCGCGGGCGTCGTCTCCGCGACCTCCATCTCGGCGACGTCCTCCGGGATCGGGGTGTCCACGCGCCACTTGGCGGCCTCGCGGTAGGTCTTCCCCGCGCTCTCCGAACTCGCGGTGACCGCGGCGAGGTCGAAGGTCGGGTGGTCGTCGAGCAACTGGATGAATCGCTGGCCCACGGCGCCCGTCGCGCCGAGGATGCCGACTCGGACAGACATTGCGCGTGGGTCCGTGACAGGGACGTAAGTGCGTTCGGATAGGCGTCGATACCGCCGGTCGCGGTCGGCGGCGCACCCGCGGAACGGCGTGACCCCGCCACAGCCCCGCGATTTGCTCCGTTAGGCAACGCATTATAAATAAGAATGGATGATATTACCACGCTATGTCCGAGTTCGGGATCCTCTCTATCGTCCCGCCGCTGCTCGCCATCGCGCTGGCGATCGTCACCCGCAAGGCGATCCTCTCGCTGTTCCTCGGCATCTGGTCGGGCGCCGTGATCTATACGGGAGGGCTCGGGATCGTCCAGACGTTTGACTGGATTGTCGCGGCGATCATCGCGGACGACGGGTTTCAGGCGACGATCCTCGTCTTCACGCTGCTTCTTGGCTCCGGCGTGGCAATGGTGTGGAACCTCGGCGGGACCTACGCGATCCGCGACTGGGCGATCGAGCGCCTCAACACGCAGCGTAAGGCGGGACTCGCGGCGTGGGCGCTCGGCCTCGTCCTCTTCTTCGACGACTACGCCAACACCGCCATCGTCGGCTCGGCGATGAAGGACGTCTCCGACCAGCTCCGGATCTCCCGCGAGAAGCTCTCGTACGTCGTCGACTCCACCGCCGCGCCCGTCGCCACCCTCGGCATCTCCTCGTGGGTCGCGTTCCAGCTGTCGCTGATCGACGAGGGGTACTCGGAGGCGGGCGTTGACGCGGCGAACCGCCCCAGCACCTTCGAGGTGTTCCTCTCTTCTATCCCGTTCAACATGTACGCGATCCTCGCGATCGCGATGGTCGCCATCGTCGTGCTGTGGGGCCGCGACTACGGCGAGATGCTGACAGCCGAACACCGCTCGTGGACGACCGGGCAGGTTACCCGCGAAGGGGCGGAGCCGATGCAAGACGTGGCCGGCGAACTGGGCGAGCCGCCGGCGTCGACGCCGCGGCTGATCAACTTCTTCGCGCCGGTCGCCGTCCTGATCGCGGTCACGGTCGCGACCGCGTTCTGGTCCGGCGGCTTCGTACCGACCGGCTTCCTGTCCGATTTCCTCGCAGCCGAGTTCGGGAGCGCGGGCGGCCGCCTCTGGGACGCGCTTATCGGCGCCGACTTCGCGACCGCGCTGATGATCGGCGCGTTCGGCATGGTGCTGTCCGGGTTCGTCCTCGGGAAGACGTACCGGATCTTCGGGTTCGGCGAGGCGACCGAGTACACCGTCGACGGGTTCGGAATCATGCTCACCGCGGTGTCCATCCTCGTGTTGGCGTGGGGGATCGGCGAGGTCATCTCCGCGCTGGAGACGGGGCAGTACGTCGCCGAGGCGACGGTCGGAACGGTCCCCCAGCCCGTCCTCCCGGCGCTCGTGATGGTCGTGGCCGGCTTCATCGCCTTCTCGACCGGGACGTCTTGGGGGACGATGGGGATCATGACGCCAATCGCGGTCCCCGTCGCCTGGGAGATAACCGGGGGCGGCGCGGAGGGCCACACCCTCGTCGCGGTGATGGTCGGCGTCATCTTCTCGGGGGCGATCTTCGGCGACCACAGCTCTCCCATCTCCGACACGACAGTGCTGTCCGCGACGTTCACCGGCGCGGACCTCATCGACCACGTCCGCACGCAGATCTACTACGCCGCCACCGTGGGACTCGTCTCGGTGGCGCTGCTGCTCGTGTGGGGGTTCCTCGGGCTCTCGCCGTTCGTGCTGCTCCCGATCGGGGTCGTGACGCTCGTCGCGCTCGTCTACCTCCTCTCGGAGTTCGACGCCGGTCGCCGCGGTATCGACCCCGTTTCGGTCTCGGAGCCGCAGGCCGACGACGGGGAGCGCGTGGTCGTCGCCGGCAGCGAGAAGGACTGAGTGGCCCACCCGACCCTTTAAAGGCGCTCGGCGGCTAGCCGGAATCGCGCGCCATCAGTCCCCGTCCGAGTACTCCCCGATGGGAGCGATGACAGCGCGGAGAACCCAGGCGCGTCACACCGGTCGCACACGCGACCCGCCCGTCGCCGCGCAGGCGACCGCCCGCCACGAGGGTTTCCCGGTCGACGCGGCACGCCGCCGGAGATGAGACCGGCCGTTAGTGTTGCGGGCGACATTCCGACACGACCGAGAGCGCCCGCGATCGGTCACTCCGAGTCCCGCAACACCAGCGGCCCGATCGCGAGCGTCCGCTTCGCGAGGGTCAGGACGCGGAGCAGGTAGGAGACGAAAAGCGAGAACGGGAGGAGCGTGACCGCGAACGCGCCCGCGACGACGAGCGTCACGTGGTCGACCCCGAGCGCCCGACCCGGGAACGTCCCGGCGTCGACGATCGCGAGGGTGAGGCCCGCGACGACCAGCGCCGGCACCGCGGCGTAGAGGATTAGGCGCGAGAGGTCGATCAGGGCCCACTGGAAGTACAGCGTCTTGACGTGCTCGCGGGCGGGCCCGAACAGCGACAGCGACTCCGTCAGCTCCTCGAGGCGGTCGCGCTCGTCGTCGGTGAGCGCCTCGTCGTGCTCGGCAGCTAGCCGCTCGATCCGCCCGATTTTCGGGCCGTAGTCGAAGTTGAGCGCGGCGAACACGACGTCGAAGGAGCCGAACTCGGCGCCGTCGAGCTGCCCGCGCACGGCGTCGGCGTTCTCGGTGACTCCCTCAGCGAGGTCGTCGACGTCCCCCCGGAGCGCGGCCCGGTCCGACCCGTCGCCGTCGGCTGCTCGGTCGTTCACCGCTTCGCGGAGCTCTCGAGCGCGCTCCGCCGCGGCGGCGAGGATGGCGTCGAGGAACGTGGCCGGGTCCGTTGGGGTCGGCGCGCCAGTGAGCGCCGCGATGTCGTCCCGGACCGCGAGCGTGTCGTCCATGCGCTCCTGCTGGTCGCCGAGGGGGCCGTTCTCCCCCGTGAGCACGAGTTGCCCGATGGTGACGACGAGCGTCGCCCCCGTGACGATGGCCGTGATCATCGAGGCGAACAGTGTCTCGATTGGGTCGCTCGCGCCGACCTTCTCCGCGAGCGACGGCGAGAGCCCGACGGCGACGGCGACGAACGCGACGAATATCGCGAGCGTCAGGACCGCCGCGACCACGATCCGGTTCGCGCGCAACAGCAGCCAGAGCTTCGCGCGGTTCTCGCCGGCGCGCTCGCGCATCGTGTCGGCGGTGTCGGCGTCGCTCTCGTCGTCGGGGTCGTCGTCCGCGCTCACCGCCGCAGTCGGGGCGCTCATCGCGGCTCGACGCGGACCGAGAGGTCGTCGGCGTAGTGGGTCGCGTCCGCCTCCCGGGTCACCGCCGTGTCGACGGCACCGACCCCCGAGGGCTGCCGGAGCGGCCCGCGTCGAGTCGCCGTCGTCTCACGTCCGTCCATGACGGGAGTGACGACTCGCGAGCGGCATATAAGTACGCGGACGCTACGGGGCCGACCGAGATGTCTCGACTCGGCGGACCGATCTTCCCGCCGCCGTTCGAGAGCCGGTACGCACAGGGGTTCGAGAGCGTCGACCGTCCGGATCGCGGGCGTCGCGTGACGCGAGGCGTCCGCCGGGGATGCTGGCGATACCCAGAGGGGATGACGGCACAAGCCACAACACCGCGCCCAACGAAGGAGCGGTAATGTCGACAGCCGCCGGCGCCGCCGTCACCCTCGTTCGCAACGCCACGGTCCTTGTGACCGTGAGCGAGACGACCTTTCTCGTCGATCCGCTGTTCGCCTCGCAGGGCGCGCTGCCGCCGATCGATAACACACCGAACGACCGGCGGAACCCGCTCGTCCCGATTTCGGACGTCGATCTCACGCACGACGCGGTGATCGTCACCCACCGCCACCCCGACCACTTCGACGACGCGGCGGCGGCGGAACTTGACGCCGACGTGCCCTTGTTCTGCCAGCCCGCGGAGGCGGACGCGTTCGCCGAGGACGGCTTGACCGACGTGCGACCGGTCGCGGAGACGGCGTCGTTCGACGGCGTCACGCTCCACCGGACGCCCGGTCGTCACGGACACGGGGAGCTGGCCGAGCGGATGGGCCCCGTCTCCGGGTTCGTCTTCGAGGGCGAGGAGACACTGTACCTCGCGGGCGACACGGTCTGGTACGAGCCAGTCGCGGAGACGCTCGCGAAGTTCGACCCCGACGCGGTCGTCCTCAACGGCGGTGCGGCGCGGTTCACCGAAGGCGAGCCGATCACGATGGGCGTCGACGACATTGCGGCCGTGCGCGAGGCCACCGACGCCGCGATCGCGGTGGTCCACATGGAGGCGATCAACCACTGTCTGCTCTTGCGCGAGGAACTACGGGCGGAGACCGAGGACGTGCTGGTCCCCGAGGACGGAGAGCAGATCGAGTTCTGATCGGCTCGTCGGTACGTTTCGCGAGCAGGTCCGGGTGCGAGAATCGAACCCGCGTCTCAGCCTCCACAAGGCTGAAGGATAGTCCACTACCCTAACCCGGACACGCGTCGCAATGTACCCCGCTT
>JBNJEE010000151.1:0-5931 GCA_051745525.1 Methanobacteriota archaeon | reverse complement strand
GAAGCGTCGCGGGAGACACACTCAAGTATCGAGCTTCGGGAGGATCGGTATGGTTCGGACCGAACGCGTCGCGGACGAGACCGCACACACCGGCGAGGGACCGCTGTGGCACCCGGCCGAGAAGCGGCTCTACTGGGTGGACATCCCCGCCGGTCGGCTGTACCGCTACGACCCCGAGTCGGGGACGAACGAGGTCGCCTACGAGACGGACGGCAAGCCGCTCGGCGGGTACACGATCGAGGCCGACGGCGCGCTCTTGCTCTTTACTCACGGCGCGATCGAACGGCTGGTTCCCGGCGAGTCCGAGACGACGCTCGTCGCGGCGGTCGACGCCGACACCCGGTTCAACGACGTGATCGCCGACCCGGAAGGGCGGGTGTTCGCGGGGACGATGCCGGGCGAGGACGCGCTCGGCGACCTCTACCGGGTCGATACGGACGGCTCCGTCCGCGTCGTCGACGAGGGGTTCGACATCCCGAACGGGATGGGGTTTTCCGGCGACGGCTCCACGTTCTACCTCACCGAGTCGGAGGCGCGCCAGATCTACGCGTACGACTACGACTACGCGACCGGCGAGATCTCGAACCGCCGCACCTTCGTCGAGACGCCCGCCGGCGACGGGGTGCCGGACGGGATGACCGTCGACGCCGACGACCACGTCTGGTCCGCGCGCTGGGACGGCGGACGGGCCGTCCGCTACGATCCGACCGGCCAGCCGGTCGGCGAGATCGAACTGCCGGCGCGGAAGGTCTCCTCGGTCACCTTCGCCGGCCCGTCGTGTGACGTGTTGTACCTGACGACGGCGCTGACCGACGGCGACCGAGCGGTCGAGGGCGACGGCGCGGGGTCGCTCTTCCGGGCGACCGGACTCGCGACGGGCGGGCGATCGGAGTTCCGCTCGCGGATCGCCGTGGAGTGAGTCGGCGCGGTCGTTCTCGGGCGGTACACTGCGACGCCCGCCGAGAGCGACGCCGTTTTTTCCCGGCGGCGAGCACCTCGCGGTATGGCCCCACACGATCCCGAGGCGCATCGGGGGCGGTTCCTGTCGACGCTCAGGCTCCAGTACCCGGACGCGGTCGACGCGCAGGGCGGCGGCTACCGGCTGCTTCACCCGGAGACCGGTGACCACTACACCGGCGAGCATCGCCACCTCGTCGCGACCTGCCGGTCGGTCGCCAACTTCGCGGCGGGGGCGATCGCCGACGGTCCCGACTGGTGTCTCGACGCCGCCGAACACGGGCTGGAGTTCCTCGAATCGGCGCACCGTGCGGGCGATGATGACAGCGGCTCCGATTCGGCGACCGACGGCTATCACCTCGTCGTCGACGCCGACGGGGAGCCGGTCGATCGGACGCGGTCGGCGTACGGCCACGCGTTCGTGTTGCTCGCGTACGCGCGCGCCGCGGACGCCGGCGTCGACGGCGCCGAGGCCGGGCTGGCGGCGACCGTCGACCTCCTCGACGAGCGCTTCCACGACGGAACCGGGTGTCTCCGGAGCGACTGCGACCCGGACTGGAGCGAGCGGGAGCCGTACCGCGGGCAGAACGCAAACATGCACGCGTGCGAGGCGTACCTCGCGGCCTACGAGGCGACCGGAAACGAGGAGTACCTCGACCGTGCGAGTCGGATCGCCGCGCGGATCACGGTCGACCTCGCGGCGGCGACGGACGGGTTGTTGTGGGAGCACTACACCGCCGACTGGGACCACGACTTCGCGTACAACGCCGACGAGCCGCGCCACCAGTTCCGCCCGCCGGGGTACCAGCCGGGCCACCACGTCGAGTGGGCGAAGTTCTGCGCGCTGCTCGACCGGTACGACGCCGAGGTCCCCGCGGCGCTGACGGGCGAAGACGGCGGTTTCGGAGGGGACGGCTGGTACGGTCGCGCCGTCGAGCTGTTCGACGCCGCGGTCGACCTCGGCTGGACCGACGGCGGGTTCGCGTACACGGTCGAGGCCGACGGCGAGCCCATCGTCGGCGACCGCTACGGCTGGACGCTCGCGGAGGGGATCGGTGCGGCGGCGGCGCTCGCGGAGCGTGCGCGTGATCGCGGCGACGAGGACGCGGCGGCGCGGTTCGCCGACCGACATCGGCGGTTCGTCGGGCACGTCGACGCCTATCGCGGCCCTGCCGGGCTCTGGTACGAGAAGCTCTCGGCCGCAGACCAGACGCCGACGGCGCCCGATCCGCCGGGCGTCGAACCCGACTACCACCCGGCGAGCGCGTTCTTCGAGAGCTGGCGCTCCGGGCGAGTATAAGTACCCCCGCCGTCGCCGTTTTATCCCTCCTCGACCAATTCGGCGTATGGAGACGACCCGCCAGCGGATCGCCGAGGCGCTCCGCGAGGAGCCGGCGACCGCGAGCGACCTCGGGGAGTCGCTGTCGCTGCCGACGCCTGTCGTGTACGACCACTTGACGCACGTTTCACGATCCGTCGACGGCGACGGCGAGTTCCTCGTCGCGCCGCCGACCTGCCGCGACTGCGGCTTCGACCGCTTCGACGACCCCGTCAACGAGCCGTCGCGGTGTCCGGAGTGTAAAAGCGAGCGGATCGAGGAGCCGGCGTTCGTGATCCGGTAGCGGCCCCTGTTTATAAGCGTTGAGCGGAAAGACGGGAGCGATGACGCCTGCCTTCCCGGCTTCGTTCGTCGACGACCCGCGCTGGTTCGTCCTGGTAAACGTCGTGCTCTGGGTCGCGATCGGAACGGCGATCGGCACCGTCTCGTTCGATCAGGGGATTCTCCGCTCGGCGATTCCGGCCGTGTTCGGCGGGCTCGCGTCCGGTGTCGTCCTCTTTTCGGCGACTCGGGACCGCCGCCAGTGAATCGGCGGCGGTAACAGTTTCCGGGAAGCCGTCACCGGGAACCCGCCGTCGGTAAATCGTCGATTCGCTCGGAGAGGGAAAGCGGAGTCCGTCTACAGCTCGTCCAACAGCGTCTCGGCCGCGTCGGCCGAGGACTCTGGTCCGCGGGCGGTGATGAGGTCGCCGTCGACGGTGACGCTGGTGTCGGCGTCGAGCTCGGCGTCCCAGTCGGCGCCGGCGAGGACGACCTCGTCTTCGACCCAGTACGGGAGCTTCCGGCCGTCCGGCATCAGGTCGTGCTCGTCGACGATGCCCTCCTCCCACTCGTTCGGGAAGCCGGTGACCGAGCGGCCCTCGACGAGGGGCGTCCCGTCGGCCTCGCGCGTGAACCCGAGAATGCCGACCGCGTGACAGACGACGAGCGCGACGCCGTCCTCGCCGGCGACGGCGTCGAGCAGCAGCTGGCGGGCGTGTCGGTCCTGATTCACGTCCCAGACGGTACCGTGGCCGCCGGGGAATACGACCGCGTCGTAGTCGTCGGCGTCGACCGTCGCGATCGGCTCCGGATCGTTGAGCTTCGGGTGCGTCTCGTCGATCTCGCGGAGCTCCGCTGCCCGTTCTTCCCCGCCCGCGGCCTCCGGATCGAGCGACCGCTCGTCGACGACCGGCGGCGAGCCCGACGGCGTCGCGATCGTCACGTCGACGTCCGCCGCTTCGAGCGTCGTCAGCGGCTCAATGCACTCTTCGGCCCAGTACCCCTCCTCGCTCACGACGAATAGCGCGCTACTCATGTGTACCCGTTCATTCGCGCTCCCGACGGAAAAGGGACCCGCGCCCGGCAGCGACGAGGGCGGGCGCGGGGTTTATAAACACAACAGCCGCAGCGGTGTCGCCGGCGCGCAGCGCCGGCTGCAAGCGAGAGCGAAGCTCTCGCCCAGGCGCGCCGCCGAGCGCTCGCTTTTAAGCGAGCGCGAGGAGCCCGCGAGGGAGGCGGCGGGTCGGCGCGGCTCCGCCCGCGCCGGGCCGTCCGCCGAGGCTGGGGAGGTGTGAGGTGCTGAGCGGTGCGGAAGTGCGGAGTCGCGACCGAGGCTATGGACGCGCGCCCGGTACAGCCGCCAGCGACACCGTTTATAAAGAAACAGCCGATGCGTCGGACCGCGCTAGTCGTCGCCCTGCGCGTCGACGATGACGACTTCGCCGTCCTCGACGGTGACGTTGATCAGGGTCTTCACGTTGTAGTCGGTCTGGTCGAGTTCGTTCTCGCCGGCCTTCTTGATCACGGCGACGACGTCGACGACCTCCGCGCCGACCTCGTTGGTGAGCGCGTCGAGGATCGCCTTCATCGTGCCGCCCGTCGAGAGCACGTCGTCGAGCACGAGGACGCGGTCGCCCTCCTCGACGTCGTTGATGTACATCTCCGACTCCGAGTAGCCGGTCTCTTGGAACAGCGGCACCTCGCCGTCGAGGCCGTACTGGCGCTTGCGGATGACGACGAGCGGGATGTCCGTCATCAGCGAGAGTGCGGTGGAGATGTGGATACCCATCGCCGCGGGCGTGACGATCTTGTCGACGTTCTCCAACTCCGCCTTCCGGATGATCCGGATGACGATCTCCCGGAGGAGCTCCGGTTTGAGCATGGGAACGCCGTCGCTGATCGGGTGGACGAAGTACTGGTACTCGCCTTTCTCGATGATCGGCGCGTCGAGGAGCGACTGCCGCAACTGGTCCATGTCGCCGGTACTCGGGCGCATTAATAAAGCGTGGCGATTGGTCGGCTCCGTGGACCCCGGTGGCACGGAGCGCGACGGTTCGGTGGTTCGGAGCGTCAGCGTCGCTGACTCGGCAGGGTCGCAGCCGGCACCGACCGACCGTCGGCTACTCGAAGTCGGGCTCGCGCTTTTCGAGGAACGCCGCCATCCCCTCGCGCTGGTCGTGCGTGCCGAAGAGGCCGGACCACGCGCGGCGCTCCAACGCGAGCCCGCCGCGTTGGGTGCCGTCGTGGACCGCGTTCAGCGCCTCCTTGGCTGCGCGGGTCGCGTACGCCGGCTTCGCGGCCAGCTCCCCCGCCAACTCCTCGATCCGGTCGTCGAACGCGTCGTCGGCGACGACCTCGCCGACGAACCCGATCTCGGCGGCCTCCGTCGCGTCGATCCGCTCGCCGAGGAAGACGAGCCGCTTCGCGGTCTCGTCGCCCACGAGCCGGGAGAGCCGCTGGGTCCCGCCCCACCCCGGGATGATGCCGAGGTCGATCTCGGTCTGGCCGAGCACGGCGCCCTCGGCGGCGACCCGGAGGTCACAGGCCAGCGCCAGTTCGCAGCCGCCGCCGAACGCGTAGCCGTCGATCGCGGCGACCGTCGGGGCCGGGAACGACTCGATCGCGTCCGCGACGCGATGGCCCAGTTCGGCGTACGCCTGCGCCTCCGGCGTCGACAGCTCGACCATGTAGGAGATGTCCGCGCCCGCGACGAACGCGTCGTCGCCCGCGCCGGCCAGCACGAGCGCGCGGGCGCCGGCCGCCTCGGCTTCGGTCAGGGCCTCCTCGATCGCTTCGAGCGTGTCGACGGTGAGCGCGTTGAGCTGTTCGGGGCGGTCGACGGTGAGCGTCGCGACGTCGCTCTCGGTGTCGACGTCGAGTCTGATCGTGTCCCACGACATACGGGCCCGTCTCGCGGGGACGTGAAAACCGTTCGCCAGCCGGAACCGTCGCGGTCGCCAGCCGGAACCGCGACGGTCGAGAAGCGACGCGCGTTCAGATCTCCTCGCGGCTGTCGATCTCCGTGTAGATGAACCACGCGATCGCGTAGACCCCGACGAACAGTAGGTACCCGACGACGAGCCCGGCGAGTTGGCGATCGCCGAGCCCGTCCGGAAGCGTCGTCGAGAGGATCGCCAGCGCGACGACGAACACGACGAGCGAGAACAGTCCCGAGAGGGCGTACACGCCGAGATCGGAGGTGAGGCGTTCGCGCACGACTCCACTATCGCGGTCCGTTTATAAACTACCACCGGTCGCGGCGGCGGAGTAGCCGCCGCCGAGTCGTTGCGCGGATTGCAACCACTATATATCCTCGGCCACACGGACGCGTATGAACGGGAACCGGTTCGGTCAGCTGGAAGAGCCGACCGAAC
>JBNJEE010000150.1:0-5941 GCA_051745525.1 Methanobacteriota archaeon | reverse complement strand
TTAAGAAATTAGAATTACAAAATTCATTAATGGAGGAGTTTGAAAATTTGCCCGGCGACGCCGGTCGGCTCCCGTTCCGCGACGGGACGGTCGACGCGATCACGATCGTGGACGCCTTCCACCACCTCCCCGACCACGACGCGGCGCTCCGAGAGGCCGCGCGGGTCCTCGCGCCCGGCGGCGCGCTCGTGGTCCGCGAGTTCGATCCGACGCACCCGCTCGGCCGCGCGCTCGTCGCGGCCGAGCACGCGTTCGGCATGGCGTCACGGTTTCACGCGCCCGCCGATCTCGCGGCGGCGCTCGATGCCGCCGGGTTCGATCCGCGGATCGTCGAGCGCGGCTTCGGCTACACCGTCGTCGGCGTGCGCACGGAGTCGCCCGCGGCCGACGCGGACCGGTCCGACGCCGCGGAAGCGATCGGGGACCGCAAATCTGGCCGGTGACGGCGACGCTGGCGGGGCTGCCGTCGGAGCCGACGGTAACACGCCCCTCCAGTAACAGGGTTATGGCCGCCACGCGATAACGCGCAGATCGGATGACCGATCGACACACGCGGACCTCCAGACGAGCGGTATTGGCTTCGGCCGGCGCGGCGATCGCGGCGACGGCCGGCTGCCTCGGCGCGACGGACGACGACCCGCCGGAAGCGTACACGACGCCCGCGGCGGCGGAGTTCGACGGCGTCGTCGACAGCCAGTGGCTCACGGAGAACCTCGACGACGTGCACCTGCTCGACGTCCGCGAGGAGGAGGCGTTCCTCGACGCGCGGCTCCCGGGCGCGTACCACTTCCCGAACTCCGAGATGCTGGACAGCTACGCCGAGGAGACCGCCGACGGGTTCGAGGCCTCCCCCGACGCGATCGCGTGGACGCTCGCGGAGGCGGGCATCGAGCCCGGCGACGACGTGGTCGTGTACGGCGCCGAGTCGAACCTCTGGGAGACGTACGCCATCTACACGCTCAACGCCCTCGGCCATGAGGGGCAGGTCAGCCTGCTCGACGGCGGGTTCACCGTTTGGAACGACGGCGACGGCGAGACGACGACGGGGTCGCCCGACGCGCAGGAAGGCGAGTACGAGGCCGAGGTGGACACCGGCGTCGTCGCAACGCGGGAGTTCCTCGCCGGCAACGTCGACGAGGACGGCGCCGAGATCCCGATCCTCGACATGCGGTCGCCCGAGGAGTACTGGGGCGTCGACGAACGCGGCGACCTCGACCGCTTCGGTCACGTCACCGGCGCGACCAACCTCAACTTCGTCCAGAGCATCGACGACGAGGCCGGGCGGCTCCGCTCGCCCGAGGATCTGGAGACGCTCTGGATCGACGACGCCGGCCTCTCGTCGGACGAGACCGCCGTCGCCTACTGTCAGACCGCCATCCGGGCCTCCGTGGGATGGTTCGTCCTCGACCAACTCGGCTTCGACGACGTGCGCAACTACGAGGGGAGCTGGGCGGACTGGGGGACGCTCTCGGAGGACGACGGCTACTACTACACCACCGGCGAGGACACCGGAACGGTCGTCGACACGTTCGCGTAGATCGGTTTCGTCGGCGTCGGTGGCAGCTATTACAAGGACGGGGAGCCGATCACCCACCGACCGCGTCTATCGAGGTCCAATAGTACTGACCGTCGTATTCGATATACGTGTTGTAACACTCTGTATCTAGTAATTCCGCACTTCCGTACACATCGTGGCTTCCGCTATCGTCGGAGTCGGTGTCCAGATCCCTTATCGCGTTCTCGACTTCCTCTTGTGCCCCCTCGGGGAGTTCCTCGAAGCGACAGCTGTTGTCTGGCTGCTCGACGTCCTCCCTTGAGACGGTGACCACGTACGACGGACGGTCGCCGTCCGTTTCGGTGTCGTCGGCTGTGGAACTGTTGGCTGCGGTGCTGTTCGGTGTCGTCGTGTTGGAGGTGTTGTCGGTTGGTTCTCCGCCGCGGTTCAGACATCCACCCAACCCGGCGAGAACGCCGCAAGAGACCAAAATCGCTCGCCGCTTCATGGGACGGTTCGAGCGCGAAAGGATGTATGTTTTCGGTTCCGTATTTAAATGGGACACTCGTCGGCGTTCATCCGTGAGTCGCCGTTGGTACCGCAGACGGGACTGTTAGCAATCTCGTCCTCGAACTCTCATCGCCATCGGTTATAAACAACCGCCGACGGCGAGGACACCGCTAAAGCCCCAGCCCGCTTAGTACCGCAGCCTCACACCTCCCCAGCCTCGCGGTTCGCGCTCTCCGAGCGCTCACCGCGTCCCTCGCGGGCTCCTCGCGCCCGGTGGGCGCTCGGAGGCGCGCCACAGTAACGTTCATTTATAAACAGTCGCCGCTCTCACGCTTGGCCTTTTATATACCACGTTGCCAGCGACAGTCTGCAACACCCACTCCCGGTATAGACTGCAACCGGGATCAATTGAATTGCGGTACGTACCTCAAAAGGACCGCTTCGCGGTGTTTCAGTCGTGCGAGTGACTGTGCGCGCCGTGGTCGTGGGCGGCGTCGTCGTGTGACGGCTCGTCGTCGTGGGTGTGGTCCTGCCCGTCGGGGTCCGTCTCGCCGAGCACCTCCGCGCCCTCGCCGTCGATCATGTCCATGTTCTTCAGGTTGTCGCGCTCCTCGAAGTCCTCGACGGCCTCCATCACGTCCTCCTGGGTGATCGTCATCCGGTCTTCGGTGAGCGCGCCGAGGACCGCCTCGCGGAGGACCATCCGGAGGTCGGAGCCGGTGAGCCCCGTCGTCCGGTCGGCGACCTCCTCGGGGTCGAAGTCGGCGATCTGCATCTCGCGGGTGACGACCCGGAGGATGTCGGCGCGCATGTCGCGGTCGGGCTTGGGGAAGTTGACAATCTCGTCGAAGCGCCGCCACGCGGCCGCGTCGAGCTGGTCCGGGTGGTTCGTCGCGCCGATCAAGAGCACCTCGTCGCGCACGAGCGACACCTCGTCGATCGACTTGAGCAGGGTGTTGACCGCCCGCTTGAGCGCGGCGTGCTCGTCCGAGCGGCGGGTCTTCGCGACAGAGTCGAACTCGTCGATAAAGAGGATACACGGGGAGAGCCGCTTCGCGACCTCGAACGTCTTCTCGACGTTTTTGGCCGTCTCGCCGAGGTACTGGCTCGTGATCATCGACATCTTCACCTCGACGAGGGGGATGCCCAGCTCGTGTGCGAGCGCCCGCGAGACGGTCGTCTTCCCGGTTCCCGGCGGCCCGACGAACAGCAGCTTCCCGATCTCGCGGAGCCCGATGCTCGCGAGGTACTCGCGGTGTTCGATCGCTTTGACGATCTTCTGGATCTCGCCCTCCTGATCGCCGGTGAGCACGAGGTCCGCGAGCGTCGTCTCGATCTCCTCCGGCGCGCGGACGTTGACGAGATCGAGCATCTCCGCGTCGTCGTCCTCGTCGAAGTACTCCTCGAGGAGGGCGTCTATCCAGACCCGGTCGGCCTGGATGGGCCGCACGTCGTCGCGCGCCTCCTCGTGGGTCACCGGCGCGTCGAGGCCCTCGGCCGCCTCCAGCGCGGCAACGATCGTCGGGTTGGCGCCGATCCGGTCGTCGGCGGCGTGGTCGCGGTACCACTCCAGCGCCATCGCGGGCTGCGTCAGGGAAATTTCGCCCGAGAACTCGGTCCGCTGGGTGAACAGCAGGTCCGAAACGGCGTCCCACGGATGCTCGACGCCCGTCGCGGTGCGGGTCGTCTCGCTCGTCGCCTTGAGCGGCCGCTCGACGCCGCCGGGCGCCTCGTCGGTGGCGTCATCCGACCAGAACACCCGCCGGAAGCGAGGCGGGAGGTCGTTCTCGTCGAGGTCGCGGTTCTCGGTGTAGAGGTGCGTCGTCAACACGAACTCGACAACGTCGAGCGCCGGGTCACTCATCCGCGCGAAGTAGCCGCGGCACGCGGTTAAGCGCGTCGAACCGCGTCCGTCGACCCGCCCCCACCGACGGACGGAGGAGCGCCGTCGGGGTCGACCCGCCCCGACGTATCGAACGCTTATTAGCCCTGGTGATCGACCTATCTCGCATGAGCTCCGAGGACGCGGCCGCCTCCGATCCCGTCGGGGGCGCCGACACCGACGCGGACCACGAGAACGCGCTGCAAGACGTGATCGCCGTCGACCCCGACGACACCGAACAGGGGACGGTGAACCGGCTCGACGCCCACACCGGCGACGGCATCCGCCACCGCGCGTTCACCTGTCTCGTCTACGACGGGGAGGGGCGGATCCTCCTGGCCCAGCGCGCCCCCACGAAGCGCCTGTGGGACGGCCACTGGGACGGCACGGTCGCCTCCCATCCGGTCGAGGGGCAGTCGCAGGAGGACGCGACCGAACAGCGCTTAGAAGAGGAGCTGGGGATCACCCCCGACCAGTACGACGACCTCCGCGTGACGGACAAGTTCGAGTACAAGCGCTACTACCCCAACGAGGGCGTCGAGTGGGAGGTCTGCTCGGTGCTGAAAGTCACCCTCGACGATACCTCGCTCGACCCTGACGAAGCGGAGATCGGCGGTATGCTGTGGGCCGACTACGACCACCTCCACGAGCATCCGGCGCTGTACCGCCAGCTTCGGCTGTGCCCGTGGTTCGAGATTGCGATGCGGCGCGACTTCTCCTGAGCGGCCGGCCCGCCCGCGATCGAAACGGCGAGTTGAAGGCGCGCGGGCGACTCGATCCGGTATGACCGTCGTCGTTCTGCTGGCGAAGCCGCCCCGCGAGGGGCTCGTCGGGACCGGGCTCGCGGAGTCGACGCCGCTGTCGGCCGCCGAGGCCGCCGACCTGTACGAGGCGCTGTTCCGCGACGCCGTGCTCGCGGTCGACCGATCCGGCGGGGAGCTGCTCGTTAATTTCCCCGTCGACGATGACCTCCCCGACGAGCACCGCACCGACACCAGCCCCGAGGCCGAACTGCGCACGCTCGTCGCCGACACCCTCGGCGGCACCGAGGACGTTCGCTTCGAGCGGCAGGTCGGCTCCTCGTTCGGCGCGCGCGCCGGCAACACCGTCACGCACCTCCTCCGCGAGGAGGGCGCCGACTCCGTCGCCGTCGTCACCCCGCAGGCGCCGCTGCTCTCGCGGACCGTCATCGACTCGGCCGCGATGAAGCTCCGGACGAACGAGGTCGTGCTCGGCCCGTCCACCCGCGGGCGGACCTACTACGCCGGGTTCACCGAGCCGATCGACTTCGACGGCGCGTTCGAGGCCCCGAGCCTCCCCACCCTGGCGGCGCGCGGCCGCGACGCCGACCTCGACGTCGAGTTCCTCGCGTCCTCGCCGTCGATGGTGGCCGGCGACGACCTGCTCGACGCCGTCCCCGTGTTGCGCGCGCGGTTCGCCGCACAGCGCGTCGTCCCCGACTACACCGCGGCGTTCGTCCACGGACACGGGCTGGACGTGGTCGTCGAGGACGGCGAGGAGCGAGTGGTTCGGGACTGACTCGGAGACCGAGGACCGACACCCCTTAGTCGGACGCCCCCGAGCGTCCTGACGTGGTGGGATGGCAGAGCGGCCTATTGCGCCTGCCTTGAAAGCAGGTAGCCTCACGGCTTCCTGGGTTCGAATCCCAGTCCCACCGTAACGCGGCCGGCGCACTTCGTGCCGGACGCGGTCCGTGCCGCCCGTGTTTCGCCCCGCCGCGCCGCGTCCGTCGACGAAACCGTTTCTGATTACGGGTTTGGCGATCCGCCACCCGCGCGGCGGCAGGTTGCCCGATCGACGTTTCGCCCGAACCGCAAGGCTATCGCTCGCGCACGGTGAACCCCGGTAACACTCACGTCCAGTGACGTGTGGTACCACCACACTCATTATCTTTAACAGGTTTCCGGCACATGTTCGTGGTAGGTGATTCAACGATGAGCTACGAACTCGATCCGCTGCCGTACGATTACGACGCGCTGGAACCGCACATCTCCGAGCAGGTGCTCGAATGGCATCACGACACCCACCATCAG
>JBNJEE010000149.1:0-6005 GCA_051745525.1 Methanobacteriota archaeon | reverse complement strand
CTGTTCGTCACCAACGTCGAGCGGCTCCAGGAGGGGATCGACGTCGGCGCGGCCAACAGCATCCTGATCAAGCCGAACCAGATCGGGACGCTGTCGGACACGTTCGACGCGGTCGAACTCGCCGCCCGAAACGGGTACGAGACCGTCATCTCCCACCGCTCGGGCGAGACGGAGGACACGACCATCGCACACCTCGCCGTGGCGACCGACGCCGGCTACATCAAGACCGGCACGGTCGGCGGCGAGCGAACGGCCAAGCTGAACGAACTGGT
Organism: Methanobacteriota archaeon; assembly: GCA_051745525.1. GTDB lineage: Archaea > Halobacteriota > Halobacteria > Halobacteriales > Haloferacaceae > Halorubrum. Next base: position 5,733 of record JBNJEE010000149.1, on the reverse strand, counting down.
CCGCATCGCGGACGACGCGGTATGACGGGCCCACACCACGCATGAGCGAAGACAACGACGCGGTCGAACTCGACGACGACGCGGAGACCGAGGCGGTCGACGCGGGGGTCGAGGAGGAGGCCGACACGACCGAGGAACCGACCGCCGACGCGGCCGCCGAGGGGGCGTCCGCTGAGGCCGAGAGCGAGGCGGCCGCCGAGGCCGACGCGACGGAGGAGGCGGACGACGACGCCGCCGACGAGGAGGACGCCTCCCCGTTCGACGACGACGTCATGCCCGACGACGACGTCGACCTGCTGATCCCCGTCGAGGACTACCTCTCCGCGGGTGTCCACATCGGGACCCAGCAGAAGACGGCGGACATGGAGCGGTTCATCCACCGCGTCCGCGACGACGGGCTCTACGTCCTCGACGTGAGCCTCACCGACGAGCGGATCCGCACGGCCGCGGACTTCCTCGCGAACTACAACCCCGAACAGATCCTCGTCACGTCCTCGCGGCAGTACGGCCGGTTCCCGGCCGAGAAGTTCGCGGATGCCATCGGCGCCCGCGCACGCACTGGACGCTTCATTCCGGGCACGCTGACGAACCCCGACTACGCGGGCTACATCGAGCCGGACGTCGTCGTGGTCACTGACCCCATCGGCGACGCGCAGGCCGTCAAGGAGGCCATCACCGTCGGCATCCCGGTCATCGCAATGTGCGACTCCAACAACCAGCTGTCGAACGTCGACCTCGTCATCCCGACGAACAACAAGGGTCGCCGCGCGCTGTCGGTCGTCTACTGGCTCCTTGCCAACGAGACGCTCGACCGCCGCGGCGCCGACACGGTGTTCGCCCTCGAGGACTTCGAGGACGAACTCTAAGGCGGTCGTTTTTCGAGTATACTTCCGTTTCGTCCGTCCACCGCTCAGCGAGTGGCCGCTCTCTCTCGCCGGGCGACGCCCTCAGACGATGTCGGGCGTAAACGGGTAGGAGTAGACCTGCCCGTCGTTGGCCTTCACCGTGGCGATAAGGACCAAGACTAGGTCGACGACGCCGATGATCGGGAACAGCAGGAGCCCGATAAACACGAAGCTCAGGACGGCGGCGATCATGAGGGCGACGAAGACGACAATCTGGAAGTTCAGCGAGTTCTTGGCGTTCTGTTTGACGAGCTCGTCGTCGTCGTCCGCGAGGACTAAAAACAGGATCGGGCCGAGGAACGACGCGAAGAGCGCCGACGCGTGCGACAACGCCGCAAGCGTCGTGTCGCCCTCGACGCGCTCGGAGGCTGCTGATGACATGACGGCAGTTGAGTTTCGGAGCTGAGTGATAAGCTTTGGGAGAGAAACTCGTTTCGGACCGGCGCCAATTCGGCGTCTGCGCCGGTCAGTTGGCGGTTGACCGCCCTTCGTCGGCGGCGTCGACGGTCGACGGCCCCTCGTCGCCGGGCTCCGCCTCCGGCACGTCGTGGGTCCAGCGCGGCTCGATCTCGCGGTTCGCCACGACGATCCGGTCGCCGTTATCGGCGTCGATCCGCATCTTCCGGAGCTCGATGGCGGCGACGGTGCCGGTGACGCCCTTGGCCTCGACGCGGTAGCCGACGTTAAAGTCCGGATCGCGCAGGAGGTAGCCGCCCGCCACCGTGTCCTCGATCATCTCGGAGAGGGCGTAGGAGACGCCCAAAGCGATGAAGCCGACGGCGGTACCCAGACTCGCCGCGATGTCGCCCATCCCGAGCACCTTCAGGAACGTGAGCGCGACGCCGAACCAGAGGAAGACCGCGACAAGCGTGACGATCAGGTCGCCCACGAGTTCGCGGTCGCCGACGTACATCCGCTCGATCGACGACCGAACCAGCGCGAGGACGATCTGGACCGCCGCGTACGCCAGCGCGAGGAAGACGAACCCCGAGAGCAGTCGGGGAATCGCGACGGCGAGCCCCGCGACGAAGTTCGCGAACGACTGCGTCAGAAACGACGGGATCGCGGTCACGGCGCGCACGACGGCGGCCGCCGGTGAAAAGCTGACGGGGGGAGCGGGTTGGTGTTCCTGGCTTCCCGCCGCCCGCCCCGACTTCTTCGTCGCTCGCCCCGCCCACAAGCGCAACGCCTGTAAGCGCGCGGGGAGAGTGAGTTCGTATGACCGTTTGCGAAGCGCCGGGGAAGGTGTACCTCTTCGGCGAACACGCCGTCGTCTACGGCGAGCCGGCCGTGCCGGCGGCCATCGAGCGACGCGCCACCGTGACCGCCGAGCCGCGCGAGGACGACCACCTGCGCGTCGAGGCCGAGGACCTCTCCTTAGACGGCTTCACCGTGGAGTACGTCGGCGCCACCGGCGACCGCCCCGACGTCGACGTGCCGACCCCGCTCGTGGAGGCCGCGATGGGGTACGTCGACGCGGCCGTCGAGCAGGCGAGAGACGCCGCCGGCGCCCCCGACGCGGGCTTCGACATCACCGTCGAGAGCGACATCCCGCTGGGCGCGGGGCTGGGATCGTCCGCGGCCGTGGTCGTCGCCGGCATCGACGCCGCGACCCGCGCGCTCGGCGAGCCGCTCGACCGCCGCGAGCTCGCCGACCGGGCGTACCGCGCGGAGTACGAGGTCCAGGACGGACAGGCCTCCCGGGCCGACACGTTCTGCTCGACGATGGGCGGCGCGGTCCGCGTCGAGGGCGACGACTGCGAGGCGATCGACGCGCCGAACCTGCCCTTCGTCGTCGGCTTCGACGGCGGTGCGGGCGACACCGGCGAACTGGTCGCCGGCGTCCGCGCGCTGCGGGACGAACACGAGTTCGCCGCGGACACGGTGGAGTCGATCGGCGACCTCGTCCGGGCCGGCGAGGGGCTGCTCGCCGGCGCCGACCCCGAGCGCGATCCGGGGCCGACGCTGCTCGCGGAACTCGGCGAGCTGATGGACTTCAACCACGGGCTGCTCGCGGCGCTGGGCGTCTCTGCCCGCTCGCTCGACGCGATGGTGTGGGCCGCCCGCGACGCGGGCGCTCACGGCGCGAAGCTCACCGGCGCGGGCGGCGGCGGCTGTATCGTCGCGCTCGACGGGAGCGACGCGACCGAGACCGCGCTCTCGTTCACGCAGGGCTGTGAGGAGGCGTTCCGGGCCGAGCTGGCGACCGAGGGCGTCCGCGTGGTGGAGCCGTGAAGGGTGACGGTCCGACGGAGGCGTCCGGAGAGGACGCCGCCGTCCCCGACGACGACGATGTCACGCCCCCCGTCGTCCTCAAACTCGGCGGGAGCCTGATCACCGAGAAAGAGAGCCCCGAGACCCTCGACGACGCGGCGCTCGACGCGGCCTGCGACGCCGTCGCCGACGCGCTCGCGGCCGGCGCGATGGATCGGCTCGTCGTCGTCCACGGGGGCGGGAGCTTCGGGCATCACCACGCGAGCGAACACGGGGTGTCGACGACTGAAGGGACGCGCGACGCGGACGCGGTGGCCGCGGTCCACGGAGCGATGAAGCGGCTGAACGCGCGCGTGCTGGAGCGGCTCCGCGAGCGGAGGGTCCCCGCGGTGCCCGTCCACCCGCTGTCGCTCGCGGCGCGAGCGGAGGGCGCAGACGGCGATCTCGACCTCCCGCTCGGGTCGACGGCGACGCTGCTCGGCGAGGGGTTCGTCCCCGTCCTCCACGGCGACGCCGTGGCGACAGCGTGCGACGGGGTGACCGTCGTCTCGGGCGACGAACTGGTCGTCGAACTCGCCGTCGGCCTCGGCGCACGCCGCGTGGGCGTCTGCTCGACAGTCCCCGGCGTCTTCGACGGCGACGGCGACGTGATCACCGAGATCGACGATTTCGACGCGGTCGCGGACGCGCTCGGCGCGAGCGACGCCACCGACGTCTCCGGTGGCATGGCCGCGAAAGTGCGGGAACTGCTCGCGCTCGACGCGCCGGCGTACGTGTTCGGCGCCGACGGGCTGGCGCCGTTCCTGCGCGGCGAGGGCGCCGGAACCCGTATCGACTGATCGGGGGACAGAACCCTTATTCGAGCCACGGCCCTCCTTCCGAGCATGAACGAAGCGGACGTGCGGGAGCGGCTCGCAGACGTGCGGGACCCCGACCTCGGCGACGACATCGTCTCGCTCGGCTTAGTGAACGACGTCGAGGTCGAGGTCGGCGAGAACAGGGGTAGCGGGACGGTCCGCGTGTCGCTCGCGCTCGGCGCGCCCTTCTCGCCGAACGAGTCGGCCATCGCCGACGACGTCCGAGCGGCGCTCGCGGATACCGGGTTCGACGTCGAGCTGTCGGCGTCGATCCCGGACGGCCTCGCCACCGACGAGCAGGTCCTCCCGGGCGTCCAGAACGTGATCGCCGTCGCCTCCGGGAAGGGAGGCGTCGGGAAGTCGACCGTTGCGGTGAACCTCGCCGCCGGGCTCTCCGCGCTCGGCGCTCGCGTGGGGCTGTTCGATGCCGACGTGTACGGGCCCAACGTGCCGCGGATGGTGTCCGCCGAGCAGCGTCCGGAGACCGACGGCGAGACGATCGTTCCCCCCGAGCGGTTCGGGGTGAAGCTGATGAGCATGGACTTCCTCACCGGCGAGGACGACCCCGTCATCTGGCGCGGCCCGATGGTCCACAAGATCATCACCCAGCTCGTCGAGGACGTCGAGTGGGGCGAGCTCGACTACCTCGTGATGGACCTCCCGCCGGGGACGGGCGACACGCAGCTCACGATCCTCCAGACCCTCCCGCTGACGGGCGCCGTGATCGTCACGACCCCGCAGGACGTGGCGCTCGACGACGCGGTGAAGGGGCTCCGCATGTTCGGCAAACACGACACGAACGTCCTCGGTATCGCGGAGAACATGGCCGGGTTCCGCTGTCCGGACTGCGGCGGCTTCCACGAGATATTCGGCTCGGGCGGCGGGAAAGCGCTCGCCGCGGACCACGACCTCCCGTTCCTCGGCGGGATCCCGCTCGACCCCGACGTGCGAACCGGCGGCGACGACGGCGAGCCCGTCGTCCTAGAGGACGGCGAGACCGCGGACGCGTTCAAGGTGCTCGTCGAGAACGTCGCGAACAACGCCGGCGTCGTCCGGCGTCGCGGGGTGAGCGAGGGTCGATGACCGGGGCGGACGAAGGCCCTCACGAGTCCGCGGGCGAGGCCGACGAGGGCGACGGCGGGCACGAGGACCCCCTCGCAGCCGCCGGCGTCGACCCAGTGGTGCCCGAGTCGGCGGCCGACGCGGCCGAAGAGGGGTTCGCCGCTGACGACGAGGTGCGGGAGTTCCTCCGCGACGTGGCCGAGGACGTCCGCGGGGACAGCTCGGAGAGCAAGCAACTCTCGGCGGTCCTCTACCGCGTCTCCGACCTGTACGACGACGAGGAGGAGACGTCGCCGGAGGAGATCTACCTCAACGTCCGGCACATCATGCGGATCAAGTCGGAAGGCGGGCTGCGCCGCTGAAACGCGTGCGAGCGCCGGGAGGCGCGAAAGCCAGTCAGTCGTCCGAACCGGCCGCCGCGCCGAGGTCGATCGGCCGCTCGTCCAGCGGCGTCGCGTCGTCGACGACGTCCGCGAGGCCGAGCCGATCGACCGTTTCGGCCGTCGGGAGCCCGCTTTCGCCCCACCCCCGCGCCGCGTAGTAGCGGTCCAGTAGGCGGTCGAACGCGTCGACGTCGACGCCCGGCGTTCCGTCGGCCGCCGACGTGCGGAGCGGCTCGGGGAGCGCGTCGTCCGCGCGGTTGAGACTGACCAAAGCGTAATGCCCTGCCCGTTGCTTTGTCAATGCCTACCGCC
>JBNJEE010000148.1:0-6037 GCA_051745525.1 Methanobacteriota archaeon | reverse complement strand
CGTTGTCGAGCGCCTCCTCGCTGATGTCGGAGCCGAGCACCTCGACGCGCGACTCGTCTATCTCGGGGTCGTCGCAGGCCAACATCGCGACCGAGTACGGCTCGCGGCCGTCAGCCGAGGGGGCCGACCAGACGCGGACGCGCCGCTGGTCCGCGGTCCGCTCGCGCAGCACCCCGCGGAGGACGTCCCACATCTCCGGGTTGCGGAAGAACTCGGTCACGTTGATCGTGAGCGCGTCCATCAGCGCCTGCCGCTCGTCGGCGTCCTCGCGGAGGATGCGCTCGTACTCGGCGTGCGACTCGGTGTCGCGCCGGCGCATCCGGGCCGTGATCCGGCGGTCGAGGTACGACTCGTTGTAGTACCCCGGCTCGAACGGGACCGTGTCGTCGATCTGCCGGAGGACGCCCTCGAACGCCGTCTCGCCGTCGCCCGCCGTTTCCCTCATAGGCTCACCACGTCCAGCACGGCCACGACGTCCCCGTCGCCGAGGACGGCCGTGCCGCTGAGCCCGGGCGTCCCCGAAAGCGGGCCGTCGAGCGGTTTGACGACGACTTCCTCCTGGTCTAACACCGCGTCGCAGTGGAGCGCGACCTGCCGGGTCTCCTCGCGGATCCGGACGAGCATCCCGTGGTCGGTCGCGCCCGCGCCGCCCTCGGCGTCGGCCTCCTGGCCGGCGGAGTCGGTCCCCTCGTCGACCGCGACCCCGCCGTCGGCGGCGGGCGTCTCGTCGGCGGCCGCCTGGGCCGCCGAGGCCTCGGCCGCGTTCGGGTCGATCTCGCCGAGGCGCTCGTTCAGCCGGACGACCGGGTAGAGGTCGTCCTCGTGTCTGACGACCTCGTCGCCGTGGACCTCCTCGACGCCGTCGGCGCGGGCGACCTCCGCGATCGACTTGATCGGGATGCCGTACTCCGTGCCGCCGACGTCGACGAACATCACCTTCACGATGGCGACGGTGACGGGGAGGCGGAACCGGACCGTGGTCCCCTCGCCGGGATCGCTCTCGACGGAGACCGAACCGTCGAGGTCGCGCGCTGTCGTCCGGACCACGTCCATTCCGACCCCGCGGCCGGAGACGTCGGTGACCTCCTCTGCGGTGGAGAAGCCGGGGTGGAAGACGAGGTCGTATACCTCGTCGTCCTCCATCGCCTCGACCGCCTCGCGGCTCTTAACGCCCTCGTCGACCGCCTTCTCGCGGAGCTGGTCGGGGTCGAGCCCGCCGCCGTCGTCTGCGACCTCGATTATCACGTGGTCGCGCTCGCGCTCGGCTGTGAGCTCCACGTGGCCGGTCGGGTCCTTGCCGGCCGCTTTGCGCTCCGCGGGCGACTCGATCCCGTGGTCGACCGCGTTCCGCAGGACGTGCACGAGCGGGTCGCGCATCTCTGTGAGGATCGTCCGGTCTAACTCGACGTCGTCGCCCTCGATCTCGAAGTCGATCCGCTTGTCGAGGTCCCGCGAGATGTCGCGGACGAGCCGCGGGAACGAGTCGGACACCTGCGAGAACGGGATGAGCCGCATGTCCATCGCCGTGTCCTGGAGGCTGGAGGCGAGCTTGTCGAGCTCGTCTAAGGCGTCGGACTCCGCGTCCGTCCCCTCTATCTCGCGGCGGAGCTTGATCCGGCTCGTCACCAGCTGCTCGACGAGCCCGTACAGCTCGTCGACCTGGTCGACGTCGACGCGGATCGACTTGATCTCGTCGCCGGAGTTGGAGCCGGAACTCGACTCCGAATCCGAACCGCCCGACGACGAGCCCGAACCGCCCGGCTCCGAAGCAGACTCGCTCGGCTCCGAGTCCGAACCGTCGGCGTCGTCCGCGTCGGCGGCCGACTCTGGCCCATCGTCCGCAGGGTCGACCGGCTCGGACTCGGCGCTCTCGGGGTCCGCGGGTTCGGCGCCGGCGTCGCCGTCGTCCGAGCCGCCGACCGCGACGGCGGTGACCGCCTCGACCTGCGTGAGAGCCCGGAGCCCCTCGGCGACGACCTCGGGGTCGGCGCCGCCGACGAAGGCGTCGAACCCCTCGTCGTACTCGCCGCCCTCTAGCGCCTCCGGCGCGGGGTCGGTCGCGTGCCCGTCGAACTGCTCGTCGAGCGCCTGGAGGACGAGCGCCGCGTCGACGCCCGGCATCTGGGCGTCGCCGATCGTCACGGCCGCGTACGCGACCGGCTCGGGGAGGTCGTCCGCGGCCGCCGGCGGTTCCGGCACCGAGACGTCGGGGGCGTCGTCGTTCGCGCCGTCTTCGGCGTCGGTTTCGCCCCCGGCGTCGTCGCCTTCGTGCTCGTCGGCGTCATCGTCAGGGTCAGCTTCGTCCGCATCGCCCTCGTTGACGCCGTCGCTTCCGGCGGCGTCGCCGTCACCGCCGCCGACGGTGCCGCGTTCCTCCATCTCGCGCAGCCGCGACTCGAGGTCGGAGGGGTCCGTCGACACGTCGCCAGACTCCGCGATCTCCTCGACCATCGCCTCGACCGTGTCGACCCCCTCGAAGAGGAGGTCCATCAGCTCGGGCGTCACCTCGCGGTCGCCCTGCCGGACCGCGTCCAGCAGGTCTTCGAGCGCGTGCCCGAAGTCGGAGACGTCCTCGTACCCCATCGCCGCGGCGTTCCCCTTCAGGGTGTGGGCGACGCGGAACACGTCGTCCATCGCCTCGGTGTCCTCGGGGTCGGCCTCGAGGGCGAGCAGGGCGTTGTTGAGGTCGGTGATGCCGTCTTCGGCCTCGGCGACGAACGCCGCGCGGTGGGAGTCCATCAGGCCTCACCCCCCACGATCGCGCCGGCGACGTCGTCGAGGTCGTACACCGCGTCGACCCCGCCCGTCTCGACCGCGCGCTTCGGCATCCCGTAGATCACGCAGGTGTCCTCGCTCTGCGCTACCGTGTACGCCCCGGCGTCGGCCATCGCGCGGATCCCCGCCGCGGCGTCGGATCCCATCCCGGTCAACACGACGCCGACGAGCGGGTCGTCGATCACCTCGGCCGCCGAGCGCATCGTCACGTCAGCCGCCGGCGTGACGGTGTGGGAGTCGTCGTCCTCGTCGAGCTTGACCCGGAGCCGCCCCGAGCGGTAGCTGTCGATCAGCGTGTGGCTGCCGCCGCGGGCGACGAGCGCCTCACCGGCGCCGATCCGCGCGCCGTCGCTGGCCTCCCGCACGTCGTACGCGGAGGCGGCGTCGAGCCGGTCCGCGAACCGCGAGGTGAACGCCTCCGGCATGTGCTGGACGATCACGACGCGGCAGTCCGCCATCGGCAGCGCCGACAGCACGCGCTCGACGGCGTTCGGCCCGCCGGTCGACGCCGCGATCACCACGGTCAGCGGCTCGTCGACGTCGGCTGCGTCCGCTTCGGCTCCGGCGTCGGGCGAGCGCGACGCCGCGGAACTCGGGTCGTCGCGCTCGCGGGTCGCCGCGTCGAGGTCGGCGCCCGCGACCGAGCGCACCGCCTCGACGAGCCGGTCGGACTCCCGCGAGACGCCGGTCGACACCTCGCCGCCGGGCTTCGAAAAGAAGTCGACCGCCCCGCGATCGAGCGCCTCGAAGGTGACCTCCGCGCCCTCGTCGGTGTGCGCCGACAGCATCAACACCGGCGTCGGCGTCTCCTCCATCAGCCGCTCGACGGCTTCGAGCCCCCCCATCCCGGGCATCTCGACGTCCATCGTCACGACGTCGGGGCGCGTCTCGGCGACCACCGAGAGCGCCTCCTCTCCGTCCCCCGCCTCGCCGACGACCGCGACCCCGGCGTCGCTCAAGAGGTCGCTTATCAGTCCCCGCATGAACGGGGAATCGTCGACGACCACCACCCGCGGCGACCCGTCCCGACCGCCGCGCCGATCAGTCGTCCTGCTCATGTTCCAGAGCGCGCCCAGAATCAGCATAAATCCACGGACCCAGTAATCACCCCTGATAATTCAGGGGACACGATTATCTGTCGGTTCGCCACACCTACGCCCATGGCAGCAACAGAGGCGGCCGCCGAACCGACCAAGGTGCTGGAGTTCGGGCTGGGCGACGGGACGTACTGTTTGGACATCAGCGTCATCGACGAGATCGTCGACGCTGGCGAACTCACGCGCATCCCCAACTCGCCGGACCACGTCGAGGGCGTGATGGACCTCCGCGGTCGGACAACAACGATCGTCGACCCGAAGACGCTGTTCGACATCGACGAGGACGGCCCGCGCGAGCGGATCGTCGTTTTCGACGACGAAGAGATCGACGAGGGCGGGACCGTCGGCTGGATGGTCGACGAGGTGTTCCAGGTGCGCGACGTCTCGCCCGAGGACGTCGACCAGAGCACCACCGTCGAGGACGAGGGTGTCCGCGGCATCGTCAAGTCCGACGACCGGTTCGTCGTGTGGGTCTCGCCCGACGTCGACGACGCACTCGCCGCCGACTTCGACGACGTCGAGACCGCAGAGTAGCGGGACCGAGTCGATCCGGCCGCTCGGCGCGTGGGCGGCGCCGGATCGACGCCGATCCGCCCCGACCGTATCGGTTCTCACCCGTGAGAACCGGGAGCCAACGCTTATCAGCCGCCCAACTGGTCACCTACGTATGCGCGTCTCAAGCGGCGTCCCCGGGTTCGACGACCTCGTCGACGGCGGGTTTCCCGAGGACCGCCTGTACGTGGTCAGCGGTCCGCCCGGGAGCGGGAAAACGACCTTCTGTTCACAGTTCGCGGCCCAGGGCGCCCGAAACGGCGAGGACGTCCTGTACATCAGCATGCACGAGACCAAGGCGGGGATCCGCGAGGACATGAGCGGCTACGACTTCGGGTTCGACCGCGCGCTCGACTCCGACCGCGTCACCTTCCTCGACTCCTTCTCGTCGGACGGCCGGCGCTTCTTCGGGCTCCCCGGGGACCGACGCGACCGCTCGGGCGTCACCAACCGCCTCACCGGATTCATCAACTCCCGCGACATCGACCGGGTCGTCTTCGACTCGACGATGCTGTTGCGGTTCCTCTTGGACGACGACGAGGACACGATGATACAGCTGCTCTCCTCGCTGAAACGGACCGACGCCACGACGCTCCTGATATCGGAGATGACCGACCCGAGCGCCTACTCCGAGGAGCACTACCTCGCGCACGGTGTCGTCTTCATGCACAACTACCTCGAAGACGAGGGGATGCGCCGCGGGGTCCAGGTGCTGAAGATGCGGGGGACAGACGTCGACACCGACATCCAGGACGTGGAGTTCACCAACGGCGGGCTCCGCGTCGGCTCGGCCGCGACGGTGACGCACTGATGTACGAGCGCACCTTCGACACGGGGTGGGACGAGCTCTCCCGGGAAGAGGCCGTCGAGCGCGCCTTCGCGCTGGGCGTCGTGGCGGGCGTCGACAACCCCCGTCCGGAGGAGTTCGACCGGGTGCTGGAGGCGTTCCCGGGAAGCTACGACCGGAGTATCGTGGAGCTGGCGTACGACGAGGGGCGGACAAAGGCGCTGGAGGCGAAGGCGGAGCGGGACGACCCCGACAACGAGGCCGTCTGGCGGTCGCTCGTCGACGATACCGGGGCGCCGCGCGAGTCGCCGGTTCCCGCCGCGCTCCCCGGTGCGATACGCGAACTGACACTCACAGACGGGCCACAGGAGGGCCCGCCGTCGTCGCTCGACCTCCCCTCCATGCTCCGAAAGTGATCCCTCGGAAGGGTTTTACCCGATACTCTCTCACGTTTTCACCATGACCGGGCTTCCCGACGCTGTCCGCGGCGCAGACAGCGTCCTCATCAGCGGTCCCCCGATGAGCGGGAAGTACGACCTGTTCAACCGGCTGCTCGCGGCGTGGTCCGACGGCCCGGTCGTCATCTCGACGGGACGGACCGCGGAGAAGGTGCGCGGCGACTACGAGGAGTTGACCGGTGGGGACGGCGACGACGTGATCGTCATCGACTGCGTCACCCACGAGCAGGGCGACAAGCGCGAGGACACCCCGACGACGAGGTACGTCGCCAGCGCGGGCAACCTCACCGACATCGGGATCAAGTTCACCGACGTCGTCGAGTCCTCGGCGGGGCGTGACCGCGCGGTCGGCGTCTACTCGCTCTCGC
>JBNJEE010000029.1:0-19593 GCA_051745525.1 Methanobacteriota archaeon | reverse complement strand
CCGGCGCGCGTCGCGGTCGCTCGGGAAGCGAACTTGGATGTCGACGTCGAGCTCGCGGCCGAGTTCGGCGAGCGCGCGGCGGATCGCGCTGCTGGTCACGAAGGAGACCCACGCGCCCGAGGTGCTGCTGGAGGCCGAGGCCAACGGCGACCTCGCCGACGACGGCGAAGAGGCCGAAATCCCGGTCGTCATCGGTAACCGCGGCGACCTCCGCTCGCTCGCCGAGCGCTACGATAAGCCCTTCTACGACGTCGGCGACGGCAACGGCAACACCGACGAGGACCGCTTGCTCGACCTGCTGGCCGAGTACGACGTGGACCTGATCGCCTTGGCCCGCTACATGCGCATCCTCTCGCCGGAGGTGGTCTTCCGGTACGAGGGCCGGATCATCAACGTCCACCCCTCGCTGCTGCCGGCGTTCCCCGGCGCGGAGGCGTACCGGCAGGCGAAAGACGCGGGCGTCCGGATCGCGGGCGTCACCGCCCACTACGTCACGACGGACCTCGATCAGGGCCCGGTCATCGCCCAGCGCGCCTTCGACGTGCGCCCCGGCGCCGACGTCGACGAGATCAAGCGCCGGGGGCAGCCCCTCGAAGCCAACGTGCTGCTCGACGCCGTCCGGCTCCACCTCGCAGACGCTATCGCTGTCCACCGCGGCACCGTCCACGTCCGCGAGGACGCCGACGTCGACGCGCGGTTCGGCCTCCCCGCCGCCGCCGTCGACGCGAACCCCGACGAGCCGGTCGACGGCGAGCCGCTTGGGCGCCCCCCCACGTCGCACTTGGACGACTGACCGACGCGCCGGCTCGGCGGCAGGCCGACCTGTCGCCTCGACTCACCGACCATTTTTAAGCGGACGCGAGCGCAACGACCAAACGATGCCCCGCCCCCGCGATCCGACACGGTTCCCCACGGACACGGCCGCGGTCGTCCGCAGCGACGAGCGGCTGACCCTTCTGTTCCTGCTGCTGCTCTCTCTCGCGGCACTGACGGTCTTCCTCTACTACACGACGCTGCTGCTGGAGGGGCTTCCCGACCCGCTCCCGGCCGGCCTCAACGGGTCGTAGTCGGCGCGGGCGCCCGGGGTCACTCCAGCCGGACCAACAGGTCGCGGTTCGCCGCCTCGTATCGCAGGCGACCGTCGTCGAGCGCCTCCCGCCGCCGGGCCGCCCAGCCGCCCGCGTCGTATCCGGTCTCGCTGACCGCCGCTTCGACCGTGTCGAGGAGGTGCGCGAGGACCGTCCGCTCGCCCGACTCGTACCGCGGTTCGACCGCCCACGGCGACGGCCCCGCGGCGATCACGATCGCCTCGCGCGCCAGCGCTGCCGCGCCCTCTGGACCGCCGGGTCGGAACTCCCGCATGTGCCGGTGATAGCGGTCGAGGACCGTCTCGTCGTCCGGGTCCGGCGGCGCGAAGCGCGTCTCGCCGTCGTAGGTGATCGGCGCGTACGCGACGGGCGCCACCTCGGCGAGTGCATCGACGGCGGGCGCCGCGTCGACCACGTCGAAGAACGCGCAGCCGACGACGGCGTCGAACCGCCGCCCCGCGGCCGCCGCCTCCCGCGCGAACTCGAAGGCGTCGGCGACGCGATACTCGACGTCGACGCCGCCGACTGAGCCGCCGATCCGGGCCTCGCCCGTTGCGAGCGCCTCCTCGTGTGAATCGACCGCGACCCAGCGCCCGCCGTCGATCCCGTCCCAGTCGACGAGGCGCTCGACCATCGTCGCCGTACCGGCGCCGACTTCGAGCACCTCGGGCTCCGGCGGGAGTTCGGCCGCGAACCGGTCGAAGACCGCGCGGTTCAGCGAGCGGTCGTCGAGCGCGCGCTTCGCGTCGAGGTACGTCGCGTGGTCGGTCATGCGGCGTCACCCCGCGTCTCCGTGCCCCGGACCGTCGCCGCGAGAAAGTCCACGACGCGGTCGAGCGTCTCCGGCCATCCCGATCGCGCCTCGTAGTCCCGGCGCGCGGCGACGCCCGTCTCGGCGAGTCGGTCGCGGTCGGCGAGGTCCCGCAGGGATCGGGCGACGGCGCCCGGGTCGTCCGGGGGCACGAGGACGCCCGACTCCCCGTCGCGGACGAACTCGCTCGCACCGCCCGCGGTCGTCGCCAGCGGGACGCAGCCGAACCCCATCGCCTCCAGGTACGCCATGCCGAACGGCTCGTAGCGCGACGGGACCGCCAGCACGTGGCTCTCGCGGAGCCGCGCCGCGACCGCCTCGTCGCTGAGGCGCCCGGCGAACCGAACCCGGTCGTCGACCCCGGCCGCCGCGACAGCGTTCGCGACCGCCGCGGCGTGGTCGGGCGCGACGCTCAACTCGCCCGCGACGGTCAGCCGCCAGTCGACCTCGCACGGGTCGAGCCGCGTGAGCCCGTCGACGAGCGCGTCGAGCCCCTTCCGAGGAACGACGTTACCCAAGAACGTCACCTCCAGGGGCCCTGACCGCGCTCGCTCTCGGATCTCGGAGGCGGAGACCGCGGGCTCGAACCGATCACCGGCCGGGGCCGCGACGAGGCTCCGGTCCGGGCCGCCGAGCCCGACCGCGTCCCGGCGGGTCGTCTCGGCGTTGTACACGGCGGCGTCGACCCCGCGGAGAAACCGGCGCTCGACGGCCGCGACCGTGCGACGGGCGAGCGCTGAGCGGACGCGCTCGATGCCGCTCGCCCCGCTCGCTCCGGACCCCCTCACCGCCCGCGCCCTCCAGGCGATCATGTGGACGAGCGCGACAGTCGGGGTGTCGAGCCGCCGGTTGGCGCACAGCACGGAGGGGTGCGCTAACCCGTCCTCGACGACGACGTCGAACCCGGAGAGCCGGTCGGCGAGCCGCCGGGCACGGAGGTTCGGCGCGAGGCGCCGGCGGTACGACCCCCGCGGGAGGGAGACGACCTCAAGTGCGTGTCCGCGCTCGCGGAGGCGGTCGCGGAGCCGCCGGTCATAGTAGAAGCCGCCGGACTCGGACTCGATGTCGCCGGCCAGCACGAGGGCGACGCGCATCGGGCGGTCACTCCAGCGCGCCAGCGTAGGCGACGCTCGCCACGTCGTCCTCGCTGACGGTCACGGTCAGCTCGGTCGCGGCCGGGGCGTCGACGTCGGCGAGCGCGTCGAACAGCGCCCGGGCCAGCCGCTCGGTGCTCGGGTTGCCGTCGAGGTGTTCGTTGAGCGTCTCATCGCGGTAGCGGTCGGTCGCGTCGGCCAGCGCTTCGAGCGCGAGATCGATGTCGAGCAGGTAGCCGTACTCGCCGAGCTCCGGGCCGCGGAACGTCGCCTCCGCGGTGAAGGTGTGCGAGTGAAGCTCCGCCTCGTCGGCCGGCGGGTTCGGGACGGTGAGGTAGTGCTGTGCGACGAACGACTCGCTGACGGTCAGTTCGTACATGCGTAGGTGAAGAGGAGTTGGAGTGTCGGTTCGGTCTCGTCGGCGAGCCGCCGGTACGCGGTCGGCGCGCTCGTGACGGTGACGCGGTCGGTGACGAGCCGGTCCGCGACGTCGAGGTCGTCGGCGAGCCGTCGGAGCTGGCGCCAGGCTGTCTCGCGGCGCCGCTCTTGATCCCAGCGCCCCCGAAGCTCCGGCGCGATGGTGGTGACCTGACTGCTCCGGACCGTGACCCGCCCGCGGTGGAAGTGGTCGCCGAACCCGAGGTCGGCGCGCTTCGTCCCGTACCACGACCCCACGAGGACCCGACCGTCGAACCGCGTGGTCTCGACGGCCGTCTCGAGCGTCTCCGGGCGCCCGGAGACCTCCACCGCGAGGTCGACGCCGCCGCCGGCCCGCTCGCTGACGGCGTCCACGACGCCCGCGCGCCCGTCGTACCGGCTCGGGTCGACGACGGCGTCGGCGCCGAACTCGGCCGCGAGCGACCGCCGCCGGTCTTTCGGCTCCACGGCGACCACGGTCTCGGCGCCGCTTCGAGCGAGCAGCGCGGTCGTGAGCAGCCCCACGACGCCCGATCCGAACACCGCGACGCGCTCGCCGAGCCGGGGAGCGGCGTCGAGCGTCAGGGTGACGGCGGTCTCCACGTTCGCGAACAGGGTCGCCGTCTCCGAGTCGATCCCGTCCGGGACCGGGCGGAGCGCGTCGGGCGAGACGGCGAACCGGCTCTCGTGGGGGTTGAACGCGAAGACGGTCCGATCACGCCACGAGGGATCGACCGCATCGCCGACCGCGGTCACCCGGCCGACGACCGCGTAGCCGTAGCGGAGCGGGTACGAGAGATCGCCGTCGAGCGAGGAGAGTTCCTCGTCGGCGACCGTCTCCGGGTCGAGTTCGCCGCGGTACGCCAGCAGCTCGGACCCCGCGCTCACCGCCGAGACGGACGCGGAGACGACCACCTCGTCGGGCTCGGGAACGGGGCGATCGATCGGGACGACCTCGACGCGCTCGGGCCCGGCGAACTCCACCGCTCGTTCGGTTCCCTCGTCGCTCACGCGGACTCACCTGTCCGTGGGCGACGACTCAGACGGTGTGGCATTAGCGAACAGACGAGCCGATCCAACATAAAGCCCCGGCGGCGGGGGGACGGAGATGGACCGACGGCGGCCGCGCGGGAGTAGACATAAGCCCGCCGAGTCCGTGTTTCACGTGTCCATGGCACACACCGACGCTGGCGCCGACGTCGAATCGCTGACGACCCTCCACTGGGTCGGGATTCTCGCAGCAACCGTGACCGGGATCGCTCACGTCGTCTTGGGAGTTCAGTCCGGCGGGACGTTCTTGGTGCTATTCCTCTTCGCGACGCTCGGCTTCGGCGCCGGCGTGGCGGCCGTCGTCGTCGGCTACCGCCGACGCCTAGTGTACGCGCTGGGGATCCCCTTCACCGCGGGACAGGTCGTGCTGTGGTGGGCGCTCAACGACCTCCCGCCGATCCCGACGAGCCACGCGATAGACAAGGTCGCGCAGGTCGTGTTGATCGCCGTCCTCGCGGCCCTGTTGTACCGGGAGTCGTGAGGCGCCGGCCTCCGCATCGCTTCCGCCACCGGCCCGGTCAGGGACCGTCTCGCCCGGCCGCGACCGGGGGGTCGTCTCGGCCGAGCCGCCCCGTCGCAGCCGCCCAGTCGCGGGCGAAACTCGCCAGCAGCGCCGCGAGCGCGACCCCCGCGAGCGCGGTGAGTCGGGAGTCCCCGCCCGCACCGGCGACGTCCGGAAGGAGCGCGAACGCGACGACGGCGAACTGCGCGGTGCCGACGAATGGGCGGACACGGCTGGGCGGGAGTTCGAACACCGGCGCCCCGGCCTGTCGCCGCCGCCACAGCGATCCGGCGTAAGCGTACCAGACCGCGCCGGCGAGGAGGTACCACGCCGGGAGCGCCCCGAGCGCGACGCCGACCGCGGCGCCGACGAGGACGGTCAGGGCGTCGGTCGCGCCGTCGATCCGCGCGCCGAGGACCGTCTCGCGGGTGCGCCGGGCGACCGCCCCGTCGACCGCGTCGAGGCCGACCGCGCCGACGAAGAGGACGAGGGGGACCCGCGGGTCCGGCGGCGTCGCGACCGCCGCGCCGGCGAGGATGGCCGCGAGCCAGCCGCGGAACAGCGTGATCGCGTTCGCCGGGCCGAGCCGCGGGCGCGGGTCGCCGCCGTCGGGCGGGCGGTTCGCGTCGAGGTTGGTCCAGGCGTACGCGGCCAGGTACGCTCCGGGGAGGGCGGCGGCGAGGACCCACGCGGTCCCGAGCGGGCGCCACAGCGCGGCGATCCCGAGGGCGCCGAGCGCGACCGTGCCGGCGAACCGACGGCGGACCCGAGACGGGGCTGACGCGGCCGGGGACGACTCGGAGGGCGTCATCTCAGTCCGAGCCTCCGGCGCTCCGCGGCGCATCGCCTATCTCCTCCATCACGCGGGCGTGGAACTCGCGGAGGACGGTCGATTCGTCGTCGGCGATGACGGTGTCGGAGTCGACGAGCGTTGCGAGTCCGAACGCGAGTGGGCTGGGCGAGTCGACGACGCGGTGCTCCACCGCGAAGTCACCGTCCGCGATCCGCGCGACGACCTCGCTGATGCCGCCGACGTCGAGGCGGTCCTCCAGCAGCTCGCGGTACGTCTCCTCCAACACCGCGAACTCATCCAGACCGGCCGCGAACGACAGCAGCATCTCGGCGGACACCTGCTGCTCGGCGGCCGACTTCTCGTACCCCTTATACCGTTTTAATATGAGCAGCGCCCGCCCGGCGTTGATCCGGAAGTAGCGCTGGAGCAGGTCGGTCCCCTGAACGGCCTCGCGGAGGTCCGCGCGGACCGTCTCCGGGTCGAGGTCGGCCAAAATCTGTGCCACGTCGACCTTGCGGTTCAGCGGGAGCGCGAGCGAGAACCCGCGGTCCGCGACCGCGACCGTGACGTTTGCGTCGGTCCGGTTCGCCACCTCGGCGGCGACCAGCCGCGAGAGGCCGTCGTTGAACCGGCGGCCGTAAGTAGCGTGGACGTAGAACCGGCGCTTGTACTCGTTCCGGTCCAGTTCCTCCTCGACGAGGATGCGGTCGGGCGTCGAGACCGAGTCCGGCCCGGCGTACCGGACCTGCTCGTTGTACATACGCGCGAGCGCGCGAACCGCGTTCTCGTCTACGGAGAACTCACGGAGCCACGCGCGCACCGCGGCCGGCCCGGCGATCGGGCCGTCGCCGGTCAGCCGGTCGAGGAGTTCGGCCTGGAACGCCAACACCTCGCGGGCGAGGTCCGCGGACAGCGGGAGGCGCTCGGCGAACCACGAGGGGACCGTCGGGCGCTCGCTCGTGCGGTCGACGTACACCTTCGAGCCGCGCCGGTAGCGGAACGCGAACCGCTCGCCCCCCAAGGCGAACACGCCGCCCGGCTCCAGCGTGTCGAGGTACGACTCGGCCAAGGTACCGACCCACTCGTCGTCGCGCGTGAACACGTCGCATGTGAACGAGTCCGGGATCGTCCCCACGTTCGTCATGTAGATGACCCGCGCGAGCCGCCCCCGCTTCCCGACGAGCGTCTCGCCGACCGGGTACTCGGGGTGGTGGTGCTCGCCGTCGGGGGGGTCGTTCGCGTCGCGCCACACCTTCGGGTAGACGTTCTTCGCCTCGAGCCCATCGTAGTCGCCGGTGAGGTACCGGAACAATCGCTCGTACGCCGCGTCGTCGAAGCCGCGGTACGGGTGCGCCCGGCGCAACACCTCCCGGACCTCGCGGTCGGGGCGGATCCGGTTTATCGCCATCCCGTACACGTGCTGCGCGGCGACGTCGTAGGCGCCCTCCGGCGGGAACACGCGGTCGACGAACCCGTCCTCGGCGCGCGCGAGCAGCGTGGCGCACTCGATCAGCTCGTCGCGGTCGAGTGCGAACACCCGCCCCTCGACGGTCTCGCCGGGACTGTGGCCCGCGCGGCCGACGCGCTGGATCAGGGCGGCGACGGACTTCGGCGAGCCGACCTGAACCACCAAGTCGAGATGGGGCATGTCGATGCCGAGCTCCAGGCTCGTGGAGGTCGTGACCACGTCGAGGTCGCCCGCCTTCAGCCCCTCCTCGACGCGGGTGCGCTGGGCCTCCCCGAGGCTCCCGTGGTGACACCCCGAGTCCGACTCCTCGTAGTCGAACCGCCGGCGGAGCTCCTGGAGCGTGCGCTCGGCGCCCGACCGCGAGTTCGTGAACACCAGCGTGTTCTCGTGGGACTCGATCAGGTCGCGGAGCGACTCGTAGAAGCTGTCGGTCACCGCCGACCGCGGCGTGTGGATCAGGTCGGCGGCGGGCGTCCGCAGTTCGAGGTCGAACTCGCGGGCGAACCGCGCGTCGACCACCTCGAAGGGGCGCGCCTCGAACCCGT
Source organism: Methanobacteriota archaeon (assembly GCA_051745525.1). Classification (GTDB taxonomy): domain Archaea; phylum Halobacteriota; class Halobacteria; order Halobacteriales; family Haloferacaceae; genus Halorubrum. The sequence goes on along the minus strand of JBNJEE010000029.1, from coordinate 11,825 downwards.
CGACGTCGCCCACCTCGCCGTCGATGCGTTCGCGCCCGACGAGGAACGAGGCGATCCCGTCCAACGGCTCGACGGTCGCCGAGCAGCCGATCCGGGTGATCTCGGTCGCCCCCTCCTCCTCGTCGTCCGCTCGTCTCCCTTCACCACCGCTGGTCCGCGTCAACTCGGTCAGCCGCTCTAGCGACACCGAGAGGTGCGTGCCGCGCTTGTTCGCGGCCAGCGAGTGGATCTCGTCGACGATCACGTACTCGACGGTACGGAGCTTCTCTTTGAACTTCGGCGAGTTGAGCAGGATCGCGAGCGTCTCCGGCGTGGTGTTGAGGACGTGCGGCGTCTCCGAGAGCATCGCCTGCCGGTCCGCCTTCGAGGTGTCGCCGTGGCGGATCGCCTGCCTGACGCCGGGGTCGTAAGGGCCAGTGTCACCGTCGCCGTCGCCCCCCTCCGCCGCGGCGACCGCCTCACCGATCCCCTCCAGAGGGGTTTCGAGGTTGCGCTCGATGTCGTTCGCGAGCGACTTCAGCGGCGAGACGTAGAGGCAATACACCGAGTTCTCCAAGTCGCCGGCCCTGTCGCGCGCGAAGAGGTCGTCGAGGACCGGGATAAAGGATGCGAGCGTCTTCCCGCTGCCCGTCGGCGCGGCGACGAGGCAGTTCTCCCCGACGTCGACGTGGGGGATCGCCTCGCGCTGCGGCGGGGTGAAGAAGCCGCCGTTCTCGCCGACGTACTCGCCGAAGCGCTCGGCCCACCAGCGCCGGACCGGCGGCGAGAGCCGGGCGAGCACGTCAGCGTCGGCGATCGGGACCGTCTGTGGGTCGAACTCGGGGTCCGCGAGCGCGCCGCGCTCGACCGCGTCGCGGAGGAGCGCCCGCGCGGCCGCCTCGTCGCCGCGGTCCGTGGTCTCGCTCACGGCGATCACGAGGGCTCGGGAAGGGAAATCGGTTGCGTCGGTCTCCCTCGCCTCGTTGCCTCCCCTCGCGCAACCGACCCATCTCCGTCGGTTCCGCGGACATTCGCGCAACCGACCCGTTTATCCGGCGGCCTTCCGTGTCGCCACACGTATGAGCGGCACCTCGCCGGAGCTCGACCGACGGATCGACCGGAACCTGTTCGTCACCGTCTCCGGCCCGCCGGGCTGCGGGGCCACGACGCTCGTCGAGGGGATCGCCGAGTCGCTCGACTGCGGCTACGTCTCCGGCGGCGAGCTGTTCCGCGAGCTCGCTGCCGAGCGGGACATGAGCCTCTCGCAGCTGATCGCCGAGACCGGCGAGTCCGAAGAGATCGACCGCGCGCTCGACCGCCGGCTCCGCCGCATCGCCGAGAAGTGGGGGGCCGCGAACAAGGCGTTCGTGCTGGAGTCGCGGCTCGCCGGCTGGATCGCCGGCAACCGCGCCGACATCCGAATCTGGCTGGACGCGCCCGACGAGGTCCGCGCGGACCGCACGGCCGAGCGCCAGGAGATGACCTCCGAGATGCAGGTCCGCGAGGTCATCGAGGAGCAGCGCTACAAGTCCTACTACGGGATCGACCTGTCGGACCGCTCCATCTACGACCTCGTCATCAACACGGGCCGGTGGGACGCCGCGGCGACGATGGACCTGGCGCTCACCGGGATCGAGCGCTACGACGTCGACGCCGACGAGGGCGCGTTCGACACGCCCGACTTCGAGGTCTGAACGGTCGATCCTGCGGCGTAGCACTCGCCTCTGGAGACGCGGGACACCGTACCGTGACGAATGTCCGTGAGCGGAGTCCGCGGTCGCGGTCGAAGGCCCGAAACGAGTCGGCGGGCGGCGCCGGTGCGACCGGAGGTCCGAGCTCGATCGGGTAGCAGTGTATAGGCTAGGCCCATTTCACGTTGCGGATGTTGAATGACGTATGGTCGATACAGACGACGACCCGGCGGGCGAAGCGATCGAAGAGATGAGCACAGACGGCCTCGGGCTCCCGGTAATGGCCGCCCTCGGCTCCGTCGCGCTCGCGCTGTACTTCTACTACGTCCGTGGCGACAAGCAGCGCGGCCAGTTCGTCGGACTGTGGCCCGGCACGATCCTCGCGCTCGCGACGTTCTTCAAGCTCGAAGAACTCAAAGAGGGCATCGAGGAACGCTCGGACTGAACCGAGGACCGCCGAAACTGATCGATTCGGAGTCGTCCGCGCCGACGAGACGTCACGGCAGCGTTCAGCTGTCCGAACGTTTTTCGACCGTTCCCGTCCATCGCGGCGAGCCGTCCCATCGACGCCCGAGCGGCATCACCGGGAGAGTCCCTCGACGTGCCGGAGCGCGCTCCGGATGTCGCCCGGCGTCGCGTAGGGTCCGCCGCTCACCCGGTGGTCCGGCAGCAGGACGGGGATCGGGTTGTCGTCGAGCGCGCCCGTCACGGTCGCTACGTCGTCCGGGTCGTCGGGGTCGAACCCGGCGAGCCGCGCGAGCCGGCTCACGGAGACCTCCTCGCCGTACGGCAGGCTCCGGAGCGCCTCCAGCACCTCCCGCTGGTCGGTCGGCACCGTGAGGCCGAGCGCCACCTCGGCGAACTCGTCGCGCTCGCCGCCGAGGTACGCGTCGACCCTGTCCAACAGGTCGTGGTCGCCGTCGGCGTCCGCCGGCGGTTCGGCGGGGAACGACACCGAGATGACGCGCCCGCCCGCGAACCCCACCTGAAAGGTCCGGCCGATCTCGTCGAACTCCCGGGCGAAAACGCCGGACGTACCGGCCATACTCATACCCCTCATGAGACGAGTCGCTCACTTAAAATATCCCCTCAGGGCCCGGTTCCCGCCGCTGACAACGGGCCGGGACGCGACCCGGCCCGCAAGTCTTATGAACAGATACGTACATTAGTGTATAGTAATGGACGATCCAGACGAGCTGGCGCCGGCAGTCAGGTCGATCCTCTCGGACGCTCGGGAGCGGGCGACCGTGCGAGCAGCGGCGGGCGAGACCGTCTCGGTCGCCCCTCGTGACCTCTCGGCCGCGTTCGAGCGGGCCGAGGCCGACGGGCGCGTCCCGGTGATCGCCGAGGTGAAGCCGACGAGCCCGACGACCGAGGGGGCCCGCGAGGACGACCCCGTCGCACTCGCGAAGGGGATGGTCGCCGGCGGGGCGGCCGCGCTGAGCGTGCTCACCGAGCCGGAGCACTTCGGCGGGAGCGTCGAGACGCTCGAACGCGTGCGAGACGCTGTCGACGTGCCGGTCCTTCGGAAGGACTTCGTCGTCGAGGAGGCGCAGCTGGACGCCGTCGAGAGCGACGTCGTCCTCCTGATCGCCCGGTTCGTCGGCGACGACCTGCCTGACCTGCTCGAGGCCGCCCGCGACCGCGGCTTCCAGGTCCTCGTGGAGGTCCACGACGGCGACGAGCTGGACCGCGCGGTCGACGCGGGCGCGACGACGATCGGCGTGAACAACCGCGACCTCGCGGAGCTGGTCGTCGACCTCGGAACCTTCGAGTTCGTGGCGCCCCACGCTCCGGACGACGTGACGCTGATCGCCGAGAGCGGCATCGGGTCGCCCGCGGACGTCCGCCGGATGCGGGCGGCGGGCGCCGACGCCCTGCTCGTCGGGAGCGCGATCATGGACGGCGACGTGGCGGCGAACACGCGCGAACTGGTGCGAGCGGAGGCGGCAGACGACGACGGCGGCACGGAGGGCGACGCGGTCGCGGACGACGACCACCGAGACACCACGGAGACACCCACATGAGCGAGACCGACACGCCGACGACGGAGAAGACGGAGCGAGCGCGACGTCCCGGCCGCGAGCGCGGCCGCGACGACGGGAAATTCGGCCGCTACGGCGGCCAGTACGTCCCCGAGGCGCTGATGCCGGCGATAGAGGAGCTGTCCGACGCCTACGAGCGCTACGTGCTGAACAACGAGGACGGCTTCATGGACGAGTTCCGTGAGCGCCTCGCGGACTTCGGCGGGCGGCCGACGCCGCTCCAGCGCGCCGACCGGCTCTCCGAGCGCTACGACACGGAAGTATTCCTCAAACGGGAGGACCTGCTCCACGGCGGCGCGCACAAACTGAACAACGCGCTCGGCCAGGTCCTCTTGGCGCAGTACATGGGCAAGGAGCGCATCATCGCGGAGACCGGCGCCGGCCAGCACGGCACCGCGACCGCGATGGCGGCGGCCCACCTCGACATGCCCTGTACGATCTACATGGGCGAGCGCGACATCAACCGCCAGCGCCCCAACGTGTTCCGGATGAAGCTGAACGGCTCCGAGGTGAAGCCGGTCACGACCGGTCGCGGCACGCTCAAGGAGGCCATCTCCGAGACGATGCGCGACTGGGCGGCGACGGTCGAGGACACCCACTACGTGATCGGGTCGATCGTCGGCCCGCACCCGTTCCCGGTGATGGTCCGCGACTTCCAGGCGGTCATCTCCGAGGAGGCCCGCGAGCAGGCGATCGAGAAGACGGGCGGGCTCCCGACCGACGTGGTCGCCTGCGCGGGCGGCGGGTCGAACACGATGGGCACGTTCGCCGACTTCGTCGACGACGAGTCCGTGGCGCTCCACGCGGTCGAGGCCGGCGGCTCCACGCTCGACGTCGACGAGGAGGCGGGGGTCGCCCCGAACTCCGCGTCGCTGTACACCGGCGACGAGGGCGTCCTCCACGGCGCGCGGACGAAGCTCCTCCAGGACTCTGACGGGCAGATCATGGAGAGCCACTCTATCTCGTCGGGACTCGACTACGCCGGGGTCGGCCCCGAGCTGGCGTACCTCGTCGACGAGGGGCGCGTGGACCCGGTCGCGGTTGACGACGACGCCGCGCTGGAGGGGTTCCACCGGCTCTCGAACACCGAGGGGATCATCCCCGCCTTAGAGACGGCCCACGCGTTCGGCTACCTCGAGGAACGCCACGAGGAACTGGGCGAGCGCGTGATAGTGAACGTCTCCGGGCGCGGCGACAAGGACCTCGACGCCGCCATCGAGGAGACGGACCAGCGGGACGTGGCGAACGCGCCGGACATGTCGATGTTCACGGGGGGAATGTAGATGGCGAACTCCGAGGCGATAGCCGAGGCCTTCGCAGACGGCCCCGCATACGTCCCGTACCTCGTCGTCGGCGACCCGGACTACGAGTCCTCGAAGGCGTACGTCGAGGCGCTCGACCGCGGCGGCGCCGACGTGATCGAGCTCGGCCTCCCGTTCTCCGAGCCGATTGCGGAGGGGTCGACGATCCAGGAGGCGCTCGTCCGCGCGCTCGACGCGGGGATGACGCCGGAGCGGTTCTTCGCGTTCGCGGAAGAGCTGGATGTGGACGCCGCGCTGGTTTGTATGACGTACTACAACCTCATCTACCAATATGGCGCCGCGACCGGCCCGCGTCCGTTCGTCGAGCGCGCCGCCGCGGCCGGGATCCAGGGCCTCGTCGTCCCCGACCTCCCGGCCGAGGAGGCGGACCCGCTGCGCGAGGCCTGCGACGAGTTCGGGCTCGATTTAGTCTTCATCGTCGCGCCGACGACGCGCGCGGACCGGCTCGACCGGCTCATGGAGCGCGTGTCGGGGTACGTGTACGTCCAGGCTAGGCTCGGGACGACCGGCGCCCGCGACGACGTCTCCGACCAGACCACGGAGAGCCTCGACCGGCTCCGCGAGTACGACGTGCCGAAGGCGGTCGGGTTCGGCATCTCGTCGGGCGAGCACGCCGAGCGAATCGTCGCGGGCGGTGCCGACGGGATCATCGTCGGCTCGGCGCTCGTCGACATCGTCGCCAACGGCGTCGCGGAGGACCGCCCGACCGCGGCGGTCGCCGAACGCTTGGAGGCGCTCTCCCGCGAACTGAAGCAGGGGGCCGAGCGCGGCCACGGCTCGCGGACGGAGGCGGTCGACTCCGTCTGAGCCGAAGCGGGACCTCTCGGAGACCGAAACGGACCAATACCACCCCGAACGAAACCCACTTACCTCCGATTGCCACACTCTCACACAACGACCCATCTCACAATGACAGCAGGACTCTCGGCACGACTCGACCGCATCTCCACGAACGACCGATACCTCATCGTCCCGATGGATCATGGGATCACGATGGGCGCCGTCGAGGGACTCGTCGACATCGAATCGACGATTGACGGCGTCACCGCCGGCGGCGCGGACGCGGTACTCACGCAGCGCGGCGTCGCGCCGCGCGTCCACCCCAACAAGAACGGCGCGGGCTACATCGTCCATCTCAACGGGTCGACGACGATCGGTCCCGACGAGAGCGACAAGCGCGTCACCGGGACCGCCGAGGACGCGGTGCGCGCCGGCGCCGACGCCGTCTCCTTCCACATCAACGTCGGCTCCGACCACGAGCCGGACCAGATCGAGGAGCTGGCGGAGCTGACCGCGGACGCCGAGCGCCTCGGGCTCCCCGTCCTTGCGATGGCGTACGCGCGCGGGCCGGGCGTCGACGAGTCCGACCCCGAGGCGCTCGGGCACGCCGTCCGGCTCGCCGAGGAACTCGGCGCCGACGTGGTGAAGACGGGCTACTCCGGCGACGGCGACTCGTTCGCTCGCGTCACCGAGTCGACTCGGCTTCCGGTGGTCATCGCCGGCGGGTCGAAGGGGACCGACCGTGAAACGGTGGAGATGGTCCGTGGCGCGATGAACGGCGACGCCGCGGGCGTGTCGATGGGGCGATCGATCTTCCAGCACGACGACCCCGAGGGGATCGCCCGCGCCGTCTCCGCGGTGGTCCACGACGACGCCTCCGTGGAAGAGGCGCTGCGTGCGGGCGGCTTCGTAGAGGCGTGAGGTCGGGCCGCGGCCAGATTCCCTGTTCCTTTCGCAGTTTTCAAGCCGGCGCGCCGTGAGGTGTCGGTAATGACACGCACGGTCTGGGTCAAAGCCGACGGCGACGTCGGCGACTGGGAGGCGCGCAAGCGACGGGTCACGACGGCCATCGAGGCCGGCGCGAACTGGGTACTCGTCGACGAGGACGACGTCGGCCGCGTCCGCGAGCTGGGCGACGTGAACGTGGCGGCGTTCCGCTCCGACGCCGACGTGATCGATGACGCCGAGAGCGACGTTGAGGCCGACGCGTACTTCGTCGGCAAGGGCGGCGAGGGCGACGGGACGGTCTCGATGCCGGACGACTTCTCCGGGTCGGCGGATCTGACCACGCTGCGCCGCCGCGACGACCGCGCGCAGGGCGCGTACGTCCGCGTCCTCGGCACCGAGTACGAGGCCTTCGCCGAGGCCGCGGCCGACGACGCGGAGTTCACCGTGGTCGTCGGTGAGGACTGGTCGATCATCCCCCTAGAGAATCTCATCGCGCGGGTCGGCGAGGAGACGCACCTCGTCGCGGGCGCGACGACGGCCGCGGAGGCCCGGACCGCCTTCGAGACGCTGGAGATCGGCGCCGACGGCGTCCTCCTCGACGCGGACTCCCCCGACGAGATCCGCGGCGCGGTCGAGGCCCGGGACGCGGCCGACCGCGAGACGCTCGACCTGCGGCACGCCGAGGTGACCGAGGTCGAACAGACCGGGATGGCGGACCGCGTCTGTATCGACACGGGGTCATTGATGGACGACAGCGAGGGCATGCTCGTCGGCTCGATGTCGCGCGGGCTCTTCTTCGTCCACGCCGAGACCGCTGAGTCGCCGTACGTCGCCTCGCGGCCGTTCCGCGTGAACGCCGGCGCGGTCCACGCCTACGTCCGCAATCCCGAGGGCGGCACCAACTACCTCGCGGAGCTGTCGAGCGGCGATGAGGTCCAAGTCGTCGACACCGACGGCCACACCCGCGAGGCGGTGGTGGGCCGGGTGAAGATCGAGAAGCGTCCGATGTTCCGGATCCAGGCCGAGATCGAGACCGAGGACGGCACCGACCGGATCGAGACGCTTATCCAGAACGCCGAGACCGTGAAGATAGCCACGAGCGAGGGGCGCAAGGCCGTCACCGACGTCCAGCCGGGCGACGAGGCACTCGTCTACTACGAAGATGTCGCGCGCCACTTCGGCGAGGCCGTCGAGGAGAGCATCATCGAAAAATAGGCCCTCTCAGTCCCGCAACCGAGATGACTCTATTGGGCTCCCGTCTTTAAGACACGATTCGCCCGAAACGCCTGCTCACGGAAGGATTGCTAACCTACCTTCGACTGCTATTATTCGCCATCTCCGAATATCCCGTAAAACTGTGCGACGCGATACACACCGAAGGCAGTGAACACGAGAGGCGTCCCGATAAAGAACAGCAGGAGTATCTCCTCTCGCGTGAATAGACCGGTTATCGGCGTTCGAGCGACTCCGGGTAGTCCTGCGAGGACAATTGGGACGAACAGGAGGATGCTGAACAGCAAAGCGGCCATGAGCTGCGTGTACGGCCACGCCTTGTCACCGACTTCCCCCGATGACATCAGATACCCACCTCACTGGTGGTCTTGCGGTCCGTCGGTGATTGCTCGACCATCTCCCAGCCCTGTTTTGCCCATTCTTGCGAGCGAAGCACGCGGTTGCGTGCGGATTGGAATTGGTCCGGATCGCCGTGCGCTTCGACGTAGCGAAGGCGGCCTAGCAGGCCGTCCATGTTCGCGTTCTGGATGCCAAGACCGGGACGTCGATTCACTTCGAGCACCATCGGTCCGTTGTCCTCGTCGAATACGATATCCACGCCGGTGAACCCGAGGCCGCTCGAGATGGCAGCCTGTGATGCCATCGTGAGGACGTTTTCCCAGTCGGGAACGCCGAATTCGAGATCGGCTCCCGAATCGGGGTGGGAGTCGATAAACTCATCGCGAGTTTGCTGGTAGCCACCGGACGCTTCACCGGTCGTAATATCGATGGCGACGGCGACGGCACCGGTATGGATATTCGCGGTTCCGTTCGACTCCTCGGTCGGGAGCCGAACCATCGACATCACCGGGAAGCCGAGGAGGGTAATGACTCGGAGGTCGGGCACTCCGTCTGTTATTCGGTTCGCGAGCATTCCGTCGGGCGTGATGAACCCCTCGACGAGGGCCTCCCTCCGAGCACCGTAGTCACTGACACCGCCGACGCAGATATTTCGAGTGTGAGCCACGATTTCGTCGGCTGTTAGCGGCCCGCGGTTCGTGAGGAAATCGCCGGTCTCCTCGTCGCGACCCCGAACAGCGAGCACGTCACGGCCACCGGATCCATCGATCGGCTTAATGGCGAACGTGTCCTGTGTCTCGAGGAGCGTCCGAAGCTCTTGGAAATCGGACTCGTCTTTGGCGATGAGATAGGTGGCGGGCGTGGGAATCGAAAGCCCGTGAAGCGTCTTCTTCATGTTGCCCTTATCGAACGCCGCCATGACCGACGCGGGGTTGTATCTGCTGATGAACTCTCGGTTCCTGACACGCATTGTGAGAATATTTCCAGCGTTTTTGGTCCCGAGAGAGCGCCGTAACGTCCTGAATCGGAGGTACTCGCCGAGACGCGTATCGGTGACTGTCCCGAGGAGAATGTTGACGGCTACAAGCGCGACCCAAAGTTCCGGAGAACGGATGACGAGGCCGACGAGCGGCTCGTAGGTGACGACAAAGAACGCCGCAGCGATACTGAGAAGCGTCGCGGCGAGGCGGCGCGTCGCAGGCGGCCAGCCGGTCTCGGTGAGACTGCCGACGAAGCGCTCAGCGTACCAAGTGGTCAACACCACTGGGAAGAGGATGACCGCTTGGAGCGATTGGAGATTTTGGAGTTGAGCGGCGGCTTCGAGGACGAACAGGCCGATGGCTGCGACGACGAGGAGTGACGCCACACGGTGGGCGGTCCCGAGGTCTAAGTCACTGATGGCGACGCGGGCGAGCGACGTGATGATGAAGATGTACGCAATGATAACGAACCCCCAGAACGGGCCGATAACCACCCACGAGAAAGAGAGGATCACTGGCCCGAACACGCCGAAGGTGCTCATTCCCAGCTCGTTCCGAATGACCGCGATAAGCGTCCCGGCGATCATCAGCCGGAAGGCAAAGTCGAGGTCCTGCGCGACCGGCACGAACAGATCGGAATTGGCCCGCAGAAACACCGCGACGACTGTCAGTCCGAACAGAAGCACCAAACTCGGGAGATGCTGTTTGAGATTTAATTCCACGGTTCACCCGCGGACATACCGCTACGTATGGTTTGGTTACTCTCCGCATTCGGGGACGTGAAGACCCTCTCACATCCCTTTACGAGATCACAGCTGAGGATCATAATCTATCTAACAATTATTCTGTGACTACTTAAGTTAGCCTCTGGCTACTCATTGTGGCTAGAACGAAACAAGACACTCTAATCGAGGGCGCGGAAAACCGGCCGCGATCGTGTCGACCAGAACGCATTTTACGCTTTCTCCGGATTAGGTGTTTATGGCAGTCGCTACCGAAGGCGGGCGTCGCGTCGCGGAACTCGGGTTCCTCGAACGTATCCGACACCTCGCGGACGCCGCGAACCCGGCGTTCGCGGCCGGGAGCTTCCTCGTCCCGTTGGCTTTTCTCGCCGCGAGCCTCGCGCTCGCGAGCACCGAACTACTCTTTTATACCCACGTGGCCGCCGGCGCGGTGTGGTTCGGCTTCGCGCTGATCTTCCCCGCGATCATCGGGCCGACCCTCGGCGGCCTCGACGATGAGGCGTCGGCCGCCGTCACGGCCACGCTGGTTCCGAAGGCGGTGTTCTTCCTCGTCGGCTTCTCGCTGACGACGGTGCTGTCCGGAACAGTCCTATTGGTTCCCGACCTCGGGCTCGGGTACGGCTTCGGCGGGACGTGGTCCGGGCTCGCGCTCGGCCTCGGCTGGGGGCTGTTCGCGTTCGGGCTGGCGGTCCCGCACCGCCTCCAGCTCAGCGCGTACTACGAGACGGTGTCGCCCGATCCGGACGCCGCCCGGCTCGCATCGGTAGAGAAGAAGAACCTCGTCGTCGGCCTGTTCGAGGGCGCTGTGATGCTCGTGATCATCGTGTTGATGACGGGGTTCCGGCTGGGCGTGTGACTGCGTCCAGGTCCGGAGGGCGAACCGGGTTCGGCGGCTCGAACCGGTCGAGAGCGGGGACCCCTGACGCAACTCCGGCGAGACAAATTCGAAGTGATCGGGTGTAAGATTCATCAGCCTCCGTTTTGATTGGGGAGTATGGGACGCGCTCGGCGCGCGGCCGTCATCGAAACGCTCCACGACGTCGCGACGACGATCCAGACCGAGGATACGGTCGCGGGCGTCTGCGAGCGGACCGTCGCGGCGGCGGCCGACCTCCTCGATTTCAACCTGTGTACGGTCATCATACAGGACGGCGAGTGGCTCGTCCCGCGCGCCACGTCGGCGGACGCGCCGTCGGACGGCAGTCAGCGGATGCGCGTCGACGAGGGGCTCGCGGGCAAGACCTACCAGACGGGAGGGTCGTACACCGTCGCCGAGGTCACGCCCGACGACGAGACGGTGCCGGCCGATGCGTCGTACCGGTCCGGGATCAGCGTACCGATCGGCGACCACGGAGTGTTTCAGGCGGTCGAGACGACGCCGGGCGCCTTCGACGACGACGATATCGAGCTGGCGGAACTCCTCGTCAGCCACACGGAGACGGCGCTGGACCGGCTCGACCGGGAACGAGAGCTCCAGCGGCAGAACGACCGGCTCGACCAGTTTGCGTCCGTGGTGAGCCACGACCTCCGGAACCCGCTCAGCGTCGCCACAGGCCGGTTGGAACTCGTCGCGGAAGAGTATTCGAGTCCGCACCTCGACGCGGTCGCGGACGCCCACGACCGGATGGAGCGTCTCATCGATGACCTGCTGCTGTTCGCGAAGATAGGTTCGGAGACGCTCTCGCTCGCGGCCGTCGATATCGGAGCGCTCGCCGCCGACTGCTGGGACCCGCTCGCCACGCCGGCGGCCACCCTCAGCGTCGAG
>JBNJEE010000147.1:0-6133 GCA_051745525.1 Methanobacteriota archaeon | reverse complement strand
TGCCAAATCTCAGAGTGGCTATTGCAGCGTAGTTTGATTCTGAGTTGTCGGATTCATCCTGCGGCTGAAGCCGCAGGTATTCTCCTTGAACTTTATAAACAGCGGTGCGGTGGCGCGTGCCTCCGAACGCCTTGTGGGCGTTCGGAGCACGCGCGAGGGAGTCGCGGCCGTTTAAAAACGGTCGCGACGAGGCTGGGGAGGTGTGAGGTGCGGTTGCTGTGCCATGCGGAGCAGGACTCAAAGGGGCAGTCGCGAGGGCTCGCGCGCCTCGCTCGTTCGCTCCGCTCACTCGCTGCGGTGCTTACGTCGGCGTACTTCGCCCTCGCGGCTGGGGCTTTGGAGCTGTTGTCCGCGTCACCGAACCGATCGCTTGTCATCACACATCGGTCTCGTCCGACGCCGATTTACGCCTCACGCGCCAACGCACGGTTATAATGGGATACGCGTGCCCCGTCTGTGACACCCCGCAGCGCGACGGCGAACACCTCGCGCACCACCTCGCGTTCACGGCGATGCTCCACGGCGGCGACCACGAGTCGTGGCTCGACGAGCGCGTCGCCGACTGGAGCGGCCGGGAACCGACGGACCTCGCGGCCGAGGTGACGCCGCACGCCACCGGCGCCGAGTACGAAGAGGTGTTCGAGGACACCGTGCCCCGCGGCCGCCCCGACGTCGGGATGGGCTCGGGCGGGCACGGAGCCGGTCACGACCACGCCGACCACGCCGGCCATACACACGATTCGCCCACGCAGGCCGGCGTTCCGGACCCCGAATCGGTCGACGACCAGGCCGTCGCCGAGGCGCTCCGCGAGGCGCGCGAGATGACCCGGGAGGCGGGCGCTGACGACGTCAACTCCGAGGCGAGCGACGCCGGTGAAGGCCCCGATTCAGCGGATGTCGACCCCGACGCGTAGCGGAACGCCCTTCCCCACCCCGGACCAACCGCGCGTATGGAGATCAGAGGCACGTTCGCCCCCGAGACGCGAGCAGAGGCGCTCGAACGGTACGAGAAGGTCGGCCCCCTCGCGCAGGTGGTCATCCGCGAGGCGACGAAGGCGATGTCGTTCGACGCCGACGAGTACGACGAGCGCGTCACGCCGGAGGTGATCCGGACCGCCCGCGACGCAACGTTCGCCGAGCTGCTCGCCGTCCACGTCGGCGAGGGCGACGAGTTCGACGCGTGGCTCGCGGACAGCGAGTTCGACGACGCGGACGTCGTCCGGATCGGCTCCGAAAACGTCGACAACGTCGTCTGGCACCCGATACCCTTCGCCGACACGGTGATCGCGGCGACGTACCAGGAGGAGCCCGACGCGGCGGCCAGCACCCTCCGGCGCAACGCCTTCGGACGCGTCTACCGCGAGGAGTTCTACGAGTCTGGGCGGTAGATCGACCGGAACGAACCACGACGCGGTCGCTCTCCGAGACGAACTGGTCCGCAAAATCGAACCGTGAGCGTCGCAGCCGGCGACGCGATACGGGTTCGACGCCCTATAGGCGACCGACGTTCTCGACGGCGACGGACTCGACGTCTTCGACCTGCGAGAACGCCTCCTCGACGGCCTCCGTGCCGCCCGCGCCGTCGGGGACGATGACGGTCGGCAGGAGCGCGACCAGCCCGAACGCGACGTCGTCGCGCTCGAAGCCGCGGATCTTCGCGCCCTCGGGGAGCGCCTCCTCCAGGCGGTCTTGGAGGTCGTCGAGGTCGACTTCGGGGCTGTTCGGCATGACCTTGATCTTGGCGGCGACGTCGCCCATCTTACGGCCCCCGGAAACCGCAGTCGTGGCACTCGTAGAGGTTGCTCTGCTTCCGGCACTTCGCACACCGGTAGATGGTGGCGCCGCAGTCCGGACAGGAGAACTGCGCGGCGTTCATGCCGGACACCTGAATCCCACAGGAGACGCACTGCGGGGTGGCTTGAGAGTCGCTCTGGCTCATACACGTACTCACCGGCGGCGACTTTTAACCGTTGTTCTTTTCGCCGGAACGCACCGTGCGCCCCGGTACCGCACCGCTCGACAGGTGCGGTCTCTGCGGGCCCAGGGGTCCGCGCCGGCGTCGTCGGCGCCGGTCACCCGACCATCAGCGGGCCGATGAGGACACCCATCAGGTGGACGCGCCGCGCGCCGAGACGTGGCGGAACCAGCCCCAGCGCGCCGGCGACGAGGAGGACACCGACGCCGAACGCCCCGGCGAACGCGTACGACACGAGCGCAAGCAGCCCCAACACGCCGACCGAAAGCCGGGTGTAGTCGGCGTTCCCGACGATACGGAGGTACGGGTCGCCGACCAGCACGACCAAGGCGAACCCGAAGCAGGCAGCGGTCGCGGCGGCGACGAGGAGCATCGGCAACGCGAACGGCACGCCCGCCCGGTCGATCGCGACGGTCACCCCCGTCCGCGGCGTTCCGAGCGCGACCAGCGCGAACAGGGCGAAGATCGTGTTCGCCGTGCTCGCGCCGCTCGTCGCCACGACGAACCCACGGTCGGCCGACTCGCGCGGCACCGCGGGCATCGCAGCGATGGCGGCGATGGCGGCCGACACGCCCGGCACGTAGCCCACCACCGCGCCGGCGATCGAGCCGGCGCCGGCGCTCGTCGCGAGGTCGCGCGCCCGCATCGCGATCTGGGGATCGGCCTGGGGCGGGACGCCCTCACCGCCGAGCGCGTCGACGAGGACCGGCACGCCGAACAGCCCAGCGAACAGCGGCGCGAGCACGCCGCCGGTCGACAGCGGCGCGGCGGGGTCGGCGTCAAGCGTCGCGAACCCGAGCGCGGCGCTCGCGAGGAACGCCAGCAGTCCCCCGACCGCGGCCCGACGGGACGACTCGGTGAGGACGAGTAGGGCGACGACGCCCCCGAGCAGCAGGGGGAGGTGCGCGCGCAGCGTCGGATACCACCGAATCATAAGCCACGTGATCGGGACCGCCAGCGGCACCGCGAGCGCGACAGCCAGCCCGGAGCCGACCGCGGAGAGGCGGAGCGCCTCCCGCCCGCGCCCCGCGATCACCAAGCGGTGGCCGGGGAGCGCGGCGACCGCGGTCGCGGCGTCGGGCACGCCAAGCGCGAGTGCGGGGACGATGTCGAGGAAGGAGTGGACGACGCCGGCGCCGAGCATCGCGACGCCGACGAACAGCGGGTCGGCCGGCACCGACGGCGCGAACCCGGCCAGAAGCAGCGCGAAGTTGTTGGCGTGGAGTCCGGGGACCAGCCCGCTCGCAGTCCCGAGCGCAACCCCGCCGAGCAGGAACGCGAGCGCGCCCGCGGCGAACGTCGGGTCGACCACCGGCCGCACGAGCGCGTCCATCGAGGCGGGATGGCCGCGGCTCCGGACTTAACGTGTCGGACGGCGGCGACCCTCCGCAGAACCAGCGCTGATTCGGACCGAACGGTCAGGCGTGCTTCGCCGCCTGCGCCTTCTTCTGGGTGACGTAGCCGGCGATGCGGTTGCGGACGCCCTTCGACTCGACGGTCGTCAGGGCCGTGACGCTCTCCTTGTTCGTCTCGAAGTCCGTGTTGAACGAGTCGGGATACCGCTCCAGCAGGACGTTCCCGAGCTGCTTGATGTACTTGGGTTTGATGGCCATACCGAGCGATACCGGCGGCCCGAACTAAAAGGGTTCGTTCCGCCGCGAGCGGCCGCGAGGCGCGGTCCCGGCCGCGGAAACGAGTTCTGTGCGACCGCACCGTCTCGTCACGCCTCGTCACGTCCCGCCCCGTCGCGCTCCCGCCACCCGGTCGCCTCGTCGATGCGCGCGAACGCCTCGCGCTCGGCCGGCCCGCCGCAGCGCTCGACCACGTCGGCGAAGTACCGGAGCCGCTCCACCAACTCGTCGGTGTCGAACGCCGGCACGTCCAGCCGCGAGGCGGCCACCGTGGCGTCGACGACTGCGCCGAAGCCGCGGTTCACCGTCGGGACGCGCTCCGCGACGACCTCGGCCTCGACCGGCTCCAGTTCCCACGTCCGAATCGTGGTGTCGCCCTCGGTCTCGGCGCTCACCCGCTCCGCGCGCACCTCAACCCACGCGTCGGCGCTCGGGAGGACCGGCTCGTCGACCTCGCGGACCGTCAGCGCCGCGTCGACGAACGTCCGCGAGTCGATGGTGAACTGGACCACGCCGCCACCGCGCTCGGTGAAGTTCCGCCACGTTCGGGTGCGCCCGTAGGTGCGCGCGGCGACGGCTCCTTCGGAGCTGTCCGGGGCGTGAAGCCCGAGCGCCGCGACGTTCCACCGGTCGTTCGGTCCGAGCGTCGTCACGACAGACTCGGTGACGCCCCGGAGCGGGACCGGCCAGCCGTCTGGGACGACGCCGAGGTGTTTTTGCCGCTCGTCTCTCACGGCGCCACCTCCGCGCCGCCCCGGAGCGCGATGAACAGCGCCGCGCAGGTGAGGTCGGCGGTCGTGCCGGGGTTGACCCCCTCGGCGACGAACGCCTCAGCCAGCGACTCCGCGGCCTCGAGGTCGGCGCCGTGGACGGCGTCTGCGTCGACCGCGTCAACGTCCCCGACCGGGCCGTCCGAGTTCCTCCCGCCCGGATCCAGAAGCGCCCTCGCCCGTCCGCTCGCCTCGCGGGCGGTCGCGGCCCCCCGCGTCGACGCGACGAGGGTGTCCGGCTCCGCGGCGAGCAGCCCCAAGAACGCCCGCGCGGCGCGGTCCGCGAGCGCCCCCTCGTCGGACAGGATCCACTCGGCCGCGCGGAACGTCCGCGGGAACCCCTCGGTCCACTCGGCGGCGTTGCGGTCGGGGACGCGTTCCGGGTCCTCTGGAGACTCCGGACCGGTCGGCTCCGCGGACAGCGCCAGCACGTCTCGTAGGGTCATCTCGCGCTCGCGGAGGGCGGACTCGGCGTCGCTCCCGCGGCGCACGTCGAGGTCGGCCGCCCCCGTCGGGGGGTCGCCGACCGCGACGTCGACGGCCTCGAACGCGCGGTAGAACGCGACGGCGTCGTCGACGGTCGTCGCGCGACAGACCGCGTCGAGGCCGGCGGGCGTGAGCTCTCGGTCGGGGTCCGCGGCCGCCCGGACCAGCGGAACCAAGAGCAGCAGACAGCCGAACTGCGTGTTCGTCCCGGCGCGCGCGGCCATCCCGGAGACGGCGCGCTCGAACGCCTCGCCGATCGCGGGGGGGTCGGCGGCGTTGCTACCGCGTCCGGCCGCGAGTTCGAGTCCCCGCCGCGCGCCGACGGCGCCGCCAAGGAACGCCTCGAACCGCAGGTCGTCGAGGTCGCGGCGTCGGTCGACGTTCCCGGGCTTCGGCGTGCCGGCGACCTCCACCAGGAGCGCGAGGGTCGCGTCGTCTACAGGGTCGGTCGCAACGGCGGGGGATTCCGTCGCGCCTGCGCCGGCCACGTCCGCCTCAGCGGGCTCGTCGCGGGTCACAGCCGGGCCTCCGGCTCGGGGCCCGCTTCGCCGCCGCGCAGGCGGAGCCGTCCCGCCCGCCACTCTTCCACCGCGTCCGCGACGCGCGAGAGGACCGGCGGGTCCTCTGTCGGGCGCCCGACGCTCACCGCGTCGGCGCCGTGTCCGGCGTACTCGGTGACCGTTTCGCGGCCCCGGACGCCGTTGTTGGCGACAAGCGTCAGGTCGGCGAGCGCGGCCCCCCCGCCGCGCGCGGGCGCCGCGTCGACCGCCGCCGCGAGGTCCGCGATCACCGGCTCGGCGTCCATCGCGTCGACGTGGAGCCAGTCCGCGCCCGCGGCGGCGACGGTCTCAGCGACGGCGACGAGGTCGACGCCGGGCACCTCGGCGCGGACCTTCACGCTCGTCGTCGCGTCCGTCTCTGCCGCAGCGGCGACGTACCGCGCGAGGCGGTCGGGCTCGCGGAGCAGCGACTCGCCGCAGCCGACCGCGCGCAGTTCGGGCTGCCGACAGTGGGCGTTGACCTCGCAGACCGCGCCGCGGTCGGCGCAGATTCGGGCCGCCTCCCGGACCGGCTCCGGCGTCGCGCTCCGGACGTTGACCCCGGGGCGGACCGGCGCGTCCGCGAGCGCGTCGAACTGGTCGGCGACGAAGGCGAGCGGGTCGGCCGGGAGGAACTCGGACCGGCCGCGGGCGACGAGGTCGCGGGCGGCCGCCCGGCCGGCCGGGTGCCCGAGGTCAATGGGTTGGAATTGGCGCAGCAGATCCGAAACC
>JBNJEE010000146.1:0-6139 GCA_051745525.1 Methanobacteriota archaeon | reverse complement strand
CCGCGGACGGGCTACTGCCGACGCGCTTCACGGCTGCGGCGTCGGCGACACTGACTCGGGGGTCCTCGCCCGGGTCCCGCGCGACCGCGACGGCGTGAACGCGGAGCCGCTCCGGCACCGCATCGAGGGGCACGCGGAGCTCGCGGCCGTCCTCATCCACGCGAAGCGCGTCCCGCGGGTTCGTGCGCCCGTCGGCCACCGCAGCCGCGACGTCTCGGTCGTCGACGACGAACGTCACGGAGAGTTCGTCGGCGTCGAGCGTCGATTCCGGATTCGGCGTCGGCACTGCGGTGAACACCGCCTCGCCGGCGCTCTCTCTCCCAGATTCATTGGCTCCGCCGAACACGACGCTCGCGTCGACTCGGACCCGCGGTCGGCCGACTCCCTCGTGTTGCCCTTGCGCGGCGTAGTCGCGGGGCGCGTCGTCGGCGTCGCGGTCGCGAATCGCGGTGCCGCTCCCGCCCGCGACGTCGACGCCCTCGTAGCTCGCGGGGAACGCGCGGACGGTGAGCAGGTGGTCGCCATCCGGCGCGTCGAGGCCGATCAGGTAGCGTCCGGGGACGTCGGGCGTGAACTCGGTCACGGGGTCGTCGCCGACGGTCGCCTCGCTGTCGGGCGGGGCGTCGGCGACGCGCCATGCGTACTGCGAATCCGGGTTCGGGTCTCTCGGTGCCAGCTCCGTCCGCTCGCCGGTCGCGAGGAAGCGCGGGGGTCCGGGGTGGTACATGTGACGCCCATCGGCACCCGGGGCCTTCGGTGTTGCTCTTGTTTCGGCGTCGCCTCAGGCAGCGATGCTCGGCGTCGCGCGGTCTCCGCCGCGGTCGTCAAGGCTTTTACTCCGGCCGGCGCAGGGCGGGTATGAGACTGCGTACCGCCCTTACGGAGCACGAACGTCGGCGCGGGGAGCGCTACCCGGCGGAGCACTCGATGACCGCCGGCGCGTTCACCGGCGACGACGGCCGACTGGTCCACGTGGGGCCGGACGGGACCGTCCACGACTGTTCGTACTCCCTCTCCGAGGTCGGCGGCGCCGACCGCCTTCGGATGGGGATAACCGCCGGGCGCGGCGTCCGCTGGTTCGACGACCTCGAGACGACCCGCCAGCACTACGACGGCGACACGCCCCTCGTCGAGACGGAGTACGACGCCGGCCGCTACACCATCCACCAGTTCGACCTCGTCGTGAGCGACACCCACCTCACTCACGTCGAGCTCCGCGGCTCGCCGCCGGCAGACGCCGAGCTCGTCGCCGCCTACGCGTTCTCGCCCGACATGGTCGAGGGCCGCGTCGGTAACATGGTCCATCAGGGGGCCGGCCCCGACGACGGCGGCGTCGTCGAGGTGTACCACCGGACCGAACACGACTTCCTCACCGCCTCCACCGGCCTTTCGAACGCCCACGGACAGCGCCTGCGGACGATCCCCGAACTGCTCGGCGAGGCCGACGACAGCTTCCCGCACCGCGGCGAAATCGACCGCCGCGAGGACTCGCGGCTCACCCCGGACGTCGTCGTCCGCGCGCCCTTCGAGCGCGACGGGCGCACGGAGCGCGTCACGCTCGCCGGCCGCGCGGTCGTCGACCGCCGGGCGGCGCGCGACACCGGCGACGACGCGAAGGACGCGCTCACCGACGGGACCGACCGGCAGCGCCGCATCGAAGCAGTCTCGAACATCGCGACTGCATACCCCGACGCCGACGACCTCCGCGAGGCCGCGGACGGGCGCGGGCCCGACGTGCCCGAAGATGCCCCGCGTCGTTCGGTGATCGCGAGCGACCTCCGCGCGCTCGACCTGCTCACGGCGGAGTCCGGCGGTCGGATCGCCGCCCCGGAGTTCGACCCGTTCTACTCCACCTCCGGCGGCTACGGCTACACCTGGTTCCGCGACGAGGCGACGGTGTCGACCGCGCTGCTCGACGCGAGCGAGGAGCTCGGCCTCGACGCCGAGGAGGAACTGCTCGCAGCCGCGAGCTTCTTCTGTCGGACGCAGGACGCCGACGGCTCGTGGCCCCACCGGGTGTGGGCCGACTCCGGGAAGGTCGCGCCCGGCTGGGCGAACGCCCGGATCGAGGGCGCGAACTCGACGCCCGGGCCGAACGACCAGCTCGACCAGCCCGCGGCGGTCGTCGCCTTCCTCGCGACGCTGCGCCGCGATGCGGACCTCCCCGCCGAGTGGCGCGACCGGATCGACGAGACGATCGCCGACGCGGTCGAGTTTCTCTTGGAGACGACCGAAGCGGACGGGCTTCCCCGCCGCTGTCAGAACTGCTGGGAGAACGCGCTCGGCCGGTTCACCCATACCGGTGCCGAGTACCTCCGGGCGTTCGCCGCGGTGGCGCGCGCGCCGGTCGCCGAGAAGCTCCGCGCCGACGCCGCCGCCGCAGCGGACGCGGCGCTGTCGGGGCTCGATGCGCGGTGGAACCCGGAAACGGAGCGGTTCCTCCAGCGCGCCAGCGCCGAGAGTCGAGACGCCCGCGCCGACGCCAGCACCTTCGCGCTCGCGACCGCCGCCGCCGAGTACGCCGCACTGCTCGACGACGAGTCCGAAGCGGGCGACGCCGCCACACCAGACGAGGCCGCGACCGACGGCTCCGGCCCCGCCGGTGTCGACTCCGTCGCGACGAATGAATTCGACCGCTTCCTCGACCGCGTCAACACCCACGTCCGGCAGTCGATCGACGCGCTCCATCGTGAGACCTCTTTGGTGGAGGGGCTCGTCAGATTCACCGGCGACGACTGGCGCACGGCCGAACAGGGCGCCGCGAAGGTGTGGTCCATCGCGACGCTGTGGGGCGCGACCGCCGCGGCGACGCTCGCGGGCGTCGTCGAGGAGCGCGGCGGGGCCGCCGGCCCGCTGTTCGCGGACGCCCGCGACCTCTACGCCCTCTGTGAACCCGACGGCCCCTTCGTCAACGAGGCCGGGCTGTTCGCGGAGCAGGCGTTCGACGACGGCGACCTCGACAGCGCGACCCCCATCGGGTGGTCGCACGCGCTCCGGATCGACGCGACGGTGACGCTGGCGAGCCACGGCGAGCTCCCGGTCCCGCACGACCGCGAGACCGGCCCCGAGGCGGCGCCCCACTGGACGACCGGCCGGAAGTTCGGCGTCGGCACGCCCGCAGACTACGAGGCCGACGAGCCGGTGCCAGTGTGGTTCACGCTCACCGAAGGGGCGCTCACCGAGGCGCGATTCCCCCGGATCGACGTGATGAACGTCCGGACGTTCGATTTCCTCGTCGCCGACCCCGACTCCGGCTACGCGATCCGCACGTTCGACGAGACGGGTCACGTCTCGGCGACGCAGACGGTCGAGCGGACGACGGAGCCGGCGGCCGACGACGCGCTCGCGTACGTCCAGACGATCCGCGAGACCGGCGACGGCCACGGCCACACCTGGACGCTCACCGTCGAGTACGCGGTTGACACCGACGGGACGGCGATCCTCGCCGACGTCCGCTTCGAGGGGAGCCGCGAGTACGACGTGTACGCCCTGGTCGACACGACGATCACGAACGTCGGCACGAACGACCGCGGCGACCGCGTGGGCGACGCCGACGGCTACCACCTGCTCGCGCGCAAAGACGACGACGACCGCGATGCGGGCAAGCTCGTCGACGACGACGGCGACCCCTTCGAGGTCGCGCTCGCGCTCGACAGCGCCGGCGGCTTCGACTGGGCGAGCGCGCTCGCGGCGGGCGGCTACGAGATCGACGCGCTGTTCGCCGAGGGAGAACGCGGCGTGGGGATCACGGAGGCGACCGGCAACGTCGTCCTCGCCGGACTCGTCGGGAGCGGGACCGCCGTCTCGGACACGGTCGCGCTCGGATTCGCCGAGAAGGGCGACACTGCGGCCGCACTCGGCGAGGCCCGCGGCGCCATCTCGCGCGGCTTCGATGACGTCGCGAACGCGTACGCCGAGACGTGGCGGTCGTGGCTCGCGGACCGCGACCTCCCCGACTCGGTCGCGGGCGACCCGGACCTCGCGGCGCAGTACCGCTTCGCGCTGATGACGCTGGCGGCCGTCGAGGACAAGGCCCACGACGGGGCGGGGATCGCGAGCCCCTCGGTGCCGTGGGGCGAGACGGAGTACGCCGCTGAGGACCGCGGCTACGGCTACAACTTCGTCTGGTCGCGCGACCTCTATCAGGTGTTCACGGCGCTGATCGAGATGGACGAACTCGAGCGCGGCGCCGACGCCTTAGCGTACCTGTACAACACCCAGCAGGACGACGACGGGTTCCTCCCGCAGAACACCTACATCGACGGGCGGACCCGGTGGGGCGGCGAGCAGATGGACAACATCGGGTTCCCCTCGGTGATGGCGTGGCAGCTGTACGAGCGCGGCGTGACGCTCGACGACGCGGGCTACACCTACGACCAAGTGGCCCGCTCGCTCGACTACATCGCCGAGAACGGCCCCGAGACCGCCCAGGAGCGCTGGGAGGAGGAGGCCGGCTACTCGCCGTCGAGCATCGCGGCCGAGATCGCCGGCCTCGTCTGCGGTGCGGCGCTCGCCCACGCGGAGGCCGACCGGCGCGATGACGGGGACCGGGCCGGAGGCGCGGCGCGCGCCGACTCGCCCGACTCGCTCCGCGCTGACGCGCTCGCGTGGCTCGCGCTCGCCGACGACTGGACGGCGCGTGTCGAGGAGTGGTGTGCGACCGCGACCGGGACCGATCGCCACGACCGGACCCCGTACTACCTCCGGATCACGGCCGACGGGAACCCCGACTCCGGCCGCCCCCGGACCATCGCCAACGACGGCCCGACGTACGACGAGCGGGAGATAATCGACGGCGGCTTCCTCGAACTCGTCCGGCTGGGGATCAAGCCCGCCGACGACCCGGTCGTCCGCAACTCCGTCTCGGTCGTCGACGACTCGATCCGGGTGGACACGCCCCACGGCGCCGCCTGGTACCGCTACGTCGGCGACGCGTACGGCGAGATAGCTGTCGGCGACCCCGGCGCGCCGTGGGCCGGCACGGGCGACGGCCGCGGGCGCCTCTGGCCCATCTTTACCGGCGAGCGCGGCGAGTACGAGCTGCGCGCCCGCGCCGACGGGCCGGACGCCTTCGGCGGCACCGACGAGGACGCGCTGGAACCGGAGACACTGCTGGAGACGATGGCCGGCTTCGGCAACTCCGGGCTAATGTTACCCGAGCAGGTGTGGGACCGCGAACATCCGACGAAGTACGGCTGGGAGTTCGGCGATGGCACCGGGGGGGCGACCCCCCTCGCGTGGTCGATGGCCGGCTTCGTCCGGCTGGCGCACGGCGTCGACGCGGGCGAGCCGGTCGAGACGCCGACCGTCGTCCGCGACCGCTACGTCGAGCGCGACCGCACGGCGGGTCCCGACCTGACCGCAACCGCCGAGTTCGTCCAGGACTCGGTCGTCGTCGCGGGCGAGACGGACGCCGCTCGCGTGGCGGTTCACACCCGAAAGACATCTCGCCTCGTGACCCCCGACGACGACGGCGCGTTCGAGGTCGACCTAGACGCGGATACCGACGCCGACACCGTCGTGGTCGCGGCCGCGACCGACGACGACTTCGAGGCCGCCGGCACGTCCGTCGAGCGGTTACGACTGTAGTTCGGGCGGACTCTTCTTTCCGGTTCGATTCACTCGAGCGCGATTCACCCGAGCGCGACCACGTCGACCTCGCGTTCGTCGCCGTCGACCGAGATTTCGACCGACGAGCCGACGCGCTCCCGGACGCGCTCGCGCCACGCTTCGACGGCCTCCCCGTGTCGCTCCCGCCGGGTTTCGAGGTCGACGTCCGGGTGCTCCGCGGCGGTCTCGTCCGGTTCCGGATACGGCGGGACGTCCTCGACGAGGTCACCAGGGTCGATGTGGAGCGGTGCGGGCGGGTCGTCGGAACCGTCTGCGTCCGTCTCGTCGGTCTCGCCCCCACTACCTCCACCGCCGCCCGCGTCGAGCGCGTGGAGGCGGGCGCGCATCCGCCCGGAGAAGGGCGGCGTCGCGCGGAGGACGACCTTGCGGTCGCTCCGGAGGGTGGCCTCGAGCGCGTTCGCCACGTCCTCGCGGTGGACCGCAATAGACCGGATCCGGTCCGGCCCGGGGTCGCGACCCCGGTCCTCCCCAATCCCCGTTCGACACCCACTCGACGTCGGACAGCGTT
>JBNJEE010000145.1:0-6158 GCA_051745525.1 Methanobacteriota archaeon | reverse complement strand
TTTTTCGACCACACCTAGCCGCGGCGCCGTCGCTCCGGCTCGCGGTCGACGTACCATTCGTCCGGCTCACCGCGATGTCGCCTCCCGCTCTCCGCGGGTTCGCGCCCCGCTCACCGCGCGTCGAGGAGGCCGACACGCCCCGCGAGGAGCCCGCAGAACGCGCCGGTCGCGTGGGCGATCAGCGCGACGCCGGGCGCCGCGGTCGTCGCGGTGAGGACGACGGCGACGAGGCCGAGCAGGAGCAGTTGGGCCCGCGGGGAGAGCCGAACCCGGTCTAACAGCGTCGCGCTCACGACGTTGCCGGCGAGCAGGTAGCCGCCGAGCCCGAAGACGGCGCCGCTGATACCCAACACGGCGGCCGGGGGGCCGAGCAGGCTCCCGAGCGTCACCTGCGCGACGCCCGCGAGCGCCCCGGTCGCGATCACGAACGCGTGGAAGCGGGCGCGGGTCGTCCGGCGCTCGACGAGGGGGCCGACGAGCAGCAGCGCGACGGCGTTCGCCAGCAGGTGGCCGACGGAACCGTGCGCGTACACGCTCGTGACGAGCGTCCACGGGGCGACGGAGACGGGTGTCGACAGCGCGAACAGCCCCGCGAGGCCGACGACGCCGAGCGCGGCCTGCGCGGCGCCGACGAGGAGGGCGATGCCGAGCGTTTCGAGGGTCGCGCGCATCGGGCGAGGATTGGGACCGCGCGGTGAAAAGGGTGTGTGGGCCGACCGCAGTGGGGCGGAGAGGGCCCGGACGCGACTCAGATCACGTCGTCCGGGTCGTGAGCGTGCGCCATCCGCGTCGCTTCGGCGGCGTAGCGCTCGCGGTCGTCGGGGTCGTCGACGCTCCCGACGTTCGACGGCGGCGCGTCGACGGCGGCCGTGGTGTCGCGCACGTCGGTGAAGGAGGTGAGCGCGCGCTCCTTCCGGAAGTAGCGTTCGCCGTCCGGCGTCGCGTACGTGAGGATCACCATGTTCTGCTCGTCGTCGGAGTAGGTGCGCTCGACGAGCCACATCCGAACGCCGTCGTCTGCGGGCTCCGCCTCCGCCTCGTTCACGTTCATGCGTAGTATTTCGATTTCCATGAACAAACGTGTTGCGCCGGCCCGGAACCGGTTCGCGTCGCCGCCGCTCGCCTCCGCGAACCGCCAGCGTTATATTCTTTAGGGCGACCTAAACAAACAGATGAACCCGCGCATCGCCGCCGCTCGCCTCCGTGAGCGCCTCATTCGCTTCCGCGAGCGACTCCCTCGAGGGACGCTGACGGTCGTCGGAACCCTCCTCGTCCTCGCCGTCGGCGGCGCGGTGCTGGCCCGCACCCTCGACGTCGAGGCGGTCGTCTCGGCCGCGGTCACCGCGGACCCGGCGCTGCTTGCCGCGGCGCTCGCCGTCTACCTCGCCTCGTGGCCGGTCCGCGGCCGCCGGTACGGCGACCTGCTCGCGCCGACGGGCCACCGGTGTCGCACGGCGTTCCTCACGGCGACGGTATTCGCGAGCCAGACTGCGAACCTGATCGTCCCCGCGCGGGCGGGCGACGGAGTGCGCGCGTACCTGCTGAACGACCGCCGCGAGGTGCCGTACCCCACCGGCGTCGCGTCGCTGGCGGTCGAGCGCGCCTTCGACCTGGTCGCGCTCGGCGTCCTCGGGGGCGCCGCGCTCGCGGTCCTCCTCCTCGACGGCCGGACGGTGGCCCCGAGCGGATCGGAGCGGGCGGTCGCGGCCGCCGCCGGGATCGCCCTCGCGGCCGCGCTGTTTTCGGCGGCCGTCGTCGCGGTCGCCCGGAGCGACAGCCGGTTCGGGCCCGCGCTCCGCGACCGGTTCGACGGACCCCGGCTCTCGCGGGTCATCGACGCCGCGATCCGCTTCGGCGCTGCGGTCCGCGTCGTCGCCGCGGACGCGGGCGCGCTCGTTCGGGTGTCGCTCGCGAGCGGCGTTGTGTGGGGGGCGGACGTCGTCACGGCAGTCCTCGTCCTCGCGGCGCTCGTCGGGGGGTTCGGGGGGAGCGTCGCCCCGGCGACGCTGCTCGTCGTCGGTACCCTCGCCGTCTCGGCCGGGAACCTCGCGAAGGTGCTGCCGCTCTCACAGGGCGGGATCGGGCTGTACGAAGCCGCCTTCACCGGCATCGTCGTCGCGGCGACGCCGATCCCGGCCGAGACCGCGCTCGCCGCGGCGGCGCTCGACCACGCGCTGAAAAACGCCGTCACGCTCGCGGGGGGCGGCGCGGTCGCGGCCGCGTTCGACCTCTCGGTGACGGGCGGACCCGGCGAACCGGACCCGGACCCGGACGCGGCCGCGACGCGGTCGACGGCGGACCGCTAAGCTTTTAGGCCGGCCTAAAAATAAACGAGTATGAGCCCGACCGACTCAGACAGCAACGGTCCGGACATCTGCGTGATCGTCCCGACGATACGGGAGTACGAGTGCGTCCGCGCGTACGTCGAGAACGCCCGCGAGCACGGCTTCGACGTCTCGCGGCTCCACTTCGTCCTCGTCACCGAGGGCTTCTGTGAGGTCGACGAGATGCGCACCATGCTCGACGACCTCGGCGTCTCCGGCGAGGTGTTCGACGGCACCCGCCGCGAGGAGTGGTACGCGGCCAACGGGGTCACGGAGTACGGTCACGTCGTCCCGGCCGCGAGTCACGCCGAGACGAGTTTCGGCCTGCTGTACATGTGGGCCGACGAGTCGTTCGACTACGGCGTCTTCATCGACGACGACACGCTCCCGCACGACGACGCCGACTACTTCGGCCGTCACATGGAGAATCTCGCGTTCGGCGGGGAGATCGAATCCGTCGGCTCCGACGAGGACTGGGTGAACGTCCTCTACGACAACGCCGACGAGCACGGGCTCTACCCCCGCGGCTACCCGTACTCGGCGATGGACGAGACGGTCGAGACGGACGCGGTCGCGGTCGAGGCCGGCGAGGTCGTCGCCTCGCAGGGCCTGTGGACGAACGTCCCCGACCTCGACGCGGTCCGAATCCTGATGGACGGTGACCTGGAGGGGCAGGCGCAGACGCGGACGAGCGTCGCCGACTTCGGCGAGGACTTCGTCGCGGCGCGCGGCAACTACCTCACCGTCTGCTCGATGAACCTCGCGTTCCGCCGTGAGGTGATCCCAGCCTTCTACCAACTGCCGATGGACGACAACGAGTGGGACGTCGGCCGCTTCGATGACATCTGGTCGGGGCTCTTCTTGAAGCGCGCCTGCGACGTGCTGGGCAGGCGGATCTACAACGGCGACCCGCTTTGTGAACACAACAAGGCCCCGCGGTCGACGTTCGACGACCTCACGAACGAGGTGGCGGGGTTGGAGCTGAACGAGCACGTCTGGGAAGTCGTTGATGAGGCCGGTGACGACGCCGACTCGTTTGCGGCCGTCTTCGCCGCGATGGCCGACGCGCTCGCCGAGGGTGACTTCTCGGCGTGGAACAACGGTGCGTTCCTCAACCACTGCGGCGAGTACATGCGCGACTGGCTCGACTGCCTCGACGCGATCCGCCGGACGCCGGCGGTCGCGGACGACTGAACCGATACGACTAAACCCATTTAGGCAAGCCTAAAACACATGACGAACCACGATCTCACCGAGACGGGCGTGAACCGCAGGCGGTTCCTCGCGAGCGCCGGCGCGGTCGGAGCGGTCGGCCTCGCGGGCTGTACGGGCGACGGAACTGACGACGACGACGCCGGCGACGGCGGCTCGGAGGCGTCGATCGGGCAGATCGGCTCCGGCAGGGAGGGGCGCGGCCTCCCCGGCGGGACCCCGGTCGCCGATATGCCCGACCTCTCCGGCGAACTGACGGTGTACTCCGGCCGAAACGAGTTCCTCGTCGGCCCGCTCGTCGAGTACATCGACGAGCAGTACCCGGACCTCGAGTTGGAGGTCCGATACGCCTCCTCCACCGACCACGTGAACTCGATACTCAACGAGGGGGAGGGGTCGCCCGCGGACGTGTTCTACTCGGTGAACGCGGGGTCGCTCGGCGCCCTCGCCGGCGAGGGGCGCACCCAGGCCATCCCCGACGACGTCGCCGAGCTAGTCCGCGAGGAGTTCCGGACCGACCAGTGGATCGGCACCTCCGGGCGCGCCCGGACGGTCCCGTACAACAGCGGCGAGTACGACGATGCCGACGTGCCGGACAACATCATGGCGTTCCCCGAGGAGTTCGACGGCAACCTCGCGTGGGCGCCCTCCTACGGCTCCTGTCAGGCGTTCGTCACCGCGATGCGGATCCTCGAGGGCGACGAGGCCACTCGGGAGTGGCTCGCGGCCGTCGTCGACGCCGGTGCCGTCGCGTACAACAACGAGTTCCGCGTCTGCGAGGAGATCGCCGACGGGACCGTCGACGCCGGCTTCGCGAACCACTACTACATCCAGCGCGTCCTCGACGGGAGCCCGGAGGCGACGATCGACACCGCGTTCACCGAGGGCGACGCGGGCGCGGTGTTCAACGTCGCGGGCGCCGCGGTCGTCGACAGCGCCGCCGACGCCGAGCTCGCGGGGAACTTCGTCCGGCACCTGCTGTCCGCGGAGGCGCAGGACTACTTCGCGCGCTCGACGTTCGAGTACCCGCTCATTCCCGACGTGGAGCCGGTCGGCGACCTGCCGACGATCGACGAGCTCGACGTGCCGGACGTCGACCTGACGGAGCTGTCCGACTTGGAGGCGACCGTCGACCTGATGCGCGAGGCTGGCGTCGATATCTGACGCGACCCGTTCCGTGTTCCCTCGTCCCGATCCCTCGCTCCTCGCACGGCTCGCGGCCCGGTCCCGCCAGCGCCTCGCTCGCGCGGACCGGACGACCGCGGCCGCGGTCTCGGTTTCGCTGGCCGCGGGGATCCTGACGTTCGCGGTCGCCGCGACCCTGTTCTCGCACCACTCCGCGAACCACGACGAGGGCGTCTACCTCACGCAGGCCGCGCTCCTTCTCGGCGGCCAGCTGGAGTTCCACGCCGGCGCGCTCGCGGACGCCGTTCACCCGTGGTTCTTCGTCGAGGACGGCGGTCGGCTCTACCCGAAGTACAGTCCCGTCCCGTCCGCGACGTACGCGGTATCGATGGCGCTGTTCGACGAACCGCGGGTGACGCTCGCGGCGATCGCGACCGGCAATACCGCGCTCGTCTACCTGCTCGGCGGGATGACGGTCGGTCGGCGGGCGGGGCTCGCCGCGGCCGTCCTGTTCGCGGCGTCGCCGATGGCGGTCCTCACGGGCGCGACGTTCCTCCCGTACGCGCCCACGACGTTCTTCAACCTCCTGTTCGCGGTCGCGTACCTCCGGAGCGTCCGCGACGGGTCGACCGCGGCCGCGGGCGTCGCCGGCGTCGGGATCGGGGTCGCGTTCTTCGCGCGCCCGTTCACCGCGGTGCTGTTCGCGGCGCCGTTCATCGTCCACGCGCTGTGGCGCGTGGGGTCGGCGGTCGCGGCCGAGGGGCTGGGGAGCCCGGAGCGCTCGTCCCTTCCCGGCCCCGTCCGGAGGCACGGGCTGACCGCGCTGTTCGGGACGCTGTTCGTCGGCGTGACGCTCGCGTACAACCTCCGCGTCACGGGGTCGCCGCTCACCTTCCCCTACGAGGCGTTCGCGCCGATGGATGGGCCGGGCTTCGGCGAGCGGCGCATTCTGGGGCACTCGGTGGAGTACACGCCCGCGCTGGCGCTCGAATCGAACGGCTACGCGCTGTGGGAGCTGGCGACGCGGTGGGTCGCGGGCGGTCCGCTGGGGACGCTGCTCGCGCTCGTTGGCGGCGCGGTCGCGGTCCGGCGGTGGCGCGCGGGCGGCGACCTCGCCGGGGGGGCTTCGGCGGTCGCTGAGGGCGGGGCTTCGGCGGCCGCTCGCAGTGGCTCGCCGTCGTTTCGGCGGCTCGCTGCGCTGCTCCTCGCCGGCGTGGCCGTCTCCGTCGTCGTCGGGAACCTCTTCTTCTGGGGGACGCACAACGCGCTCGCGACGCTGTCGGACCCGACCGACGGGCTCGCGGCGCTGTTCGGCCCGTTCTACCACTTCGATCTGCTCGTCCCGCTGTCGGTGTTCGGCGGGCTCTGCGTCGCGGCCGCGGCTGGGGCGCTCCCGCGACTCCGGGATCGCCTCGCCGCGCGGACCGGCTCCGACCGCAACGCGCGGGCCGCGGTCGCGTTCCTCGTCGCGGTCGCGCTCGTGGTCGCGTCCGGCGC